>CAYLMG010000078.1:0-8570 GCA_964384565.1 uncultured Pirellulales bacterium | reverse complement strand
GGTTGTGGTCAGCAGGCTCAGGTAAAGAATGTTGAGCGGATTTGCCTGAGCGGTCTCGACAGAGCTAAGGCGGTCGAGGTATCGGAAGAGGTTCTGCGCGATATGAATTTTACGGTAACGAAGGCTGAGCCTGAGCTGGGCTATGTGCTGAGCAGGCCTCTGGCAGGTGGGCAGTTTTTTGAGTTCTGGCGAAAAGATAATGTGGGCTCTTTGAACAATGCCGAGGCTAATCTGCACAGCATTCGCAGAACAGTCGAGTTGAGAATGGATGAAGAGCCCCAGGAGGTTTGCATCAATTGCCGAGTCAGGGTCGAGAGGCTTAGTCTGTCCGAGCCTGCAGAAAAAGGAGTCGGTATTAAATATGACAGGATTACGGGCCAGAGGATGAGAACCTCGGTATTGAAGCTGGAGCCTGAGGCGGAGCAGAAGCAGTGGATTGAACTGGGCAACGATGAGGAGCTCGCAACCGCAATTTTACACCGGATTGAAAAGAAAGTTGCTAAACAATAGAAAGGGTACAATGAGAGTATTAGTTTGCGGCGGTGCGGGCTATATCGGCAGCAATATGGCTGCGATGCTTGCGGCTGAGGGGCTGGAGCCGGTCGTTTATGACAATCTGAGCAAGGGACATAAGGCGGCTGTTAAGGGTATAAAATTTGTCAATGGCAATTTAGAAGATTATGAGCTGCTTGTTGTAACGCTGAACAGATTTGAGATTGAAGCTGTTATGCACTTTGCGGCATCTATTGATGTGGCTGAATCTGCTGAAAAGCCTTTGAGTTATTATCGTAATAACGTGTGTGGCACTCGGATGCTTTTTGAGGCGATGGAGGCAACGGGCGTCGAGAAGTTTGTGTTCAGCAGCACAGCGGCTGTTTACGGTATGCCGAAGAAAGTGCCTATTACCGAGGATTTGCCGACGCAGCCTATTAATCCGTATGGTCAGACGAAGCTTTGCTGTGAGCAGATGTGTCACTGGCAGAGCAGGGCTGGAAAACTTCGGTATGCATCTCTTAGATATTTTAATGCGGCTGGTGCCGGTTTTGACTGCAGCCTCGGCGAAGACCATCGACCGGAATCGCATCTTATACCGCTGATAATTTTTGCTGCGATGGGCAAGCGTGACAGTGTGAGAATTTTCGGTACCGATTACGATACACCTGACGGGACATGTGTGAGGGACTATATTCATGTTGAGGATTTGTGCCGTGCGCATTTGCTTGCGCTTGAAATGCTCGGAGAGTCGAGAGAGCTGATTTATAATCTCGGCAACGGCAGGGGTTATTCGGTTCGCGAAGTTATAGATACGGTTCGAAAAGTTTCGGGAAAGGACTTTAAGATTGTTGAGGCCGACAGAAGGCCCGGAGACCCGCCGGTCTTGACCAGCGATGCGAGTAAGGCAGAGCAACAGCTTGGCTGGCAGAGAAAATACCCTGGCCTCGAAAGTATCGTTGAGACGGCGTGGAAGTGGCATAATAAGTTTCCCGACGGGTATCCTGAATAGTCTTTGGTTTTGAGTCTTTAGTTTTTAGTCTACGGGATGAATTTTGAGTTGCGGATGAGCGAGATACTTATTGGCATTGATTTGGGCGGGACGAATATCAAGGTCGGCTGCTTCGATGGCGAGCTTAATCTTTTACGCAAGGTATCGGTAGCGACCGAAGCGGATATGGGGCCGGCGGTTGTCGTTGAGCGAATGACTGAAGCAATCATCGGCCTTGTCAAAGAGGCGGGTTTTAATCCAGAAGATATCGCAGCGGCGGGTATAGGGACACCTGGGCCGGCTGACTACAAGAAAGGTATAATAATCAATTCGACAAATATGCCTACATTCAAAAATGTCCCCATCAGGCAGATGGTGAGTGACGCTCTTGATTGTCCTGTTGCATTTGACAATGATGCCAATGTCGCCTGCTTCGGTGAATTTACCGCAGGGGCGGGCAAAGATGTCAATGATATGGTGTTTTTTACGCTGGGTACGGGAATCGGAGGCGGGATTATCAGCGATGGTAAATTAATACAGGGGGCCGGAGGCAATGGTGCTGAGCTGGGCCATATCATAATTTACCCGGGCGGAAGGTTGTGCAATTGCGGCCAGAAAGGCTGCGCCGAGGCCTACGCATCGGCGAGCTCGACGGCTAAAAGGGCGGCAGAAGCGGTTCAGGCGGGTGAGGAATCGAGCCTTAAGAAGGTGCTTGAAGAAAAAGGTGATATAAGCTGCAAGGATGTTTACGAGCATCTGAAAAAAGGTGATGCTCTTGCGAAGAAAATCACCGATGAGACTGCCAATGTGCTTGCGATTCTTTGTATTAATATGCTGCATACGACCGAGCCGAAAAAAATAGTCTTTTCGGGCGGAATGATTAATGCAGGTGACATACTGTTGAACAAGATTAAGGATTATTTCAATCGGCAGATATGGAAGCTGAAAAAAGAAGCGGTCGAGATTTGCTTTGCGACTCTGGGCGAGGACTCTGGAATAATCGGCGCCGCAGCTTTGGCAAAACAGCTGGTGTAAATCAATTTATTTGAGGTTCAGTGTCTCATTCAACGAGCCGGTGCGGAAGCCCTGTAAATCGATTGTTACATATTTGAAGCCGAGAGATTTGATTTTTTTGATTAACTTCGAGCGGTTGGTTTTTTTTATAATTTTGTTGAAATCTTCGGGGTGGACTTCAATTCTGGCGATTGTGTCGTGATGGCGGACGCGAAATTCCTCAAGGCCGAGCTTTTTTAAAAAATCCTCAGCCTGCTCGATTTGTTTTAGTCTTTTCTCCGTGATGGGCAGGTTATAACTTATTCGCGAGGCAAGACAGGGCGAGGCAGGCAAATTTGCGGTAGGGAGTTTTAGCTTTCTGCTCAGTTTGCGGATATCGTTTTTTGTCATTTTCACATCTTCAAGGGGGCATTCGATTTTATATTTTTTTATTGCGAGCTGGCCCGGCCGATAGTCGTCTTTGTCGTCATAGTTATGGCCGCAGATAACGTTATTGAAATCCCTCTCTTTTGCAATTTCGGTTAAGAGCTTCATCAGATGAATTTTGCAGTGGTAGCATCGGTCGGGCTTGTTGGCGGTGAATTTTGAATCATCCATTTCGTTTGGTTCGACAGTTAAAATTTTCGCACCGATTTTTTTTGCGATCCTCAAGGCCTGCTTGTATTGACTTTCGGGAAGTGAGGGCCCGGTAGCTATGCAGGCGAGAACGTTTTTAGTGCCGAGTGTATCGAGGGAAACTTTTAACAGAAATGTGCTGTCCACACCGCCGGAATAAGCTACGACAACTCTGTTGAGCTTTTTTAAGACTTTTTGCAAAGATATATATTTTTGGCTGGTTGTCATAGTTTTTTACCTTGTTATCTTTTACTGATAATAGCGTTAATTTGTTTGTTTGTAAATTGTGAAGGCTATTTAATCTGCAGGGGAATTTTGCTGTTTGTTTTTTTTAGTATGGCTAAAGAAGCGAACATAATTGTTAGGGCTATGAAAATCGTCCATATCCACTTGAGGCCCAGAGCTGCGGGCAGGTAGCCACACAAAAAGGCAAGAGCTGCTATGGACAGGCTGTAAGGCAATTGTGTGCGGACGTGCTGGATGAGTTCGCATCGGCTTGAGATTGAGCTTAGAATGGTGGTGTCAGAGATAGGCGAGCAGTGGTCACCGAAAATGGCACCGTCGAGTACAGCACCGAGGGAAATCATCGTGGTCAGGCCGTAAGAATTTCCGTCGAGAGCGAAAGCGACGGGAATCGCTGTTGGAATAAGTATAGCCATTGTCCCCCAGCTTGTCCCTGTTGCAAAACTTGTGATAGAGGCGACGAAGAAAACAAGAGCGGGAAAAAATAGAGGGGGGATGTTGTCTGCGAGTATCGAGACGAGAAAATCGCCTGTACCCAGCAGGTCGCAGGCCTTTTTCAGCGACCAGGCCAGTATTAGAATCGATACTGGCAGGTAGCTGTTTTTGAGGCTTGCCAGTGCAGCTTTGAGAATAGCGGTAATTTTTATTTTTTCGACGAAGAGTGCAAAAACGGCAGCCAGGCAGATGCCGAATGTTGATGAGAAGGCCAATATCTTTGTACTGTCTGCATCTGAGATAGTCTGCCGCCAGTAGGCGAGGCTCAGAGGCGACAGGCCGGTTGAGATTTTTTCCAAGCCGCCTCCTCCTATCCAGAGCGCAGTTATGTGGAATATCAATAAACCGACGATGGGGACAATTGCGCTGATAGGCTTTCCCATTCTTTGTAGTCCTGTTACATCAGAAGAGATGCTGTTGGTATTATTTTTTTGATTATCGAAATTGCCGCTGGAATCCGCATTTTTTTCTGCGGTTTTCATCGGGCCGAAATCAATGTTCATCAGAATATGCAGAAACATAAAGATGAGCATCATCACGCAATAGAACCTGAACCGGATTGCATCGAAGAACATAGAGTAGCCGCTTTTGTTAATGCCAAGCTCGTTTGCGACAGTTTCGAAGAGGCTGACTTCGGTGGCGATCCAGGTGCTTATTACAGCCAGGCCTGTAACCGGTGCACTGGTTGCGTCAACGATAAAGGCCAGTTTTTCACGGCTGATACGAAAGCGGTCGGTGATGGGTCTCATTGCCGAGCCGACGATAATTGCATTGGCATAATCGTCTATGAAGAAGCAGACGCCGAGTAGAGCGGTGACAAGCTGAGCGGTTTTTTTGCCCGTGACTATTTTTGCAGTCAGTCTGACCAGGCCGTTAAAACCGCCGCTGACGATAAGGATTTTTAACATAATGAAGATAAGAACAACGAAGCTGAGAATCCAGAGGTTCTCTATGCTTGTGACCGAGCCTGTTACGAATGTAGCGGCTGTTTTCATAGCTGTGAAAATTGCGAGGGGATTTGAGGTGTAAGCTTTAGCCTGTGAGAGCAGACCGCCAACGATTATAGCTGTTCCCAGACTGAGCAGGACATTGTGAGTGACAAAGGCAAGCAGTATGGCAAGGACGGGCGGGATTATGCTATACCACAGGCCTCGGCTGGCAGGGGGCGCAAAGAAAGAGGTTAGCGCGCAGATGACGCTGAAAATGATAATTGCTATTAAATATTTCTTTAAGCTTTTTGATTTCAAAAATTTTCTTTCTGTTTCAGAGCTTGAATTGCAGAGCATAGAAATTTTGAAATTTTGATTTTTTAACAGCCGATGGAGGGAGTCGAACCCTCAACCCCGGCTTTACGAAAGCCGTGCTCTACCATTGAGCTACATCGGCAGCTTTTCGATATGATACAGGCAGCCGGCAGGTTTGTAAAGTGCAGGCTTACTGTCAGAGAAATAGATGTGAGAATTGCTTTACAAAGAACAATATATTTGGTATAATACTAAATTGTGGCGGGAGAGAATAAGGCCTTTTTAGTACTTTCTTTCGGGAAAGGTATCCATAAAGCAACAAGGGTGTTTTTTTATGTATATTCGAGCTGCAATCCAAAAGAGTGATTATCACAGCTACTCGGTTATTTTTATTTTAATATTTTGTTACTTACTGTCTGGTTTTTGCATTAACGGTGTTTATTCTAAGACAAGCAATCCCGATACGAAAGATGTAAAGTCACTCACCAAATCCTTTACGTTCGGGCCGGAAGATATCGGCATCGAGAAGGAAGGTGAATATGAGAAAATAAGGCTTAAGGGGACAAGGATTACTCAAAGCATGCCTGGCAAACCGGAGCTTCCTGAAAAAAATGTCAATATTCTTTTGCCGTCCGGTGCGGAGGTTGTCGAGCTGGAAACCTCGGCCAGCGAGATTTTAGTTGCTGAAGATATTTATCCTTATCCTGTTCAGCCTCCCAGGCAGGTCAGCTCGACCGGGCAGCCGAAATGGGTGGAGCCTGATTTGGATGTTTATTCAAGTTCAGAAATTTTTCCATCCGATGTCGGATTTTTAATCAGCGGCACTCAGAAGATGCGCGGCTGGCACATTGCCCAGATAAAACTTTGTCCTCTTAGATATCTTCCTGCCCGAAGGCGGCTCTATCTGGCAACCGAAATTGTCGTAACGGTTAAATATACCCTCTCCGAAAAGAAGGTAGTTGTGCCGAGACACGGCAGCAGAATTTTCGAGCAGGCAGTTAAAAAAATTGTTGTTAATCCCGATTTCGCAGATGCCGCACCCCAGTTAGGCTCGGTCGGCAACCTGGGTATGTCAGATGAGAGCTTATTGCAGCTCGATGAGTCGGGCGTTTCGACTCTTGATGTTAATCCGCCCGGGGAAGGTGAGGTTGATTATCTGATTATAACGCCGCAGAGTTTTGTTACTACTTTCCAGACTCTGGCGGACTACCGGTACCTGTCCAATGGCTTTGATTCTCTTGTTTTGAGCACCGAGTATATTAATTCGAACTATACCGGCGATGATGTTCAAATGAGAATTCGCAACTGCATAATTGATTATGTGAATAATTACGGAACCACTTTTGTTGTTCTCGGCGGTGACGATACGAAAGTACCCGACCGTGATTGTTATATCAAGATATACGATGACCCTGCGGTTACGGATTTGCCCTGCGATATGTACTATGCCGGTCTTGACGGCACCTGGGACCACTGGGATAACGATGGTGTTTACGGCGAGGTTGATGTTGGGGGCAACCCGACTCATGATGAGTACGATGTATACGCCGATGTTTACGTTGGCCGGATTCCCGTCCGCACAACGAGCCAGGCTTCGGCTTATATCAATAAGGTGCTCGGTTATGACTATGCTCAGGATGAATATCTCGCGCGTAAAATTTTAGTCGGCGGCTGGGAAGGATGGAATAGATATGAAGGCAGCGCACGGCCGAGCGGTTCGGTATGTGACGGCCATATCGGTTTTCGAGACGACTATCATCCGATTGTTAGTGATTCCGAAAAATGGGGACGTGAAGATTACCGGGACCTGGTCTGCGGCAACGACTGGCCGGTATCACAGGTTAAACTGCTTTTTGATACGATTAATTCGTGGGATAACGACGGCTCAAGCGTGCCGACGTCGGTTTATACTGTCCCCTCATCAGCTATTATCAGCCGGCTTAGTGAAGGCTGGAATATTGTTCATCATTTTTCTCACGGCAGTACAAGCGGACTGAATTTTGGAGGCAGTTTTCAATATTATTATGCGGATGATTTGTCCGGCCCGACTAATTTCTGGCATACCGGTGCCTGTCTTACGGGCGGTTTCGATATCAGAGAGCCCTGTTTCAGCGAGGCTCTTCTTCGCAATCCGAACGGCGGGGCAATTGTCTATATGGGCAACAGCCGGGTGAACTGGGGGGGTATTGCGCAGGAGCTTAACGAGCAGTTTCTGCGTCTTGTCACTGAGCAACAGCTTACTAATATAGCGGAGATTTTTTATGAGCATAAGCTTGCCTGCAATATGGGTAATCCCTGGGAACGGTGGACTTTTTACGTTATGAATCTTCAGGGAGACCCGGCCCTTGAAATATCACCGAGGGAAAATAACGTTACAGCCAAGTCGATAGATTTTGTTGTCTGTGAGGGCGGTTCTGATACAGCAACAATTGAGATAAAGAGAAATTCGGCATTAGGTGAGCTGGAAGTTGGTTTTCAATTAAGCGGGACGGCCGAGCGCGGTGAGGATTTTATGTTAACACCGGACAGCAATGTTGTTGTTATTCAGAACGGCTATACTACGGCTACATTAACGGTGACTGCTGTCGATGACAATGATATAGAAAACGATAAAATCCTTGTTTTCGACCTTGTCGATGGTAATGACTATTTTGTAAGCGAGCCTTCATCTGCAAAGGTTTTGGTTTTAGATAACGACCTTCCGGGAGATTTTACCTGCAATGGTTTCGTCGACGTCGGGGACGTTGAATTTTTTGCCGGTAGCTGGCTGACAGAAGGCCTTGATTTGAGAGCAGATATTTATTCGGACGACGTGGTTGATTTTCTTGATTTTGCAGTCTTTGGGGGCTATTGGCAGGAACACAAGCCGGTTGTTATAAATATAATATCTCTGGAGGGTGGCGAAGTTATTCCTTACGGTATGAATATTGCCATATTGCTCCGAACGAGAAGTTTTATGGGTGATGTTGTGAAGGTGGACATCTTTGCGAACGGCGAGATGCTTGCTGAGGATATTGAAGGTGTCAACGGCTGGTGGGCTTATATCTGGACTGATTATACAACGGGCCATTACTACTTAAGTGCTGTGGCTTATGATGATGTGGGTAATGTTAAAGCTCTGCCGGCTATTGAGGTTGATATCGTTGATTCACCATAAATAGATAGATGAAGGACATCTCTCATTATTGTGCGGCAATTTTTGTTTTTTGTATATCATCGTTTAAATTATTAAAAAATAGTTAAAAAAGCCGCAGTTTTTGCATAACACTCGAAAATACCCATATAACGTTTGAAAACAGGCTGTATCGAGGTTTAAATTTCCTTGAAAATGACACCTATTTCAGGTATAATATATATAAACAAAAAGGGAGGAAAGAGTATGTTTTGGTGTTTCCTTTTTGCGAATTATCAGCTAAGGAGGCTCATTAAAAATTAGGGTGAGAATACTGATGTTCAGACGCTATTTTTTCACGGCG
>CAYLMG010000077.1:0-8711 GCA_964384565.1 uncultured Pirellulales bacterium | reverse complement strand
TCCGTATCCGATGTTTTGTATGTTCCTGTGGTAAAACAGGCTGATAGGAAAAGCGTTGGTGAAATTGCCGGTGACAGACTAAGGCTTGTTGAGAAAGCACAACGGCATAAGCTCAGCCCCGAAGACCTTGAGGATGCCTGTATTACAATAAGTAACCTCGGCTCTTTCGGTGTTGATTCGTTTATTCCGATAGTTGTTCCCGGTCAGTGCAGCATTATCGGTGTTGGCCGGATAAATGAGCTGCCGGTACCGGATGACGGCGGCTTTGTTATAAGAAAGCAGATGAGTTTGACTATCGCTGTGGACCACAGGATTGCAAACGGCTCTTACGCATCGGAATTTTTAGATTACGTTAGAAAATATCTCGAAGATAGTTCAAACTTTTGAGCAGGAATTCGGTCTATTCAGCTCTATGCCCTCGATTAAAGAGCTGGTGAATGCTGAATAGGTATACACTGTGTCTATAGATATTTTTTAAGTTTTTTCAGACCGTCAGGTTGCCATTTTGGCAGCTACAAGCACCTTCCAAATGCTCCTTTTTGGGGTAGTGTCCTGTTTTTTGAGCGGAAATCGCTGTTTTTAGTGATTTGGTACGAGGTTTGCGAATAATTATTTGATACTGAAAAGTGGAAATAGTTTCAAAACGGTTGGATTGAAAGGAGGTGTTTATTATGTCGCTGATACCTTATAGAAAAAGGGAAAGAGGCGATTTGGCCTCTCTTCACAGGGAGATGGACGATTTGTTCAATTCATTTTTCGGCAGTTGGCCTACAACGGCGCTCGAAAGCAGGGTGTGGCCTGCAATGGATGTTTCCGAGGACGAGAATGAAGTTGTTGTAACAGCGGAAGTGCCCGGATGCAAGGCAGAAGACGTTGATATAGCTGTACACGGCAACACCCTAAGCATTACCGGTGAGAAGAAACAGCAGCAGGAGAAAAAAGAGAAAGGCTACTATCATATCGAGAGGTCTTATGGCAGCTTTAGACGTGAGCTGACTCTGCCTGCCGATGTGGAGACCGACAAGGTTGGAGCCGTTTGCAAAGACGGAGTACTTTCGATAAAGTTGCCGAAGGCTGAGAGGAGCAAAGCCGTTAAGGTTAAAGTAAAAGGCCAATAGCCAAGACGAAAAAAATCCCGTTGTTAACAGAAGATGCCACTCTCAATGCAGATGAGAGCGGCATTTTTTTTTATAGGCCGGATGTTTTTTATTGTTTGTTTTTAAGACGTATGCGAGAGGGCAAAATATACGATTTTTATATTGATACAGGTGTTTTTTATCGGCCAGTCCTATAAAAAGTAAAGGTTTTTGTGGTTTGTTGCCGAATAGAATGTTAAGTCTATCTACATTTTATAACAGACGAACGGCTTAAAAAGGCCTTTTTTGGGCTGTTGTGAGGTGTTTCTGTTTTGTGAGAGCTCACAGGATGGGCCCTCAGAGCGGGAGAAAAGCTATGAGAACAATAGCGGTTGTTAATCAAAAAGGAGGATGCGGCAAGACTACTATATCAATCAACCTGGCCAGTGCGCTCGCTGAGCTCGACAAGAAGACACTTCTGGTTGATATGGACCCGCAGTCACATTGTGCCGTTGGGCTTGCTGTTCCCGAAGAGCAGATTGAGCAGAGCATTTACGATGTTCTGATAAGTAAAAGCAGAAACGAGCCTATTAAGCTGACCGAGATACTCTGGCAGATTAGCGACAGGCTGGATTTGGCTCCGGGGAGTATAGACTTGTCGGCATTCGAGCAGCAGATGGCGGGTGTTAGCGAGCGTGAAGGCTGTTTGAGGGACGTTCTTGGTGAACTTAAAGGAGTGTTTGAGTATGTGGTGGTTGATTGCCCGCCGGCGGTGGGGCTTTTGACTTTCAACGCGCTTAGAGCAGCTACTGATGTCGTTGTGCCGGTAGAGACCGGATACTTTTCATTGCACGGGCTGAGCAAGCAGCTTGAGACGCTGAACATTTTATGTGAGCGATGCGGTCAGCAGATTAACGTCAGAGTTGTTGCGAGTATGTATGATATAAGGACAAAGATGGCGCGGGAAATTATGGCTGAGCTGAGGTCCTGCTTTGGCGAAAGAATGTTCAAGACGATAGTGAATTTCAATACGAAGTTAAAAGAAGCTGCCAGTTTCGGTCAGCCGATAGGTGAGTATGACCCTGCCAGTAAGGGGCGCTGCGATTTTATTGCGTTGGCTGAGGAGGTTGTCGCTTGTGAGAGTATGCAGCAGCGGCGTGAGCTTGTTAACTCTTTGTCGAGCCAGCTCGATGATATCAGCAGTAGTGCAGATGAGCTGCTGAGCTCTACGAAACCTGCTGCGGCAGTAGAGAAGCCGGTTGTTGATAAACCGGCGGTGAAGGAAAAATCACCTGCCCAGACTGAGCCGGTCGCTATAATAAAACCCGTCTTAACCGGCTCGCCTGCCAGTGGGGCTGAGAAACAAGGTGAATCTGAATCGTTTGAATCTGCAGAGGTCTCAAAACCTGCTGAAGAGATTATCGAGGTTGAGGGAGAGACGCCGGCTGTCCCTGTCAGTACCGAAGAGAAGCTTTCGGATTATTACGGAGTCAGCCAGATGAATGCTGCGGTGGTTTTTGTAACTCTTTATCCTCGTGCCAGCAAAGTTCAGATTGCCGGTGACTTCAACAACTGGCAGCCGGAAAAGACCGAGATGCAGAAGGTCGGCGACAGCGGCATCTGGCAGACGCAACTGGCTCTGCCGCCCGGAAAGCATCAATATCGTCTCGTTGTTGACGGGCATTGGCAACAAGACCCTTATAATGAGCGCACTGAGCTGAATCCTTTCGGAGGGTTTAATTCGGTCGTCGAAGTGGAATAGACGACCATCAACGTTGTCCGATTTTTAAAAAGGTCTTTTTAATCAATAACAGTGCGCGCAATTTGCAATGTCACCTCCTGGGCTTGCGGAAGTGAAACGAGACAGCTTTTATCACCGGATTTGAACTTGCTTATCGAAGCTTTTCCATCAATGACTGTAATGTTATCAATCTCTTTTTGTACTTTAAGAGACACTTGCTGTTCTTTGGTGCTATTTAGCGTTATCGTTATCGAGTCCGAATCCCACGCCAGGCTCTTTACGAGGATGCGGCCGCGACAGGGGATACCTTCAATTTTTCCGCAGGGCCATTGTTTCGGCAGGGCAGGCAGAAGTTCGAGGGTGCCCGGCTGGGAGGCGATGAGCATTTTGATTATGACGGCAGGCAGGCCGCCGCAGAGGTCCACATTGAAGATGCTGGCTGGGTTGTGCGATGTGTTCAAAGATGATGGATACCAGTAATTGTTTGCCAGCCAGTCAACGATTTCGTAAGACATATCGGTGTCCCGCAGACTGGTGGAGGCCTGACCGAGCTGCACGAGCCCGAAGGCCTGAACACCTCCATTTTCCTTTCGGCGGATAACCATACGCAGTTCGATTGCCCGTTTGAAGGCTTGCTGCAGTTCAGAATTGTTTTCTATCTCTTCAGGCAAACCGTTGAACAAAGCATAAAGGTGGGAGCAGTGACGATGAGCATAGTTGTCTTCGAGCAGCGGCGTTGTCCATTCCCTGACGGCGCCGTCTTCGTTTATCATATAGTCCGGCATTTTGGCCAGCATGGCTTTCCATTGCCTGACCTTTTCGGAATCCGTCTTGAGCTCTTCACAGGCCGCTATCAGATTGCTAAAAAGTTCTTTGGCAACAGCAATATCCATAGTGGCGTTTATGCAGGCTTGAGAGCGGTTGTTGGCGGGATTGTTTTCCGGTGAGTAGGATGGGTTGAAGACGTATTTTCCGTCTTCGCCCTCGTATAAGAAAGCTTCGTAGAAAGCTGCAGCTTCTTTCATAAACGGTAAAGCCTTTTCGGCGAGAAACTTTTTATCCCGAGTGTATAAGTAATAGTCATAGTAGAATGAGGCGTTCCAGCCGGCACCTGCGGTCCAGAATGTCATCGGCCAGGTGCCGTCGAAGTGATTGTTCAGGCCGTGACTGCTGGTTCGTGATGGAATGTGGATGCCCTGACAACCGTACAATCGTCCGGCATTTTCCCTGTAGTCGTTCATCTGAGAGTCCATATATTTGAAAAGCGCGTCCATACATTCGGCCATATTGGCAGAAAGCACACTTGCAAGAGCAGACTGAAGATTTCCATTCTGAGTATAATCGCTTGACCAGGGCGGACCCCAGGTCCCGTTCCATATACCCTGGAGGGTCGGCGGATAATCGCCGCTGCTGCAAAGAATTGCATATCGGCAGGCATCGAATTCCTTTTCCAGCAGAGCAACAGAGAGATTGCCAACTTCAGAGCGTTCAAAAAGCTGCTCAATTGTAAGCTTATGGTCGACGCCGCCTCCGATGTCGAGTCTGACACGATTGAAGATTTCACCGTGTACTTTTGTGTGTTGCTTCAGTAAAGCATCGTAATTGGCTGTGATTTTGACAAGTTCATTTTTAAGCTCTTCGATACCGGATTTTGCAAAATTTTTTGTCAGTTCAATCCTTATTAAGAGAAGCACCTCATCGGCATCGGTGACGATAACCTTATTGCCTTCCGTTCTCGATGTCCCGTTTTTGGCGATGACACGAGCAATACCTTCATAACCCTGAAGGCTTCCGGGCCAGCTCTGGCGGAAACTGCTGCGGTAGAAAAGCCAGTTGTCTTCTGCGGTGATGTAGATGTCCTTGGTTCCATTTTTGAACATTTCCTCAGGTCCCCAGCCTCCCTGTCCTTTGGTCGGTCGCTGTGCCAGCTGAAGCCGGCAATTTACTTTTCCTTTGCCCGGCCCGGTGATCGAAAGAACGACTGCATTGTCCGGCCGAGATACGAAAAGCCTGCGCACAAATTCACCGCGGTCGTCTTCCCATCGGACGGCTGCCTGGCCGGTCTGAAAGTCTGTGGAGCGCATATATCCTTTTACCTCTCCTTCGGTTTTCATATTCACGAGCAGGTCAAAAGCGGGTACATAAGGGTCGGTCCATCGTTTTTCTGCCCATCCTTCCTTGTGGGACAGTTCTACAACGTAGTCGGCTGCTTTTTGATAACGGTTTTCACTTATCATTTTGCGGATTTCAACAAGATGGCTGGCTGTATCTACCGGTGGCAGAGGTTTGTGCAGGGGCATAAAAAGACCCGCACGGTTGAGGATAATGGTTTCATTTGACGGTGTGCCCATAACCATGGCGCCCATTTTGCCGTTACCAGTAATCAACGCCTGTTCCCATCTGTCGGCCGGTCTGGAGCTGACAAAGCCGCGCTCCGGCAATCTCCAAACCGATGATTCTTCATCCGCAGATGCTGTTGCAACGCTGCTGAGTGCGATAAGAAAAGAAATTACGGTAATCCTTGATTCCTTCATAACTTTTATCCCTGACTATATTTTCTTTGCGAGACCTGTTTACTATAGGATGTGTTCTTTGATTTTTTTACAGGTAACTTTTTATTTAATAACAGCTTATAGCAATCACATTATATTGAGTCGAGAGTCTGTGTCAATGTATCTTTGAGCTATCAGAGCATTGTTTGCGGTCAGCTTCAACATTTATTTTATCCGTTTTTCAATCCCATTTTATTGTTAAAAAAGATTTATTTTTTGCTTGTTCTTTCGCGGAGTAAGGTGATAATTGCTTTCGAGAGGAGTGAATTTACCTGATTAACAGCAGACGTTTTTTTAGTTTATTGATGATGCGTGCTCGCAATATTTTTTATTGTGTTTCTGCATTCATTTTTACAGCGGCAGGTTGGTTTTGCCCTGTTTATGCGGTTCCGGTTTATATCTACGGAGGCGATTTTGACCTGCGAATCCCGGAAGATCCGGACGAAAGCTACGGATGGATGGCTGACGCCGTTATAGATATTCCAGACCATTACGATATTTGCGACCTTGATGTTAAGGTTACTGTAACCCACAGCAATGTTTTCGATTTACAGCTGTTTTTGGTAAGTCCCGAAGGCACCGTTGTTTTTTTGAATGGGTATGGGATAAACGATTTTTTTAATGACCCTAATTATATCGAGACAATATTTGATGATGAGGCGCTTGTACCGATAGAGGAAGGCGAGGCGCCTTTTACCGGCCGGTTCAGACCGAGAGAGAGCCTGAATATATTCGATGGCGAGGGTACTTTTGGCACCTGGCGATTACGTATTTATGACCAGTTTCCTTATGATACGGGAACACTGGATTCTTTTGAACTGTTCGTTGTTGTTCCTGAACCGGCTGCTGTTTTTTTGTTAGGTTTCGGTTCAGTATTTATTTTGTCAAGAAATTCAAACAGAGGATTAAAAAAACGTTGAGAGCTTTTTCTGTTGCTATTTCTCTGCAGGAAAACTTTCATAATTTCCTGTCTAATTTGCGGTAACTTATTGCCTCGGCGATATGTTCAGGTTCGATGCTTTCGGCATCTGCCAAATCAGCTATTTTTCGGGCAACCTTGCAAATTTTACCGTGGACACGTGCGGAAAGACCGAATTCGGTCATTGCCTGTTTGAGGAGCATTTCTGAAGTTGAATCGAGCTCACAGAACTTTCGAACCTGTTTGTGGGCCATCCGGGCATTTGTTATTACCCTGCCGTCACCGAAGCGCTTAGCCGCGTTATGCGAATAATCGCCGAAGAATATATTAGCACCGGCCTCAACAGCCAAATTAAATATCACTTTTGGCGAAAGTACAGTATAGGAAAAGGCAAGATGATATTTTAAGTTCCGTTTCTTTGCTTGCGATGAAACAATAACTGATAATAGAAACCGAGCTTGAAAGCAATTGCTTTAATGGTAAATTCCAGAAGCAAAGCTGCAATATGATGCGGAGAGTGCTGCTTCCAAAACTTTTTCACCCCTGTCTTTAGCATATCACTACTATAGCTTTTGAGTTCTGCCTGCTTAAGTATTGACCTGTTTTCGGCAAAGAATCTTCCAATATTAAAATAACGTCTTAACGTTTGAATTAATGAAAAAGGGTGGCTGTGATAAACTTTGGCTTCTGCATTGTAGTAAACAGAATATCCCTGAGTAATAGCTTTCGCTGCAAAAAGCATGTCCTCATTAACAATCACCTTATCCTTGAAGCCACCGAGCTTATTAAAAATAGAGCGACGAATTGCAGCGCAAACATTCGAGCAAAAAAAGGTTTTCAAGCCAAGAGTTTCAATATCATTTTTGGTTTTTAGAATAGACTGTTCGGGATAGTTAAACTCCCGTGCGAAGCGCTCCAGCGACCTTGCGTTGGGTCTGGGCATTTGACGGCCATAACATACAGCTATGTTTGGGTCGGCCTGCATAGGCTTTATTAACTCATTGATCATATGCTCATCGGTTGGAATGGCATCTTGGGTAAGAAATACCATGAACTCACTTTCGATATTCTGAGCTGCTAAATTTCTTGTTGTGCCATGGTCAAATTTGTTTTTTTGAATTCTTATTACTTTGCAATTTCTGCTTTCGGCAAGCTCCGGTGTTTTGTCGCTGGACTCAGAATCAATTATTATAATTTGAGCAGGTTTTAAAGTCTGCGTTTGCAGACTATCTAATAAACCAGGAAAACGTTGACCAGTATTGTATGTCAAAATAATAACGGTAACCACTTTTTTAATCCCGGCCCTTTAACTTGCAAATAGTATGTTCAACTAAATAATCGTTATTCTTCCGGTTTATATCTTTTTGTGTATAGGCAACTCAACCGGAAATTCATCTATACATCTGAGGGATTTTGCGTACAATCTTTTTTAAAACAAAAGGCAAAAAAGCCGTATCTGGATTATGTTTTTTTACCATACAGTAATGTTTCATAATCCTTTTTTTCAACGAAGATAAATTTTTAAAAAAGCCCATAATATCTTGTCTTAGTGTCTTCTTCGCTCCTACTGTATTATTTGGATGTTGCCGGTGCAAAACAAGTTGGTCTGAAACATAGACAATTTTTCCGTGCTTTGCCACACTGATAACAATCCACCAATCATGCATTACAGCTTCCTTCGGTATAGGCAGCGAAACCGCTTTAGCTTTTCTATTTATCATCATAGTACAACCGGTGGCCACATTCTGAAGCACAACCTTATTTAAATCGTTGCCCGTCTCAGGGGAAGTTCCCTGATATTGCCACATTGAATTAGCAATTGTTTTTAATTGGGAATCCACCACTTTTAAATCGGTATGCACTAATATTGGTTTGTTCGGACACGCTTTTTCAGTGGCTTTCATTAAATTCATGGTTAATTCTATTTTATTGGGCAGCCAGACATCATCCTGATCACTAAACATGATATATTCAGAAACCGAATTTTCTAATAAACGCTGGAAATTTAAACTCGTTCCAAGATGGCCGTTATTATCTTCGACCAACTTAATTCTATCCGGATATCTCCCCACATAATCTTTTATAATACTTAATGTGTCATCATCGGAGCCATCGTCGCGTATCAGTAGTTGCCAATCCTGACATGACTGGGCCAGGATAGAATCTATCTGTTCCCTTAAATATTTCCAGCCATTATATGTCGCCAGCAAAATATCAATCATATTTATATCTTTCCAGCGTATCTTTTTGCGAACGATTAGATATCAATGATGCATTTTCTGTCGCAGGATTAATTAATTATCTCTTTGCTTTTGAAACGGTTCTTGAGGTTTTCTACAAATCTGCTGTTCCGAATCAATGGGGGCAGCAGAAAGTAAGCTCGCTTAATCACCGCACGAATCCACGACTTGTGCAGCAGCCTC
>CAYLMG010000076.1:1552-8793 GCA_964384565.1 uncultured Pirellulales bacterium | reverse complement strand
GCTGGCGATATTGAGCTGTTTTGCGGCGGTTGTCTCGTCGGGTCTGCTTACGGGCGTTGTCACAGGTGCCGCCTTTACCTTTTCCGGCTTGGTCTCGGCAAGTCTTGCAATCTCAATCATAGCCTCAATAAAAGCGTCGAGCGTCTCTTTGCCTTCCGTTTCGGTAGGCTCAATCATTATTGCTTCATTGACTATTATAGGAAAATATATAGTCGGCGGGTGAAAGCCCCTGTCGATAAGGGCCTTTGCAATATCAACTGTATGAACGCCATTATCAAGCATCTTCTTTGTAGGCTTGAAAACGCATTCGTGCTTGCATATACAATCGAAGGCGATATCATAATATTGTTTTAACTTTTCTCTTATGTAATTGGCGTTAAGCACTGCATTTTCTGCAACTCTTGCCAGGCCTTCGGCGCCCTGCATCAGCATATATACATAGGCCTTTAAGACCACAGCGAAGTTTCCATAAAAAGGTGCAATATGGCCTATAGATTTCGGCCTGTCAAAGTCAAGTGCGTAAGTGCCATCTTCTTTTTTTACGATGATTGGGATTGGCAGAAAATCGAGCAGTTCCTTGGTAACGCCTACCGGCCCGGCACCGGGACCGCCTCCGCCGTGCGGTGTGGCAAACGTCTTGTGCAGATTAAGATGAACGATGTCAAAACCGAAGTCACCCGGCCTGGCTTTGCCGATTATAGCATTCATATTCGCACCGTCATAATAAGCTATACCATCGACACTATGGATTAAATCACAAATCTCTTTTATATGAGGATTAAAAATACCGAGCGTATTCGGGCAGGTAAGCATAAGTCCTGCAACCTCATCACCAATTGCCTTTTTAAAAGATTCGAGACACATCACGCCTTTATCATCCGTCGGAATTGATTTGACCTTGAAACCTGCAATCGCAGCCGAAGCAGGATTTGTGCCGTGGCCGCTGTCAGGGATTAGTACCGTCGTCTTTTTATTACCTTTGTCTCTATGATATGCAGCCATAATCATAATACCGGTCGATTCACCGTGAGCCCCTGCTATCGGCTGCATAGTAAAGCCGGCCATCCCCGTAATCTCACGAAGCAGAATATCGGTTTCATAAAGCACCTGCAGTGCTCCCTGAGTAAGCAGGCAGCCCTGTCTTAGCTGGGCCAACAACGGGTGAATATGTGTAAAAGCCGGGTATGATGCGATACGCTCAGATACCTTCGGATTATATTTCATCGTACACGAGCCGAGCGGATAAAAATTTGTATCCACGCCGAAATTTCTGCGTGACAGCTCAGTAAAGTGTCTTACGACATCAACTTCACTTAGCTCTGGCAATTCAGCCGCCTTATCACGCAGAAAATTGCTTTTGATATTTATCGTTGTCGGTACATCGCTGGCCACAACACGAACACCCTCTCTGCCGACCACAGACTTTTCAAAAATCAACTTCATAAACAAGCCTCCAGCGCACCTGCGAACATATCGATTTGCTGCTTCGTCCTTTTTTCGGTGACACAAACAAGCAGTGAATTTTCCATACCGCTATAATATCTGCTAAGAGGAAAGCCTGCCGCGAATCCTTTTTCCATAAGTTTATTTATCACATCATCAGCCGTACAGGGCAAATCAATTACAAATTCGTTGAAAAACCACTTTGATTCGAAACGTTCCTTTACGCCCGGTATCGCTGTTAAACGCTGATACGCATAGCTGGCCTTATCGGCACAGAGCTTTGCGGTTTTTTTCAGGCCGTCTTTACCCAGCAGTGACAGATAGACCAGAGCTGTCAATGCGCACAAGGCCTCGTTTGAGCATATATTCGAAGTGGCTTTGTCCCTTCGAATGTGCTGTTCTCTTGCCTGAAGCGTCAGAACAAACGCACGCCTGCCTTCTCTGTCCACTGTCTGGCCTGAGATTCTGCCGGGCATCTTCCGCACATTCTTCATTCGCGCTGCCATAAAGCCCAGGTAAGGTCCGCCGAAATTCATCGGCATTCCAAGGCTTTGTCCCTCTCCAACAACAATATCGGCGCCCATTGAACCCGGCGTCTTTAATATTCCCAGCGATATCGGATAACAGGACATAATCAGCAGTGCACCCGCTTTATGGCAAGCCTCGGCAATGTCACTGAAATCGTCGATACAGCCGAAAAAGTTGGGATTCTGCAAAATTACAGCAGCAGTTTTGTCATCAATTTTTTCAAGTATCTGCTCACGATTGGCCAGGCCATCGAGACGAGGAATTTGTACAAGTTCGATTTCTAAATTTTTGCTGTAAGATTTTAACATTATTCGGTAAATGGGATTGACGGTATCATCGATTATAATCTTATTTCGGCGCGTGATGCGCAGCGCCATCATCATCGCCTCGTAAATAGCGGTCCCACCATCATAGAGCGATGCGTTGGAGACTTCCATATTGGTGAGCCTGCAAATTATCGACTGGAACTCGTAAATTGCCTGCAGTGTCCCCTGCGACAGTTCCGGCTGATACGGTGTGTAAGCCGTATAAAATTCACTGCGGGAAATAACAGAATAAACCGCCGCCGGTATAAAATGGTCATACACACCACCGCCGAGAAAGCAGGTAAGGTTGATTGAATTTTTGGCGGCAATTTCAGCAAGGCAGTTTCGAACCTGCTGTTCGGAAAGACAGGCGGGCAGATTGAAATCTGAGTATCGCAAATCAGCCGGTATGTCGGAAAACAAATCATCCATCGTTAGGCCGATATCAGCCAGCATCTGTTTGCGCTGCTCTTCAGTATTGGGAATAAAAGGCATAAACGATTATTCCTTAAAATAAGACACAAGTCAAAAGTCATAAGACTTACGTTACAATATGACGTAAAAAGGGATACTTCCTGTGACCAAAAACTCATGACTAAAAACCTAACACAAACCGGCAGGCAGCCGGTTTGTGTTAATGAGAGTGTTGGGACTCGAACCCAAGACCTACGGCTTAAAAGGCCGTTGCTCTACCAACTGAGCTACACTCCCAAAACAACTTTGTTTCAAAAAAACGTAGAATAACAGCTTTTACCGCAGCTTGTCAAATGTTTTGAAAACTAAAATCGACAAAAAGTAAAAGCCTATTGTGCCCCTCGGTTCGGCCTTGCATATTTGAATATAGGCATTAACATATATAAACAAATGTATATGGATATCCTATTTGAAACACCAAATCTACTATGAGCAAAAGCGTTCATAAAATCAAAATAGGTACTTCCGGCTGGCACTACAACCACTGGATAGAGCGTTTTTATCCGGAAGACCTGCCGAAGAACAAATGGCTGACCTACTACGCAGAACATTTCGGCACCGTCGAAATAAACAATACCTTCTACCACCTGCCTAAAGCAAAGACCGTCGGGAACTGGCATCGCCTTGCGCCGAAAAATTTCCTCTATGCTGTAAAAGCAAACCGTTTCATCACACATATCAAACGGCTCAATGAACCGGCTGAACCTCTTGAGCGTTTCTTTGAAATAATAAGTCTGTTAAAAGAAAAGCTCGGGCCTATCCTTTATCAGCTTCCGCCGAGCTTTCATAAGGACCTCGGCAGGCTAAAAAACTTTTTAGCCCTTCTACCCGATACCACAAAATCAGTTTTCGAATTCCGGCATAAAAGCTGGTTTTCGCAGGACACTTACAAACTTCTCGAAAAACATAACATCAGTTTTTGCGTACACGATATGCCGGGAGTAAAAACACCGCTGATAGTTACCGGCGATACGATATATATTCGTTTTCACGGCTCGACGGGCAGATATGAAGGCAATTATACAGAATCGATGCTCGGCAAATGGGCAGACTGGATTAAAAAACAGAAAGCAAAGTATAACTATGTTTATTTTAATAATGACGTCGATGCAAATGCCGTCTTTAACGCCAAAACTTTAAAACGGCTATTCTAGCATAGATGTACCAAATAGAGCAGTGCGTTCAGAATTGCCCTTATTTGGTATAGAGTTATAAGAAGTTATAGTGGAGGGATTGCAAAAAGAGTGCTTAAAATAATTGCATTCGTTAGTCTGGTTTACTATTATAATGCTATATAGATTTCCCAGCATAACTAAGCAGGTGTTACATTGGAAATATCGGTTTAGACAATCAACTACTTTTTATTGTGAAGATACAAGGTCGGGTAAGGAGATAAAAATATGAAAGGCCAGGAGATTGAAGACTTGAGAGTCCAATTGAATTGGAGCATAGATGACTTCGCAATGGCGATTGACATTAGCCCCCGAGAATATCAAGCATATGTTAGTAAACAGTCTATTCCAGAGAATCAAGTTATAAAAGTCCATGAAATCGAGCTTCAAATTGAGCGGGAAAACTTGGACAAGTACAAAAGTGTCTTATCAGCCCAACCTACCGGTCCTTTTAGCTCTGGTAAGATTCTTGCCCACTTGGATAAAATCGCCACAGTAAAGCAAAGCCCTCAAGAAACACCTCCAATTACAGTTGAGTGGCACCTATCTAATCAGTGCAATCATGATTGTCCTTTTTGTACATTCAGAGAATCGGTGCATGGTTCGCCACACCGTGCAGCACTGTTCCCGGAACAGTTGGTAGATAAGGTAATCGAAGACCTGAAGGACCTCGGTGTAAAAGCAGTGGTACACAGTGGTGGTGGGGAACCACTGCTCCACCCAAGAGTGCATGATGTGATGAAAAAAATCAAAATGGCAAGCATCAGCCAGGGGCTTGTTACCAATGGTGCTAATATTGAGAAACCTGAAATTGCCGAGGCTATCATCGGGACTTGCGATTGGGTACGGATTAGTGTAGATGCCGGTTCTCAGGATGTATATGAAAAAACCCATGGAAAGGGACGCGATTTCAATCAGATAAGAAAGAACATCAAGGAACTGGTTGAGAAAAGAAAGAGCCAGAAGCCTCGTATAGGTGTATCATTCCTCCTAACAATGCTGAATTACCCTGATCTTATCAAATCAGCCGGGCTTTTCAAAGAGGTAGGAGTAGATTATTTCCAAGTTAAACCTATTGTAATATCTGCCGAGGACAGGCTCAGTAGCGGTAACATTTTCTGGAGGACGGAGATCTTCGACCAGCTCGCTGCTCTCCCCGCTCAAGCGGTAAAACCACACTACAAAGTATACACACTTGGCTTTAAATTTGTGGATATGATGACCGCAGTTGACCGGAAGCAATTTCGCAAATGCTATGGACATCCGTTCTACCCCGTAATAACGCCTACTGGTGATGTGTATGTTTGTTGTCTTATGATCGGGCAGACAAAATTTCGTTACGGTACTATTAATCCAAACATGGGATTTAAGCAGCTTTGGAATTCCCCTCAAAGGTCAAAAATTGGTGAAAGCATCAATGTGAGAGATTGTCCAGTCAACTGTAAATTGTCCGAAACAAATAAGGTGCTTGAGGAAATCTTGGGCAAACCGTATGAGGATGAGAATTTTTTAAATTAAATCTTTTTGTCCTACGCTAACTAACATGCTATTTTAGCTAAGGCATGCTTCGACAAATCCAGATTTAAGACGTATTTTATAATGTTCTTTCAGACTAAAAGAGGAACATGAGCTGTGCAGTTCAACTTTTGATGTTTTGTTAGGAAATAACGTTTATGCCTTTTTCAAGTGCATTTTGACGCACAAATTCAATTCCTTGGACGGTAGGCCCGTGGCTCTTGCTAGCCCAGAGCAGAATTTCTAATCCGGTTGACCGACAATGTAAAACAATAGCAAAATCTATTCGAAAGACATTGCTTATAGCAAAAATCCTCACAAAAACGGGTTATATCAAATCCTTTCCTCTTGAGTCTTGCGCTTTTACTTGTTAATCTATACTAGATTGATTTATTTATCCCATCAGAAATTTGATTTCTAATGGGATTTGTGAGCTAAAAATGGATATTCATAATCTCGTCAGTTTTTCAGGCATATTTATTCTGCTCGGTGTCGCATGGCTCATTTCAGGTGACAAAAAGAATATGAATTTTCGGCTTATCCTCTGGGCTGTCGGCCTGCAGATTATATTCGCATTTTTCATTTTTATAATCCCCGCCGGCTCGAGAGTATTTCTCACTGTAAATGACGCTGTTGTAAAAATTCTCGAATCCGCAACAGCCGGTGCAAAGTTTGTATTCGGGCCGCTCGCACTTGCGCCGGGCCAGACAAACGAGCAAGGCGAAAAGTCAGTCGGATTCATACTGGCATTCCAGGCCTTTCCAACTATTATCTTTTTTTCGGCACTAATCTCGATTCTTTACTATTTGAAAATAATGCCCTTAATCCTCAGGGCATTTTCTTTCGTATTTACGAAACTAATGAAAATATCCGGGGCCGAATCCTTGATTGCTGCGAGCAATATCTTTGTCGGCGTTGAGTCAAATCTAACAGTCAAACCGTATCTGGCAAAAATGACTCGTTCGGAGCTTTGCACCATTCTTACCGCAGGTATGGCAACGGTAGCATCAAACGTTTTAGCTCTTTATGTTATTAGCCTTCAGAATCAATTTCCCACAATCGCAGGGCATTTGGTCTCTGCCTCTTTACTTTCAGCGCCGGCTGCCGTTGTTATGTCTAAAATTATCCTGCCCGAAAAAGGTATACCCGAAACACTTGGAATAAACGTTCGTCCGTTCTACGAAAAAGATAACAGCTTTTTCGAAGCAGTTATCAACGGCTCATACTCAGGAGTAAAAATGATTGTCGGCATAGTTGCCCTTTTGATTGCTGTTCTGGGTCTTGTCGCTCTTGCCGATATGATTTTGTTATCTCTGGGAACAGGTATCAATTCACTTTTTGGAACGCAGCTCGATTTGTCACTGAAAGCACTTCTGGGCTATGTATTTTATCCTTTCACATTAGTTCTCGGCATTAATCCTGCTGACGCCCCGATCATCTCCCGTATAATCGGCGAGAGAATAATCGTTACCGAGGTCGTATCCTATAAGGATTTGGCAGTTGCTCTCGAACAAGGCCTGCTTTTAGATAAACGCTCTGCTGTTATCGCAACCTACGCCTTGTGCGGCTTTGCACATTTTGCTTCGATGGCAATATTTGTCGGCGGCATCTCTGCCCTGGTGAGAGAAAGAACGAGAGATTTAGCCGCTGTTGCCTTCCGGGCCCTGATAGCGGCGACTCTGGCCTGCCTGATGACAGCCTGTGTCGCGGGCACTTTCTTTAACGAAAGCTCAATCCTTCTGGACAAATAACTGAAGACGGGCACTTTCCCATCTAATCAATAACTCTCAATCCTTTTTCCTGA
>CAYLMG010000076.1:0-1452 GCA_964384565.1 uncultured Pirellulales bacterium | reverse complement strand
ACCTGCCGATGCATCTCTTTAACTGCTGCAAAATTAACCTCCGGATAATCAGCCGCATTCGAGAGCTGCTCTGCAACCTCCGGTTCGTAATACTTCATATCGGGCATATAAATATCAATCATTCCCTCGAGCAGTTTCAAGGTCTCAACCGAATCATAACCGCCGGTATTATAAACAATAGGTAATTTCAGGCCCTTTTGTTTTGCGATTTCGATTGCAGCTGCAATTGGCACGACCAAATGCGTTGGTGTGACAAGGTTTATATTACTGCACCCTCTTTTCTGCAATCCCGTCATAAATTCAGTTAATTGCTCAATTGAAACAATACTTCCCCTCTTTAAATGGCTGATGTCATAATTCTGACAAAAGATACAACCTAAGTTGCATCCTGCGAAAAATATTGTACCCGACCCGCCGATACCAACTAAAATCGATTCCTCACCAAAATGAGGACCGACAGAGCTGACTAAAGGTTTGTCCGCAACACCGCAAAAACCAATCTGCCCCTGCAAGCGGTTCACCATGCACCTTCGAGGACAAATATTGCAGGGATTTAACATTTCAGCCAACCGCCTTACCTGCAAACTGAACCTATCATAAGAATCGGTATTTACCATTCAAGCTCCTTCGGCCCCTCTGAAAATTATAAGGCGATTCCAACAGGATATAAACCGAAAATTTATACCATCTGAAATTCCCGATTTGACATCTTTGGCCTTAGCAGTTAGTATTATCGATTCAAATTTTCAGTATAATTCATTGAGGACTGAAAAAAATGACCGACGTAACATTGATTACAGGCGATGGCGTAGGCCCGGAACTGGCAGAAGCCGCAAAAAGATGCATCGACGCGACGGGTTCTGACATTAGATGGGATATAGTCGATGCCGGCACCGAGATAATGAAAAAAGAAGGTACACCTCTGCCGCAGCGCACCATTGACTCTATAAACAAAAACAGAATCGCACTCAAAGCTCCCATCACCACACCCGTCGGGAAAGGATACAGAAGCCTGAATGTCCACATGCGCCAAATATTTGATTTATACGCCTGCCTGCGACCCTGCAAAAGCTACACAGGCGTACGCAGTAAATACGCTGATATCGACCTTATTGTCGTGCGCGAAAACACCGAGGACTGCTACGCAGGCGTAGAGTTTGAAAAAGGAAAGGACAACACTGCTGAAATCATCAACTGGATAAACTCCCACAGCGACAAAAAAATCAGAGAAGACTCGGGCATTACTATAAAACCAATCTCAGTTTTTGCATCTAAAAGAATCGTAAAGTTCGCCTTCGAATATGCCAGAAAGTACGGCCGCAAAAAAGTTACAAGCATCCATAAGGCAAACATTATGAAATACTCCGACGGCCTGTTCCTCGAGGTCAGCCGCGAAGTCGCCAGAGAATACAGCGATATCGAATTTGAAGACCGCATTGTTGACAATATGTG
>CAYLMG010000075.1:0-9022 GCA_964384565.1 uncultured Pirellulales bacterium | reverse complement strand
AAAATAAATTTATTGAATCCATAGTGTCATAAATAGCCTAAAAGCTGACACTTTTAAGATTTTGCTGGTATATCAATGCGAAGGCGGCGGATGGAAATGATAAGCAGAGAGTGTTTTGCAGAGCGAGTATGGTGGGATTTTGGGGGATTTTTAATATTTGACAATTTTTTGTAATTGCTTAGTATAGGGGATTTAAAAGATAAGTCAGGGATGTATAATACCGTATAGATGATATGAACGGCAAGAGTGCAAAAACCGGGATGGCCAAGTCGTGGGTCTTCTTTGAGAAGGCCCGGAGCGTGGCTGAGAAGGGTAACTATGATTACGCTATCGGTATGTACATAGACGGTCTGCGCTGCGCACCGGAATCGGTTCTTGACGGTCATATGAAGCTTCATGCGCTTGCACTTGAGAGGCAGGAAAAGGGCGGCAAGAAGCCTTCTATGATGGAGAGAGTAAAAAAGCTGCGGGGCAAGCGTCAGGAGCCGCTGGAACAGATGCTTAATGCCGAATATCTTTTCGCAAAGGACCCGAGCAGTATATCTTATGGAGAGTCGGTGCTGAAGGCGGCAATAGCCGGCGAGTATAAAGATACAGCGAGGTGGGTTGCTGATTTGCTGTTTCAGATGAATAACGCAGCGAGTAAACCATCTTTTCATACATATATATTACTCAAAGATTCCTACTCACAGATAGCGGAGTTTGACCGGGCGCTATTGGCTATTCAGCGCGCGATTAAGCTCAGACCTGAGGATGGTGACCTGGCAGACGAGTACAAGAGGCTTTCGGCGGAGCTTACGATGGCGAGGGGCAAATACGACCAGGAAGGAGACTTCAGGCATTCCATAAAGGACCGCGAGCTTCAGGAGAAGCTTCAGTCGCAGGACAGTGTCATCAAGACGGAGGATTACCGGATTACGGCAGTCAAGGATGCAAGGGAGGCGCTGGCTGAGGAACCGGATTTGCCGAGGAACATTTATAATCTTGCGCAGGCGCTATTAGAGATGGAAGAGGATGACTCAGAGGATGAGGCGATAGGGCTTCTGGAAAAGACGTATTTGAAAAAGAGCGATTTCAGCTATAAGCAAAGAGCCGGCCAGATAAAAATAAGGCAGCTTAAACGCAAACTGAGAGATGCGAAGTTTGAATTGGAGGTGGAGCCGGATAACTCGGAGGCGAAGGCAGCAGTTGAGCGTCTTGGAAAACAATTGAACGAAGCAAGCCTGGAGCACTACCGGCTTTGTGTTGAGAATTATCCGACGGATTTGCAGGCCAAGTATGAGTATGGGAACTGTCTGGTTGATAATAATCAGTATGATGATGCGATACCGCTGTATCAGGAGGCACAGAAAGACCCGCGGCACCGGATAACGTCGATGGGTAAGATAGGATTATGTTTTTATTTGAAGGGCTGGTATACAGACGCAATCGATGTTTTCAAGCAGGCGATTGATTCCTACGAGATAAAGGAAGATAGTGTCGCCAAGGAGCTGCGTTACAATCTCGGCAAGGCCTACGAAGCCAGCGGCGAGGAGGACAGGGCACTGGAGATATATCGCAAGATAGCCCAGCTTGATTTTGCATACAGGGACGTTCGCCAGCGAGTCGACCGGTTAAGAAAGAAAAAACAAGAAGGCTGAGTTTTATTGAGTTCTGATAGATTGTATTGTTAATAGAAGAATTGTTGTATTGAAAGTTTAAGGTGGATTTAGGAGATTGATGTGGCACATTCGTTATCAGCGAAGAAAAGGGTAAGGCAGAACGCGAAGAGAAGAATGATTAATCGCGCCCGGAAGAGTCAGATAAAGACACAGACGAAGCATTTTGAGGAGGCGTTGTCGGCCGGCGATGCGAAAGCTGCCGAGGAGCAGCTTCGGCTTGCAGTTAAAAGGCTTGATAAGGCAGCTTTGAAGAGTACGATGCATAAAAGAACTGCTGCGCGGAAAAAGTCCCGTCTGGCAAAGAAGCTGAATCAGCTCAAGGCCCAGAAGAAATAAAAGTTGTTAAAAGCAATTTGTTGGATTTTAGATTGAAGAAGACGGCTGATTTTTTCAGCCGTCTTAATTTATGTTCTACTTTAATAACCCCAGTTGCTCAGGCAGCCAGAGAGATAATTGCGGTATGTAGGAACATACAAATAGCATTAACACCATCGCGGCATAAAACGGCAGTATCTGTTTCATAACTTTTGTCACATTTGTTTGTGCAATACCGCAGCCCAGAAACAAACAGGTCCCCACCGGAGGCGTGCATAATCCGATACACAAGTTCATAATCATAATTATCCCGAAATGCAAAGGATTTATCCCGAACTGAGCCGCTACCGGCAAAAAGATGGGAGTGAAAATCAGGACAGCCGGTGTCATATCCATAAATGTCCCTACCGCAAGCAAAATCATATTGATGATAAGGAGCACAATTATTTTGTTATTGGTCAGTCCAAGCAAAGCGGAACTAATGTCCTGTGGGACGCGCTCGGCAGCTAATACCCAGCTCATAGCCATGCTGGTGCCAATGAGCATAAAAACGACCGAGGTTGTTACTCCGGCCTGAAGTAGTATATTGGGCAGGTCTTTGCATTTGACTTCCTTATAAAAAAAGACCGCCAGGATAAACGAATAAAGCACTGCAACCGCCGAAGCCTCGGTGGGAGTAAAGACGCCTCCTAAGATTCCGCCCAGAACGATTACAATGAGCATCAGGGCTGGTATGGCTCTGAAAAATCGTATAAAGGATTCGCCTTTGACAAGACTTTCGCCTTTTCCATAGTTTCTTTTGAGTGAGATGATTGCGCTAACTACCATTAGAGCGAGTCCGACAAGGATACCCGGGATTACACCTGCGAAAAATATAGCTGCGATTGAGACGGCACCGCCAGTAGCCAGAGAATACACAATCATAATATTGCTTGGAGGTATCAACAGGCCGGTTGTGGCTGCAGTAACCGTTACGGAAGCGTTAAAATTTTTGTCATATCCTCTTTTGTTCATCAGGGGAATCATAAAACCACCGACGCTTGAGATTGCGGCTGTAGCGGAACCTGAAATCGCGCCAAAGAACATACAGGTAAGGATGTTGACAAAGGCAAGACCGCCCCTGAAACGGCCCACGAGAACATTGGCGAAATCGATAAGACGGGTTGCGATACCTCCGTGACCCATTAGCAGACCGGACAGTATGAAGAATGGAATCGCCAGGAGTGCAAAACTGTCAATTCCAGTCGCAACTTTATGAGCCACTGACACAAAAGCGGGAAGGTCCCCCATTGCAGCAATTGCCAGTAATGCCGCAAGACCCATCGAGAATGCAACCGGGACATTTAAGGTTAGGAGAATAACAAAAACAATCACTAATACCGCTATAGGGAAATCCATAAAATTGCTTTACTCCTTTTTCTAATCGACCTCTTCGGGTACCTCATGCTGAGATTGAAACGTTTCTATTTTTTCAGGATGCTTTATGCACAACATAAGGCGCTCGATAAGTGCCAGGACACTATATAAAAGCATAAAACTGCCGCTGATGGGAACTGCCAGGTAAACATAGCCCATCCTGATTCCAAGGGCAGGAGATGTCTGCACTAATGTTCGAACCAGGTCAATACCTCCGAGAATCATTACAAAAAATGCAAAACAGGCGATACAGAAGAATACGAAAATCTCTATGTATATCCTTGTTTTTTTATCCAGCTTACCGACGAAATAATCGATGCCCAGATGCGCTCCTCGATTCAGTGCAACAGCAGCTCCGAGCAAAGCGACCCAGATTAAAAGAAAAATCGCCAGTTCTTCTGTCCAACTGCTGGGGTCTCCAAGTATAAAACGCGTAAAAACCTGCCACAGGACGTCGACAACGAGTACTGCAACAACGACCATTACAAGAAATTCAAGTGTTCTATCGAGGATTTTTTTGGCTGTCAGAAACATTATTTAATCTCCGTGATTCGCTTTATTAAAACTCCGAGCTCGGTATCTTCGTATTTTTTCCACATCGACTGAACCGACTGCTGAAAGGGCTGCTTGTCGGGCTGGATAATGGTTACACCGGCGTCTCTAACTTTTTCAAGCGAAGCCTGTTCCGCCTGTTTCCACAACTTAAGGTTATATTCCACCGATTCATCTACAGCCTGCTGGAGAATCTGCTGCTGCTTCTCATTCAGGCTTTTCCATGTCCTTGTGCTTATGAGCAGCATATCAGGCAATCGAACGTGCTCGTCAAGAATGTAGAATTTACAAATCTCGAAGTGCCTTGACGTATCGAAAGATGGAGGGTTATTTTCAGCCGCGTCGACAACGCCCTGGTCTAAAGAGGTGTATAATTCACCCCAGGAAATCGGTGTAGCCGAACCGCCCATCGCTTCAATCATCTGCATAGCCATGACGCTTTCCATAACACGTATTTTGAGCCCGTGCAGGTCTTCCGGACTGTGTATTTCCTTTTTGGCATAAAAGCTTCTTGCTCCGGCATCATAATAACACAAACCCCGAAGTCCCTTATCAGTTCCGGCCTCAAGCAGTTCCCGGCCGATAGGACCTTTTAAGACCTTCCAGTAATGCTCGGAGTCCCTGAATAAATAAGGAATTCCAAAAATCTGTATCTCCGGTACGAATCCTTCCATTGGGGCTGTTGAGGTCTTTGTCATAGCGAGATAACCGAGCTGAAGCGCTTCAATGCACTCCTTTTCTGTTCCGAGCTGTTCACTGGGAAAAATCTGAACGATTAGACTGCCGTCAGATTTTTCTTTGACCAGCTCGGCCATATACTCCATCGTCTTATGAACCGGGTGACGCGTATTGAGGCTGTGAGCCAATCTTAAAATACGGACATCTCCCCCCTTGTCACCTGCGAAAAAATAATTCAGAATCAACAGGGCCGCTAAAATTATAATGAATACGAACAATCCCTTTTTCATTTCTTTATTCAGATCTTATATTCTATGTCAAAACAGTTACATATATCAGGCAAACAATATAATTTTTAAACATACTATAAATTTTTTGCTGTGGCAATGAACGAATTTATGTTTTCAGTGGTGACACCCTGAGGCATACCGCCGCCGCAAGACAGGATGATTCTGGTTTTTTCCTTTAGGCCCTCGACAGATTTTTTCAGGGCATCTTCAACGTCCTGAGGCGATCCCTGTTTGAAGACGTCCCTTGGCGGTATATTGCCGAGCAGTGTAACCTTGCCTGAGGTAAGCTTTTTCATTTCTGCTATGTTGTGCTTAAAGCTGAAGTTGAATAAATTCACTCCCATTTCCACAAGATATGGGGCACAGACGAGGCCCGGCGCATCATTGTGCAGGAAATTTATCTTTTCATCGAATGAGCCGTAGATTTTTTTGAAATAGGGTACTACATACTCTGTGCACTGTTCGTCGCCAATAAAACCGATAATGTCATCCAGCAGCAAAATGCCATCGATTGTTGAGAAACACTGTTTCTGGTATTCAATCCAGTCTATCAGGAAATCGGTGATTAATGTAATAAGTTTGTGACATTTTTCTTTATCGGTCATCATTGCCATCATAAGCTCTGTCGTGCCGAACAAAAAAGATGCGATATTCAAAGGGCCTCTTGCGACTGCGAGTTTGATTTGATGTCCGATTGTTTCGATTTGCTTTTGTGAGTGTTTGAGTCTGTTTATTACGAAGGGCAGGAGCCCATCTTTTCTTACATCCGGTTTATCGAGCCGGCAGAGAATGTTTATATCTGAGGAGATTTTTTCCGGGTGTGGCAGGCTAATTTGGTCCCATCTGCATTTTGAGCCGAAGGCACTTGGTTCCGTACACATACCGAATTCCGCCCAGAAGCCCGGCAGGAAAATTGTTTCGGGAAAAGTTTCGATGGCCTTTTTGTTTGCGTCAAACCAGATTTTTTCGCTTGTGAAATAGTCCAGCGTGCTTACGCCATACCAGAGCGGCAGCCAGGGACTGTCGATTATAAAAGCTGTTGGTAAGGGAGAAACTTCTTTGCCCCCAATTACATCTAAAAGCAATTCCCATTGTGATTGATTCACTATTAATCCCCGCAAGTCATATCAAAGTAATTTTTTGCATTGTTATAACAGATATTTTGAATCATTTCACCAAGCAAAGAAATGTCATCAGGCAGTAATCCGGCCTCAACGTCATTTCCAAGGATGTTGCAGAGGATTCTTCGGAAGTATTCGTGACGCGGAAAGGACAGGAAACTTCTGGAGTCAGTCGTCATTCCCACAAAGCGGGCGAGCAGTCCCATATTTGAAAGGGTCTCGATTTGTTTTTCGATGCCGTCTTTCTGGTCGAGAAACCACCAAGCAGGGCCGTACTGTAGCTTGCCGGGACAAGAGCCATCCTGGAAGTTGCCAATCATTGTTGCCATTAGTGCATTGTCTGCCGGATTGAGATTATAAAGAATGGTTTTTGGAAGTTTGTTATCAGTATCGAGGCGGTCAAGAAACTTGGCAAGAGGTTTAGCTATCTTAAAGTCGCCGATTGAATCAAAGCCGGTATCGGGGCCTAAGGTTTTCAACATTCTTGTATTATTATTTCGCAATGCTCCGAGATGAAGCTGCATTACCCAGCCGCTTCGATAATCCATAATTGCAAATTCGTACATCATAACCGATTTAAGCTTGAGACACTGCTGCCGGTTGAGAACACCTCCCTTTCGAATCTTATCAAAAATTGTTTTGATTTGATTTTGTGTATAATCCTGAGCGTAAGCGGTTTCAAGGCCGTAATCCGAGAGGCAGCAGCCGTTTTGATGGAAGTAATCGTGTCTTTTTTTAATCGCGGTAAGTAAATCATCAAGGGTTGTGATTTGCACGTTTGAGACTTTTTCAAGCTCGTCGAGAAACTGGTTAAATTTGGCTGGGTTCTCGACGGCGAGGCACTGGTCGGGCCTGAAAGCGGCGTAAACACTTATTTCATAGTTCCGCTGTTTTATTTTTTTGTGGTTATCAAGATTGTTTAAGGGGTCCTCAGTGGTGCAGATGAATTTGACGTTCATTTTTCGCAAGAGATTTTTGATACTGAATTCCGGGGACTGCAGTAATTTACTGCAATGCTCGTAGATTTCTTTTGCGGTGGCCGGCGTTAAAAGTTCATCGATGCCAAAATATCTTTTTAATTCGAGGTGCGTCCAGTGATAAAGGGGATTTCTTAGAGTGAAAGGGACTGTCGAAGCCCATTTTTCGAATTTTTCCCAATCGGTGGCATTACCTGTACAGTAGCGCTCGTCGATGCCGTTTGTTCGCATTGCCCGCCATTTGTAGTGGTCGCCGTAAAGCCAGGCCTGTGTAATATTTTCGAAACAGTGGTCGGCGGCGATTTTTTCAGCCGACAGGTGACAGTGGTAATCGTAAATTGGCATATTTTCTGCGTACTCGTGGTACAGATGCTTAGCGGTTTTGGTTTGCAGAAGGAAATCTTCATTTATAAATTCGGCAGTCATCTCATGCTCCTGGTTTATCTTTTTTAAATTTTAGACAACATATGCTGAAGAGGAAGTCTCGCCGCCTCGTCCTGTCCAGTTGGTGTGGAAGAATTCGCCTCGCGGCTTGTCCAGCCTTTCGTAAGTATGTGCACCGAAATAATCCCGCTGAGCCTGCAGCAGGTTCGCGGGCAGCCGTTCCGTTCGATACGCGTCATAATAAGCCAGGGCCGAACTCATCGCAGGCATCGGAATGCCGATATGCACAGCAGCAGCTATCGTCTCACGCCAAGGGTCTTGTGCCTTTTTAGCAGCGTCCCTGAAGAACGGGTCGAGCAGCAGATTATCCAATTCCGGATTCTTATCGAACGCATCCTTGATTTTACCGAGGAAGGCGGAGCGGATGATACAGCCGCCGCGCCACATCAGTGCGATGCCGCCGTAATTCAGGCTCCAGCCGAACTCGGCAGCGGCGGCATGCATAAGCTGATAGCCCTGTGCATAGCTGACTATTTTGGATGCGTATAGGGCGTGGCGCAGATGGTCGGTAAATAGTTTCTTGTCACCGTTGTACATTTTGTTCGGGCCTGTCAGGACTTTCGATGCTGCGAGGCGTTCATCCTTCAGGGCCGACAGGCATCGTGCGAAAACTGCTTCTGTTACAAGTGTGAGTGGCTGGCCTGTATCCAGTGCAGTTATGGCCGTCCATTTTCCGGTTCCTTTCTGTCCGGCGGTATCCAGTATGAGGTCCAGAACATAATTGCCTTCTTCATTTTTATAGCCGAGGATGTCACGTGTAATCTCAATCAGGTAAGAATCGAGTTCGCCTTCGTTCCATTCTTTAAAAACCTGGTGCATTTGCTGATTGCTCATACCCAGGCCGTACTTCATTATCTGGTACGTTTCGCAAATCATCTGCATATCACCGTACTCGATGCCGTTGTGTACCATTTTAACGAAGTGGCCGGCGCCGTTTTCACCCACCCACTCGCAACAGGGTTCGCCCGCGTCGGTATGTGCTGCAATTTTCTGAAAGATTGGCTTGAGATGCTGCCATGCTGCAGGAGAACCACCCGGCATAATGGAGGGTCCGCGTAAAGCGCCTTCTTCGCCACCAGAGACACCCGTGCCGATATACAGTTTGCCTTTGCTTTCGACATATTCGGTCCGGCGAATAGTATCCCGGAAGTAGCTGTTGCCGCCGTCGATGATAATGTCACCGTCTTCGAGACAGGCTAATACCTGGTCAATGACTGCGTCGACGGGCTTTCCGGCTTTAACCATAATCATAACTTTTCGGGGACGTTTGAGGGCTTTAGCCATTTCTTCGATGCTGCGGCAGCCGATGATGTTTTTGCCTTTGGCTCGGCCGTTGATAAAGTTATCCACTTTTTTCACTGTCCGATTATAACAGGCGACTGTAAAGCCCTTGCTTTCCATATTCAGGATAAGGTTTTCGCCCATAACCGCTAAACCAATAATTGCAATATCCGCTTGTGACATTTTTTTAGTTTCTCCGATTATTTACTGTTTTTTTCGAATCTTTCCTTAAGAGCCCACAATCCTATGCCGGGATTGGAAATGAAAAAGATTTCTTCACCGTTGAC
>CAYLMG010000074.1:6959-9296 GCA_964384565.1 uncultured Pirellulales bacterium | reverse complement strand
CGGTCGGCTATAACAATTTCAGGCTCGTCTCGAAAGATATTTTTTAAGTGCTCGATACTTTGCGCTGCAGCTTCGATAACGCTATTGTCTTTGATTTTCGAAGTGATTTCACTATCCTGTTCGAGCAACTTCACCGCTACCCATCGAGCAGGGTATTTGGCCGTCAGCTCTTTTTCACCTTCTTTAACTATTTGCTCAATCCTGGCCAGTTCTTCCTCAATCTCAGTGCCGTAATTTATTTTAGGGCCCCGTCTTTCTCTGCCCTGCTCGGCTGTCTTTATAATTGCCTCGAGCAGCTGCTCTTTGCCTTTGGCTTTATTTCCTACGGTTTGAACTATTGCCGTCCCCAGTAGTTCTGAAAGCTGTTCTATATCGAAAGTCAATCCCCTTTGTTTTGCGATGTCACTCATATTGAAAGCCAGCACAAGCGGCGCATTCATTTCTATCAGCTGTGTTGCCAGGTAGAGATTGCGTTCGATATTGGAAGCATCTACGATATCGACGACAACATCGGGCCTGGTATCAACGATGAAATTTCGTGCGACCAGCTCTTCGACCGAATAAGCGGTCAGGCTGTATGTGCCCGGAAGGTCGACGAAGGTAATCTCGCAGCCTTTGTATTTGCCAAAGCCCTCTTTTTTTTCAACTGTCACGCCTGGATAATTTCCGACATGCTGACGTGCGCCGGTTAGCATATTGAATATGGAGGTTTTTCCGCTGTTCGGGTTTCCGGCAATTGCTACTGTGATTTTCTTTTCCATAACGATTAATTCGTCTCTTGGAGAAGATTGGCTGCAGAAGATTATCCGCTTAAAAATAAAAATCTTATCTGTTTTGCACCTCGGTATCGGAGACGATAATTTTTTGTGCCATTCCCCTTCCGAGCATAATTTTTGTATTCTTTACACTTATGACAAACGGTCCCGGCCGGTCATTGTTGATAACTGTTAAGATTGTCCCCGGGACAAGCCCCATTGCAACCAGACGGCCTCTTAGGCCGTGACCGGCATCTATATAAACGAGCTTGACTTTTTCACCGGCTTTTACGCCTGATAAAGGTCTCTGGCTAATTTCCATTTATCCCCCTTTTATCTTCGACTTATCAGTTGCACTTTTGCGTTTTCTTCTGCAGAAATTTTTAAAATTGGCCGTCACGTCGTTTCCGTTTTTATTTTCCTGGGTGACAAATTCGATAAACATAAGCAGTTTATTGATAACTTCCTGACCGAGAACGTGCTCTGCCCTGCAGGCGCAGCTTTGGGCGAGCTTAGCTTTGAGGCCGAGCACGTCAGCGAAAAAACTTTTTAAGATTTCGTGTTTTTTGACAATTTCTGCTGCTATTTTTCGGCCGGCATCGGTTAAGGTAACGTAGTTATAAGGCCGATAGTTTATGAGTCCTTTTTTCTTTAAAAGACGCAGCGCTCCGGTTACCGATGATTTTGAGACATCGAGTTTGTCTGCAATGTCCCTGCTGCGAGCGATGTCGGTTTTTCGTGCGAGGTTGAAAATTGCCTCGAGGTAGTCTTCCAAAGAAGCACTTAAATTCACTTTTTTTGCTGTTTTCATAAGTATATCGCCATATTATTAGTTACTCCTAATATAGTTAGATGCACCTAACTTGTCAAGAAAAAAAATTTATAATAATTTTTACAATCCTTGTTTTTTCTGCCAGGCAGCCTCAATCCTGTATACCAATAGCCCCGCTAAAAGTGCACTTATGAGAATAATCAGGCTGATTCGGCTGGTTGCAAAGGCGTAATTAATAGCGGCGTAGATAAGAAACGCACATACGGCGCTAAAGATTATTGGGGTTACAGGATAACCAGTTACCCGGTAAGGTCGTTTGACATTTGGTTCCTTATGGCGTAGAACGATTACGGATAAGCTTGTAGCAAGATAAAATGCATATACCGCGGGCGCAGTGATGAGAATCGCATTGACAAAAGAACCCAAAATCATAATAAAACTAACCGCGATTATGCCCTGCACCAAAAGTGCCCAGACCGGCGTTCCTGTCAGCCGATGCCACCTGCCCAAAATTCCGAATGCACGATGCTCGGTTCCCATCGCATAGGAAATACGAGCGCCGGTAAAAATCAAGCCGTTGACTACTCCTAATGCCGAAATGCACACTAAAGCGCTTATCAATCTTCCGCCTATTTTAGGAAATACCTTAGCTATGCTGTCGCTTGCTACCGCCTCGGAGGTAGCCATTCCCGAATAACCGAGCGTGTAAAGAAACGCTGCATTGATAAGCAAATAAAGAACAATGACAGCTACGGTTCCAAGTACCAGTGCGCGGACGATGTTTCGCTTCGCATCCTTTACCTCAGCAGC
>CAYLMG010000074.1:0-6859 GCA_964384565.1 uncultured Pirellulales bacterium | reverse complement strand
AAGCGGGTCATAAATGGCGCGTGCGTATGTGGCAAAGGCGAAAGCCATTACAGCGATGTCACCGGGACGAACGACCGTTAGCTGTACCCAGCCGAATAAAAAACCAGCCCATCGCCCGTAAGCGCGACTCAAATAAACGTAATCGCCCCCCTCTTTCGGATATGCTGAAGCCAGCTCGGCATAACCGAGAGCGCCGCAAAGAGACAGCAGCCCGCCAACAACCCAGATGGCGAGAACTCCCCACCAGCAAAACGCACCTTTGGCAATATCAGGAGCCATCTGGTAGATACCGGCACCGATGATTATACCGACGATTATGCAGGTCGAGTCAAAAAGTGTCAGCTCTTTCTTTAAAGCCGATTCCTGAACAGGCTTCACCGAATTTAACCTTTCACTTTCCCCGAATTTATAAAGTCCTCAATTAACTTTGCCTTTTCTAACGTTTCTTGAGTGTTAAGCTGACGCCGCCATACAGTACTGATTCGAGGTCAGGATTTGTTGTAATTGCCTCGACATATTCAGGGTCGGCCTGTTGTGGAGTAATATTATGTGCTATGATTAATCCTCCCGGCCGTACCAAAGGGAGAAGCTTGTTAAGGTAATCAATATAACCTTCCTTGTCGGCGTCGAGAAACACAATATCGATTTCCTCTTTGAGTTTAGTTACTTCCTCGTGAGCGTCACCTTCCACAAGAGTGACAAGCTTATCGACACCCGCCCGTTGGAAGTTCTCGCGAGCGAGTGAAGCACGGCGGGCATTAATTTCATAGGTAGTCAATTTTCCACCTGTTTTTCTCAAGGCAAGACAGAACCAGATTCCGGAGTACCCGTTTGATGTACCGAGCTCTACAACATGTTTTGCCCCGACCGTCTCCGTCAGCAGTCGCAAAAGCCTGCCGTCTCCTTCCGGGACATTCATCATTCCCCTGTTTTGGTTTGTTCTCATATTGTTGAGAACAGCCAGGATTTTTTTCTCCTCTTCGGTCTTTGTAATTGGTGCTTTATCGAAAGCCGACAGTTCAGTCGATCTGAAGTAACCTCGTCTTGGCCTGCCGAACTCTCTGGGCGGTCTTTGTAATTGCTGTTCACCAGTTGTGTTATTTCCTTCCTGGGCTATTAAAATTCCGACTGCGACTAAGAGAACCGCCAAAAAAATACTAAGGATAACTTTCTTTAACATTTCTGCTCCTTTCTAAATCCTGATTCTTACTGTTCTTATAAACCAGACAAATTACAAAAACCGATATTCCTTGTTTTCCCATACTTACTGTTTTTAAATTATATTAGAAAGTTTGACGTAAGGTTATGATTTTTTATTTCAACAAATTGTAAAAAAAGCGTTTTAAAAGGTTGCTGGACACATTTTTATTTAAAATATTTGTTTTGAGAGGGTTTTTTTATTAGAATATTAGCTTGTTCGGGGCGTGGCGCAGTTTGGCTAGCGCGCTTGACTGGGGGTCAAGAGGTCGCAGGTTCAAGTCCTGTCGCCCCGATTTTTTTTCTGAAAATGGGTGACTGTATTTTTCGCCTGACGGTAGGCTTTTACTGCTGTTTATTAAACTCAAACCGGTACTTCGTGAAGTTTCAACTTTGTAGGATTTGTTCGGAACTTTTCGCTTTGGTTGGCAGTTTTTGGGCAGTTTCTTTTTAAGTGACTTTCGGCTACACAATCATACGTACCGGTCTTAATAGCTTTGTCTTGCTGAACAGTAAAATCTGGCAGGCTCTCAATAGTTTCCCTCTGCTGTCCGGCGTAAAGGTGCGTATATTTCGACATTGTTAAATTCAGGTCTGAATGTCTCATTAAAGACTGTATCACCTTCGGATTTGCCCCTGTTTGAATGAGCAGGCTTGCTGTGCTGTGCCTTAACGAATGAAAGTCGGCAAACCTGCCGTCAACCTCATAAGGTATCCCCGCCGCTTCAAGGTCAAGCCTAATCATCATATATCCTTTTTTAAGGGTGAAAGCTTTTGCTTGTGGTGTCTTGTTTGATAGGAATTGTTTAACCGAATTAGCGGTCGATTGACGCAGCGGTAAAACTGCTCCCCGTCTTGCCTTTTCGTTTGCATCCCTTATCTGGACAGTGTAATTGGTAAAATCAAAATCCGACACTTTCAGGGTTTTTATTTCGTTGTATCGCAGGCCGCTTTCGACAGCTAACCTGTAAATCAGTCCCCGCTCCGCTCCTGGTATACCCCTGAATGGTTTACCGCTTTCAGCAGCTTGTATAAGTCTTGCAACCTCATCAGTGGTTAAAGCCCGTCTTGCGTGGACTTGGTCGCTCTGTAATACTTTTGGTGTCTTAATCAGCTTAAAATTGTTTTTGGGCAATCTGCCTGTTTCGTGCAGCCATTTAGTAAACTGTTTGAATACCGCTATATAATGCCGTTTGGTCTTAACTGCGATATTCAAGCCGTTGATAAAGGCTGTAAAGCGGTTTGCGTCAAGGTCTGATATAACATCGAATTTGCATTTTTCGCAAATACGCTTAATCATATTTTCGACTTGTGATAAATGTTTGTTTGTGCAGCGTTTCACCGTTAAATTGTCAATGAAGCCATCTAAATGGTCTGCTAAACGATTTTTTCCGGCTGTTCTTGCCGCTGATAGTAAACCGATTCTTTCGAGTTTCCTGACAATTCTTGACGGCATACAGTCAACAGCCCGCTGAAGCTCTAAAGGCATACAATCGTTTGAGTAGTAAATATCCATAAGCCGTTCGATTGTATCGGCAAGCCGTTTACTTTGCTTTTCAACTTCAAAGGCTGTTAGCCTGAAACGCTTATCCCGAAAACGAAAGTCCAGATAAAATTTATTTCTGTTTTTGATAATTTTTATTTTTCAGCCTCGATTTCTGCCAGCACTCCAGCAAATAATTCGATATTGACAGACCTTTTGCCTTCGCATCTTGTTCAAGCTCTTTCCGCTCAGAGTATTTTAGCCTCAGCGTTACAATTTTAGTTCTTTTATCCTTTTCTTTTAGCGGTGGTCTGCCCATTTTTTTCTTTTTCTTTGTCATAAAACACAAAATACTTTATGTAATCGGTAAAGTCAAGCAAAAAATAAACTTTTTTTTGTTTTTTTGTTTAACAATTTCAATCGGACAAAATAATCAAAGCTGCACAGGGTATAAAGGGTGGAATATACGTAAGGCGCAGTTACAGATGAACGTTGAAGCCTTTTTGCTAACCCTCATTTTTGTTCTATTATCAAACATTATTTTTTTGCCCTTATATTCTCAACGTACACTCATAAACGTTGTTCAACAGTTATCGACAAACGTTGATTTTATTTTTGCCTCTTACAATTCCGGCCATATTTGTTTTTGTTCGTAAAACCAAACTGCTGTTTTCGCTTTGCTCTTTTCTTAACAACAAACTCATCAGTTCCAAAATTTTCCCAGCGGTTGCTTGTGGAATAAAGGGTAACGTCCTTATATAGACCAAAACCTGTTTTAGCTATATCAATCAGTCCCACCCTGATAAGCTCGTCAATTGCTCTTGTGAACTTATTTGAATTTATGCCCCACTTTTTCCAACCTTCTCGGTATGTAAACTGAATTTCACCCTCATTAGCAAGGTAGTATTCCTTGCTGCGTTTTGACGAACCTTCTATCGGCTTCCACTGGCACTTGTTGAGAAATATCATAAACACCTGACAAGCGGTAGCGGTTTTCAAGGATAAAAACGCCTTTGATGTTATCATCTTACGGGACACAAACATCTTGTCCCACTTTAGTTCTTTGAACCGCTGCTCAAGTGTTTTCAGTGAGTTTATTTCGTTATCTTTAGCCATAAGCTTACTCATTCCCCTTATTGATACACTTTGTCGATTCTGCGCCGTTAAAACGGCCATTACAGCCATCGTGTGGGCTTTGGTAAGGCCATTGAGAGGTTGAATGTTTAAGGTCAAGGTATCTTCTCAGCATTATTTCAAAGCTTCGCTGTAAGCTGCTCCGCTGGTTTTGCCCCATTGGTCTTTGAAGATAGAGCAGAAGTTCTCCAAGCTGAAATTTCAGACTTGACAGCAGCGAAGATTTGTAATAGTATGTGTGGTGTGTAGTTTGTTCTTGGCCGTGCTGCTCACAATGCAGTCGGCCTTTTTTATTTTTCGCTTGTGTTTTCATAATCGAGACTCCTTTTCCAAAAAAGTTTCAATTTGCTTGCGCGTCCAGTATCGCCGCCCGTTGATGACTTTCGCAGCAGGTGGGAGCTGTTCTGCATATAACCATTCGTAAACGGTGGTGCGTCCTACACCAAGCAAACGGGCAAGACCAGATAAATTATTCAGCGCAGGGATTTCGGGGGATTGTCTTTTAGTGCTCATTGTCTCCCCCCTGCGTTTTTCGCCTTCTTACGTTTTTCGACTATAACAGCAAGTCTTCGTTCGGCACGTAATTGTTTGATAATCGAATCAAGCCGCTTTAATTTTTTGTCAATATCATATACAGTTCTAATTGCCATATAATGAAATTTTAGGCAATTAGGTAGAACCACCCAATGACAATATAATGACAATATAATGACAATATTGTGCGGTTAATATGCGGTTAGTTTATACCCTTCACCGGTGACTGTTTTAATTTCATAAGGTATGTTATTTTTAGCTAAGCTGCCTCTTAATTCGCCAATATAGTGCTTGTATCTTTCTGTAATCCCCTTGAGTGCATTATGAGTAATGACTCCCCCTTCAGCCTCGACAAGTCGTTTTAATATGTCCAGCCTAAAACCTGCTACGTCTAAATCGACATCGTTATAAAGAACCTGACCCGTTTTAAAAACCCATCCAGTATCGTTATTAGTGGAGTGCTTTTCGTCCCCCGCCTTGCCGCCTGGCTTTACACAATTTTCTAATTCTATCATTACACTATCAACTGCATTTTTCAGTCTGTTTAAAACTTTGCTATTTGTATTTTCAGATAATTTATGCATAAACTTTGATGCGACTCGGTCTGCGAAGTCATCGCCGCTGCCGAAATAAATCAACTTACAACCGTTTTCTAACCTCAGTGCATCGTGGATAATCGCCACAATTGCAAACTGAAACAGGGTCATATTTTTTTCTTCTGGTTTTCCCCAATAATTCGCGTATGATAACAACTGGCGTAAAGGTTCGTTCCTATAAGCGTTTTCCGGCATCCACCCCCAAATATGTCCCCACTCAGTTTGAGGGCAGTATATATCAAAGTACGGAGGTCTTACTACTTCGTTACTACATTTTATGTATTCTCCAGCGGGCTGCTTGTCCATATTGAGTAATTCGCTTTTGACGTCCTCTTTATAATATTTGTCAATTTCTTTTTTTAACTCAACAATATGGGGGGCAAGTTTCTTTCTGAACGCTGATATTTGCTTAAAATATGGGTCGAGCTTTTCTTTGAAAACCGCTTTGTATCCAGGCAACAACAATGTTGTAGCCTGTTGGCCAACGTATTCTATTATTTCATTGAGTGTCATTATTTACCTGTCCTTTTCGGGTCGGTCTGGAGTCAATGCCGGACAGGTGTACAACATTAACTCCAAACCGCTTGGCCGGTAGCTTGCCGGTCGTCCCGATTTTTTATTAAGATTCTGTAAATATAAGGGAAAACAACTAAAAAGTCAATATTTTGCCTGCTTTCTCCTTGCTTGTCCGTAAATAATTGCTATCTTCGTTAAAAGAAAAACGTTCGGAAGATAGATAAAGAATTAGCGGGACGGACAAATCCTTCTAAGTTCTTGCTTAGCGGAGTAGCAAACTGTGCCAAAGCTTTTTTTAGACATAATAAGGTGGTTGTTAATAATATTTGCTACTTCTGTAACTGTTAAATGGTTATGGGGAATTCACTGGCTGCTTGGATTACTCTTGGCCGTTCCAGTTTTTGTAATTGTTATGAATGTTATTGGTTTTGCGACGCTACCATTATATGGCTTCACTCAAGAAGCGTCTGAGGCTCGCAGAAGACTAAAAGAACTGGAAAGACGTGGTCGCCATTGAACCCATCACGTTCTTACTTCTTGGCCTTGGTGTGGTGATGTTGAGAAGTAAATCATAAGCTATCTTTTGCTTTGCTGCCAAAAAAAGAGAGGTTAATATCGACAACTGAATACCAGATTCGCTAAACTTTTTTGTATTCGGAAGGTAGAGAAATGTTTAGTTCAGTCGGTCTGATTGGAATTTCGATTTTATTTGCTTTTATTGGAATGCTTGTGGCTTGTTTCTATTCTATGTTTGTTTTAGGAATAGCCGGTGTGCCTGGCGTATTTCTAACAAAAATCCTTTCCCAAAATAGTCAAGAGCCTAAAATTTCAATTCTGGGATTGTTGCTTACTATTATAGGTCAGGTTTATGCCTCATTGGCTTTCGTAGTTATAATTGTTTTATCGGTTCGCTCTTGGATTGGTGAAACGACAGGCATTGGGAAATGGTTTCTGTGGACTGTGGCTTTTTTTATTTCGACTGCTCCAGTATGGATGGCTTTGAAGGATTCTGTTGCTAAAAGGAAAGAAAATTTTGAAGGTTTGTCTCCATCGGGAATTGTGCCTCACCTTGCAATAACATTTACTACTCCTTTAACAATTATTGGCTTCTTTATCTTTGCTTTTTTCCCTTACTTGACTTCGTTGGGTTGGGGATGGATACCACATTTTTAGAAACGGGCATAGCTGGGTAGCGTCCTTTTTTCATGGGTTAAAATACAAAAACTTTTTGAGAGGGAAAGAAATGGTAAATAAAAAAGTATTTCTCTTGATGTTAATCTCTTTATTCTTATGTTCGTCACTTTGTATTGCTCAATACCAAGACGAAAATGTGTCTATTTCTTTCAAAAGAGCTTATCGCGATAATAAAGATTCGGTTTTTTTTATTGAGATATCTGTA
>CAYLMG010000073.1:3489-9301 GCA_964384565.1 uncultured Pirellulales bacterium | reverse complement strand
GTGTCAATCCGTGTCTTATTTTCCCTTGTGTCTTATGACTTGTTCACTTATGCTCTTATTTTCTCTGCGGCCTTTGCAGTTAAATAATCTGCGCAATCATTGCAAATCAGCGATTAAATATTTTCTTCGTCGCTAAGCGACTCCGCAATTTTGCACTTTTCATTTTTAATTTCGAACTTCCTACAGGCTTCTTTCGACAAAGCCTGTGTCTATCTTGTTCTTAACGAAAAGATTGTGTGAAAGAATCGTCCTGCAGGCGCCAATTGTGGTCTTTATCGGCTCGATAACAAACTCATCAAGCGCTCTTTTCATCGTCGCTATCGTCTCATCGCGACTTCCCCGATGCACGATAAGCTTGGCAATCATAGAATCGTAATTCGCCGGAACCGTATAACCCTGATAAACATGTGTATCAAGGCGAACACTCGGCCCGCCCGGGGGAATATATCTTTCAATCCTGCCCGGCGACGGCGAAAAATCTTTCTGTGCATCCTCAGCGTTTATCCTGCACTCCATCGCAACGCCGTTATGACCTATATCCCTCTGCTCCAAATCAAGCTTCTCTCCTGCCGCCATCCTAAGCTGCAATTGTATCAAATCGAAACCGGTAACCATCTCCGTTATCGTATGCTCGACCTGAATACGCGTATTCACCTCGATAAAATAAAAATCCTTATTCTTATCCAGAAGAAACTCGACCGTCGCAGCACTATTATACCCCGCCTTTTTAATAATCCTCATCGCCGCGACGCAAAGCTTTTCTCTGGTATGCTCATCAAGCACCGGGCAGGGCGATTCTTCAATCATCTTTTGATGCCTTCTCTGGGTCGTGCAGTCTCTCTCGTAGAAATGCAAAATCTTGCCGAACTTATCCGCCAGCACCTGCACCTCGACGTGACGCGGCTCAGCTATAAACTTCTCAAGGTACACCGAGCCGTCGCCGAACGCCGCCTCTGCCTCCGAGCGGGCCGCACTAAAGCCCTGCCGAAAGCTTATCTCGTTATGTGCAAGTCTCATTCCCCGTCCACCTCCGCCTGCTACCGCCTTGATTATCACCGGGTATCCTATTTGCTCCGCTACCTTCAAAGCCTCTGCTTCATTTTCCACTACTCCTTGTGAGCCCGGCACCACCGGCACCTCTGCCTTCTGCGCCAACTGTCTCGCCCTCGCCTTGTCACCGAGAAGTCTCATCGCCTCTACCGGCGGGCCGATAAATTCTATCCCGCAGTCACCGCATATCTTGGCAAACTCCACATTCTCCGCCAGAAATCCGTAGCCGGGATGAATAGCATCCACATCCGCAATCTCCGCCGCACTTATTATCCGCGGAATATTTAGGTAACTCTGAGAGGCAGTCGCGGGACCTATACATATTGCCTCATCGGCAAACTCAAGATAAGCTGCATCCTTATCCGCCTCCGAGTAGACCAGAACCGCACCTATCCCAAGCTCGTGGCAGGCCCGCATTATTCTGACTGCTATCTCACCGCGATTTGCTATCAATATCTTTGAAAACATACCTGACCACTAATCCCTAAACACAAAAATTAAACACCGCTGACCTTGAAAAGCACCTGCCCGTATTCGACAGCCTCGCCGTTCTTGACAAGTATCTCGACAATCGTCCCGCTTACCTCCGCCTTTATTTCATTCATCACCTTCATCGCCTCGACGATACAGACAACAGAATTTTCTTCAATCTTGCTGCCGACTTCCACAAAGGGCTCCGAATCCGGACTCGGTGCCGAATAGAATGTCCCCACTATCGGCGATTTTATCTCAACCAACCTCTCATCTGCTTTAGCCTGTTCAGCCTGAGCTTCTGTTTGCACCGTTTCTCTCTTACCAGCCCCAACCCCAGAAGGTGCGCCTATCAAAGGTACTCCGCTTATCGCAGGCACAGAGCTGGCCCGCTTCAATAAAATCTTGTCGTCACCGTGCTTTATCTCCACCTCAACAAGGTCGTTCGCTTTCATAATCTCAAGTATGTCCCTTATCTTGTCAAGGTCATTATCCTTATCATTATGACTCATTACTGTCCCCTTTAAAAAAATCCTCAAACTGCTATACTAAGCAAGCTGCATCCAGCCCTGCTGAGCCGGTAAGTATACCTGCAACGTGCCTTTTTGTAAACAATTTCCCATCTCTGCCCCAAACTGTATTCATCCCTCTGACAGCTTTTATCATATACTTTTGATGTAAAATTAGGATAAAATGTTAAAAATGTTATTCTGATGCGTAACAAAAACCAAACTCAATTACATATATTAATGGATGAATGAAGAATTGAGCCGGACAATAAGCATAAGATTGCTGAAAATCAGGGACAAAGACACCATTAAACGATGGTTCACTGAGTTCGCAGACAGGCTCTACACCATAGTTTATTACAGGACAGGCAGAGACAGTGACTTAGCCGCTGATATTGTCCAGCAGACCTTCACTACAGCTCTTTTGAAAATTAAAGAATACCAGCCTGCTCGCGGCGATATGCTCTCCTGGCTGATTTCCCTGTCGAGAAACGTCACCAAAAAGATGCTGAAGGAAAAGAATCGGCAGCTCTCTTACGAGCCGCAGTTACAGTCAGTCAACGGCCGGCTCTTTCAATTGTGCTCGGCAATAGATACCCATCCCCTGCCCGAAGATATTATCGAACAGGCAGAGCTCGCCGGCCTCGTTCGAAAAACCCTTGCACTGCTCCCTGAACGATATCGAAAGGTTTTAAGACAATATTATTATGAGCAAAACTCAATTAAACAAATCGCCAAAGCCGAGCGCATAAGCCATTCAGCGCTGCGAATATTACTTTACCGTGCGAGAAAATCTTTCAAAAAACATCTGCTGAAATCGGCAAAATCTATTGACCGTATTGATTTATATTAAATAAAGGAAAACAAAATGGCGGACGAAAAAATATTCGAAGACAACTTAAAGCGCCTGATTAAAGCTGTCGGCCCCGACAAACAAATCCCGGGCGATAAAAAAAACCGGATTCTCAACCAGCTTATCAATTCTGCCAAAGAAACCGCACCTGCCAACAGGGCTATCCTGCTGTACAAGCTAATCATAAAAAATCCCGTTACAAAACTGGCAGTAGCTGCCGTTATTATTATCACTGTTGGCCTGTTCATTGTTCATCTGGGCCCGGATGAGCAGGCACCGACAGATAAAAATATAATCACCGCAAAATCACCGGCCGATATGACCTCGTTTTTGTCGATGTCTCTCGCTTACAAAAACAACGGTCTGGCCGGTCTGGAGGAACATTGCGAAAAAGCTGACAAAGCAATGTCCAAAGAGACGCCGAAAATTACCCTCTCCGGCATCCTCAAAGAATTGAACAATAATAAAAACACAAGGAGATAATTATGAAAAAAACAAAAAATACAAAAAAGCAAATTCTTTGCACCGCCGCTGTTCTGCTTATGACCGCATCAGCATTTGCATATGAATACCCGCCGGATAATGCAGCCGTCCTCTATTACAAAGCCTTTATGCTCTACAAACCCGATGACACGATGGGGGATATGCTCTCCGAATATGCAACAGGGAAAACCGCCTTGAATAAAACAATCACCGAATTTCTGACCAAACGACAAACTCAAAAGGTTATCGGGGCAGTAACCGACGCCGCACAAATACAAAACTGCGACTGGGGTCTTAACTTTGATGAAGGCTTCGAGATGGAAATGCCCTTTTTAGGCTCCCTCAGAAAACTTACCTACCTCATTATCGCAGATGCTAAACTGCTTGCCGAGCAGGGCGAATACAAAGCTGCTCTCTCGCAATGCATCGCTGCAAAAAAAATGGCAGTTCACGCCGGCGATGACACCCTCGTTTCTTTTCTCGTCTATATTGCCATAAACGCACTGGCAAACGGCGCCATTCAGGATATCCTCAACAGCGATATAGATATTCCAACACTCAATTTGCTCAAGGACCAGCTTCAGTCAATACAAAAAACACAGCCGCAGGCTAAAGATGCCCTTGTCAATGACTTTACTATAGCCTTAAAATGGAAAAAACAAGCCGTTAAAATGATTTCTGTAGAGTCTTTTGTTGAAAACAAGGACGCCCAGCAAAAGTTCAAAGAAATCGTCAATAACGATGAGCTGCTCGCCAAAAACTTCGAATATTATCAGCGGCATACGAACCTTATCATAAAGGCATTCTCATTGCCGTATCCGAGAGGTTACGAACAGCTGCAAACGATAGAAAAAATGCCGGACGAAGATTCAAAGAATAATCCCGACGCACTTTTCGCCGCGATATTTGCCCCCGCAGTCTCAAGAATATACATCCTGAATCTAAGAGCAAAGGCAAATGAAAACGCCTTGAATTGCGCCGTCAATATCTTCATTGAAAACGCGAAGAACAAAAAGTTACCCGACTCCCTGTCCCCGGATTTACCAAATGACCCCTTAAGCCGCAAACCTTTCATCTATGAAAAAACAAACGAAGGCTTTATACTCAAATGTAATGAAAACTCTGTGCCCCAAGAGGAAAAAAAATATATGGATAAATATGAGTATGAATACAAATTGTAAAAGCCTGTAAAAAAAGGCCGGGTTAAAATAAATCCGGCCTTTTCTCTCTCCTCATCTCAAATCGTTCAAATTATCTCAAGACAGACTATCGTAATATCATCCAGGTCATCCGGGTTAACCTGCCGATTCTGAGCCTGGAAGCTTAACCTGTCGTTTATCTCGTTAATATTCAAATCTTTATAACCGATAAACTCATCTGAAAAAATAAAGCTCCCCTTATCATTAAAACGCCCAATGAATCGCTCCGCCCCGTCGGAATACAACAAAAGCTTATCACCTTTGCTCAGCTTTGTTGTCTGTTGAACAAATTTGACATTCCCGAACACTCCAACCAACGAACCCTGCGCCTGAAGTTGTTCCGGCTGACAGCCCGAACGGATGAGTATCGGGTATGGATGCCCCCCGCGTGCAAATGTAAGCTCAAGCGTCTCTATATTCAAAAGACAATAACAACACGTAGCAAACTGATTGCCCGAAAGCTTTTGTTCTGTCATTCGCAAATTAAGTTTTATCAGTACCTCTTCAGGCTGAAATATGCGATAGCTGTTACCGGTTGTCTCACGCATTATTATAGCCTGCTTCAGGTACATCGTCAAAAGGGCCGCCGGCATCCCGTGACCTACAACGTCCGCTATATAAAAACCTATATGTTTCTCATCTACTCGCGTAACATCGTATATATCGCCCGAAACAACCTCCGCAGGCAAAAAAGTTACCGCCCATCGATATCTGTCCGAATCCGGCAAAAAACGCGGCAAAAAATCCCGCTGAACCTGGCCAGCCATAGTAAGCTGCTCAGCCATAGTATTTGCGAAACTCTCCGCATCCGAATAGTTCTTTGGAATCTCAACCGCCGATTGTGTTTCACTATTCATATCTTTTTCCCACGCCATTAACTCGTTACTCAAAAAACAGTAACTTCAACGCATCTTTATTTATCGGACCTCATCCAATAGAACAATTCCGCTGAATCGCTCCAGAGCTATTTTCGGTTTATTAAGCCCTTGACTTTGTCTCTTTATTTTTTTCTTCTCCTTACGTTGCGAAAAATAACAGTTCCTGAATTGAGTATAAAAAACAAAAAGTTTTATCTAAAATCGTAAACCCAGATGCTAAAACCTTGCCAAAAACAACTTATACAGCCTAATTATTAGATCCATCCTCTTATTTCTGGGAAAAAATCTTTGGAAAAAATGAAAAATCCTCAAAATTTCTCAACCTCATAACAACCTCTATCACAAATACTTACACAAATATGGACCAAA
>CAYLMG010000073.1:0-3389 GCA_964384565.1 uncultured Pirellulales bacterium | reverse complement strand
TGGACCAAACGATATGCCGGGCACAGGACATTACCATTTACTATTTCCTGCTCTCTTTTCATCTTGTTATTTTGCACGATAATGTGCCTTGGTCTTCTCATTCGTCTGAGCTATAAAACCGGTAATTTCTGGCTCTTCTGGCCGATGACTATTGCCCTCACTACAACGATTATTTTCGTGCTTGTACTATCATTTAGCAATTTAGAGAAAAAAATCATCAACTCAATAAGCAACAAACTTTACAAAACCGAAGGCTCAGTGACATTCAACCACCCCAAAATCCCCCTTCATAAACTCTGGATATCTCGTATCGGCCTGATAATATTCGTCCTTTGTGTCTTCACCGAAGTACTCCTCGGCATCCTCGGCCTTTATCCCATCAAATATATGCAGCCGATATCGGCTCTTTATGTCATACCATTTTTTATCTTCTTAGGCTTCTACGGAGAACCGATAGTTGAACACAAAACCGGTGCAGGATACTTCACCCTTCTATGGCCGGTTCTTTATTTAACTCACGCCATCCTAATTGTCGCCGGAGTCCCCATATTATTTCACCGTCCCTGGACTTTCCTGAATATACTCATACCAGTTGCAGGATATGGCGCGCTGTGCGGAATTATCGGCCACATTTATAGCCGATATGCTCTGCACAGGCTAAAAAAGCTCACAAAAATAGCATCCAATAATGTAAACGCAGAAACAGAGGTTAAACAATGAATATGAAAATCGACCGCATCGTCCATGAGCCCGTAAGGCTAAGAATTCTAATGCTGCTGTCCGGCATCGACTCCGCCGATTTCAATTTTCTACTATCAACCTTGCAACTGACAAAAGGAAATCTTTCAAAGCATATTGAAAAACTCGAAAACGCAGGATTTATAAAAGTCAAAAAGTCCTTCAAAAACAAAATCCCCAACACAAGTTATAAAATTACAAAAAAGGCAGAAGAGGCCATAAGCAATTACTGGAAACATATTGACTCTATCCGTCAGGACAGCCGATTTTAAAGCTTGATTTGACCCCTAAAGCTATCCCGCAAAAATAGCTGAGCCTATCCTCAGTATCGTCGCCCTCTCTTCTATCGCAATCTCATAATCACTGCTCATCCCCATACTAAGCTCACGGAACTCCTTACCGACTATCCCCTCGCCCCGCATCTCCATAAACAGCTCTCTTGCCCGGACAAAGCAGGCCCCAATTACACCTTTATTCCGCGTCAAAGGAGCCATCGTCATCAGGCCGCAAAGCTTCACATTGCAAAGTGTTTCTATCTGCTCAGCAAGGTGAGTCGCCGCACCAACCGGTACCCCGTACTTCTGAGGCTCCATTGACGTATTTACCTGTAAAAGAATCTTGGGGCAAATATCAAGCTTCGCCGCCGTACCGTTTATCTCCTCCGCCAGGCGAAGCGTATCGACCGAATGTATCAGAGACGCTATCGGAAGAACCTGGCGAACCTTGTTACGCTGAAGGTGTCCTATCATATGCCAGTTTACCTTCTCAGGCAGATTATTATCCCCGCCGCCCTCTGCCCTCAAAAAGTCCTCTACCTGCCCGGAAACCCTCCTTAACTGCTGAACGCGGTTCTCTCCAAGCTCAGCTTCGCCTAACTGGATAACCTCCTGAACCGCCTCAGGGCTCGCCGACTTCGTCACTACTACAAGCTTTATCTCAGAAACAGCCCTTCCTGCACGTTCGCAAGCTGAATTGATGCTATCCTTTACACGTTGTAACCGCTCTGCAATTTTAGACATAAAAAAGCCGCTTCTAATCCTGACTTAAAACCAAAAACCTCTTACAAAAAAACACATTAAACTATCAACTTAGCTCTCTATTTACCAGCTAAAAACATACCACAACAAATCTCAAAATCCCCCTCAACACTTCGCTCCCCATGCAAAATATCCTTGTGTAACAATAACCTTTGAATTAAAAAAAATCCAGCAAAATTTCTACCCTCCTGCGACACATTCGGTACAGACATAATCTCCCATTTTAGCTGCCCACAGCGCTATTTAACAATCTCTACTGTTATACAAAAAATTTTTGATTTTCTCCTTATCAAATTCGACTTACGCCCGAAAATAACCCGCAAAAAGCCATTATTTTGTTTTTGTCCTTTCGCAAATAAAATAAAAAATTTTTGAATTGAATTCATTTGCAATAAATGTTAAAATTAGGGGGTTAAATAAGTTATAGGTCGGGTGAAATAATATAACTGCGAATTGACGGGGTTATTATATTTTTTTCCTTGACAGCTTTCTAAAAAAATCTATAGTCTTTAATTTTAAAACTTAAAAACTAAGCTGCCTTTAGCAGCTTAAGATCCTCGGCGAGGCTGCGTGGCATACCGGTTTCCCCCCCAGCCGGTTCCACCACCTCGCCTTTTTTAGCGAGGAAAACGGCTATACAAACTTAAAAAGGCATTAAATCTGCGGATTATAGCGATTAAGTAAATTGGGTAAAAACTACTGCCCCCGAATTTGAACAAAGACACGTCTGCTTCGAGGCCCGTCGAACTCACAAAAAAACACGCCCTGCCAGGTTCCAAGCTCAAGAGAGCTGTCCTTTACCAGAAGCTGCTCGCTGCAGCCGATAATAGAGCTCTTAATATGCGCATCTGAATTGCCCTCGCTGTGCCTGTAACCGCTCATATTCGAAGGTACAAGCTTCGACAGCATCATAAGTATATCGCTGACAACATCAGGGTCCGCATTCTCGTTTATCGTAATACCTGCCGTCGTATGCGGACAATACACCAAAACCACGCCCTCACGTATCCCCGACTGACCAATCAGAGAATTAATCTGGCCTGTTATATCAATCATCTGCTCCCGGCTTCTGCTTCGAACACCAAACTGTTCCGTTATTATCTTCATTCTTACTTTTAACCTTTAACTTGTTAATTTCCGTCACATTTGCTCAACAACTTCTATTCCTAAAAGCTCACCCAACCCGTGCATTATCGTCCTCGCCGTCAAATCACAAAGCATCAGCCTTGTAGGCCTTTTATCAGGCTCAGCCTTCAAAACGGGACAACTGGTATAAAAACCGCTGAACTTTTGCGCAAGCTCATATAAATAGCCGGTCAGATAGTTAGGCCGAAAATCCGCCAACGAAGCCTCTATCGCCTCCCCGTAACGAATAAGCTGCTTGGCCAAATCAAGCTCAGCAGCTTCGCTCAAATCCAAACTCTCAACACCCGAAAGCTCCGTCTCAATATCAACATCTCTTAACTGCGCCTTTCGCTCAATCGACTTTATCCTCGCGTATGCATATTGCATATAGGGAGCAGTATTGCCCTCCATCGCAAGCATCTTATCGAAGCTGAAAATATAATCGCTCGAAGGATTTATCGAAAAATCCGCATACTTGACCGCACCAAT
>CAYLMG010000072.1:0-9400 GCA_964384565.1 uncultured Pirellulales bacterium | reverse complement strand
TAGCCGGCTATTCTCTGGAGGGCAAAATAGCGGGGATGTTTATGATTTATAAGGCTGTGTGTGCGTATTTCAATTTGGAAACAAAATACGAGATTAGTGATTTTCTGCCTAAACCAGGGATTCCTGAGATTAGATTGCAGCCTAAAGGATGCTCCAAGCAGGAAGTTTTGCGAGCAGTAGTGGAAGAGGTTTATAAAATTAAAGACGACGACGCAAGATTGCGTGCCATTTTGGGACTGGTTTTGGATAAGAGATGTGCGATATTTGACAGACTCCGGAGGGAATATCCGATTCGCCGTGAGTTTCAGAATACAAAGGTTGCTTTTTCGAATTGGCATTCAGATGATCTATCGGAGGTATTCAATGGATTAGGCTTTATTATTAGCGGCGTCTAATTACTTGATGCCGATTATGGAGTGCGTGACATGAGTTTAGGAATTAGAGAATTATCCGTTCTTTTTGCATTGATTGTGATTTTCTCCGGGTGTGGGAAAAAGGGGCATAATGAATATGTTATTTACGCAGATAGCGAATATTCCTTCTCAATTGAATATCCCAAAACGTGGCGCGTAAAACACGCCCAATATCCATACATGGCGATGTTCATAAGTCCTCTTGAGGGACAAGATGATGATTTTGCGGAAATTGTTGGGGTCACGATTATATCTGGTATCTCAGATAGCTTTTCAATCGATGAATACTTCTTGGAGGGGGCAGTTATGGGCATTAAGATACGAGAGGGCGATGTCGAAATAATCGAAAGCAGGTTGACAAAATTGGACGACGCAAACGCTGCGAGAATCGTGTGTTCATATACGAGCGATTCGAGAAGCGTTAAGGAGTTAAGCATAGATTTGATACAGGACCAGACTCATTACACGCTAACGTGTATCGCCCTTCAGGAGACGTTTGAACGATATAGGGATGTATTCGAACGAATGTGTGCAAGTTTTAGGATCAAGGACGGAAATGACTGAGTATGATGTTTTAGAATGGCCGGGGGGACAGCTGGATTTCTCAAAAGGATGCCTATTGATGGGAGTTCTGAACGTTACGCCGGATTCTTTCAGTGACGGTGGGCAGTTTTTTGATACTGATAGAGCAATTGAACACGGCCTGAAAATGGCTGCCGATGGTGCAGCAGTTATAGACGTAGGCGCGGAATCCAGCCGGCCGGGAGCTAAGCCGATATCAGCTAATGAGCAGATAAAACGGGCCATACCTGTAATCGAAGCCCTCGTAAAGAGAGTCAATGTCACCATTAGTATAGATACTTATAATTTTGAGGTTGCAAAGGCTGCTCTTGATGCAGGGGCTTCTATGATAAACGATATTACAGCGTTGAGTGACGAGCGAGTAGGGCGATTGGCTGCGGGTAATAACGTACCGGTTGTTCTGATGCATATGCAGGGGACGCCGCAGACTATGCAGAAAAATCCGCAATATAAAGATGCTGTTATGGAGGTTCTTCAGTTTTTGCTCGATAGGGCGGCGAAGGCTCAGCAGCTTGGGATTCCGAAAAAATGGATTTTCATTGATCCGGGAATCGGTTTTGGAAAGGCACTTGAGCACAATCTTTTGCTCTTGAGAAATATCGATAAGTTCGTAAAAAGTGGTTACCGTGTTTTGGCAGGCCCAAGCAGAAAACGATTTATCGGTCAAATCACCGGCAAGGAAAATCCCAAAGACCGTATCTTCGGCACTGCAGCTGCTGTTGCTTTCTGTGCTGCTGCCGGTGTCTCAATCCTCCGCGTCCACGACGTAACTGAAATGGTAGATGTGACTAAGGTAGTAAATAGCATTAATTGCTGAGAGCGGTTCTTAGTGCTTCGTTTGTGTTTTTGACAAATACGAATTTTAACCCCTTTCTTGCTTCGGCTGGGACATCTGGCAAATCCTTTTTGTTTCTGGCCGGCAGGATGACAGTTTTTATGCCGGCTTGTTTTGCTGCCAGGATTTTTTCTTTTAAACCGCCAATTGGTAAAACCAGACCACGCAAGGTTATCTCACCTGTCATAGCGACGTCCGGCCGGGCAGGTTTACCGAGCAGCAGACTTACAAGCGAAGTAAACATTGCAACGCCTGCACTGGGCCCATCCTTGGGCACGGCACCTGCGGGGACGTGAATGTGATAATCGAATTTTTTAAATTTCTCGGCATCGATTTTCATCTTTTTGGCATTCGCTTTTACAATCGAAAAAGCAGCCTGTGCACTTTCCTTCATAACGTCGCCGATGTGGCCGGTCAGTTGCAGTTGTCCTTTGCCCGGCATCTGTGCAGATTCTATAAACAGAATCTCACCGCCGACGGGTGTAAAGGCAAGGGCGGTTGCCACGCCGGGTATGCCGCTTCGTAAAGCGAGCTCAGATTCGTATTGTGTCGGCCCAAGTATCTTTGCAAGCTCGCCTCTGCCGACCGTCGCACGTTTCTTTTTGTTTTTTGCAATTTCGGTTGCAACGCTTCTGCAAATTGCAGCAATATTTTTTTCAAGATTTCGTACACCGGCTTCTCTGGTATAGTTTTCTATTATCGAAAGTATAGCGTCGTCCTTGATAACAAGTAGTTTTTTGCTTAAGCCGTTTTCCTTAATCTGTCGCGGTACGAGGTATCTTTTTGCGATTTTCATTTTTTCTATTGTCGTATATCCGGGTAGCTCTATGATTTCCATCCTGTCATGCAGGGCAGGCGGAATTGGCTCCGTATAGTTTGCCGTCCCGATAAACATTACCTTCGACAAGTCGAACGGCTGGTCGAGATAATGGTCGTTGAATGTATTATTCTGTTCCGGGTCGAGCACTTCCAATAGTGCGCTTGCAGGGTCGCCCCTGAAATCGGAGCCGATTTTGTCAAGCTCATCGAGCATAAACACCGGATTTTTGCTTGCAGCCTTTCTCAGCTCCTGCAGGATCCTGCCCGGCAGTGCTCCAATGTAAGTTCTGCGATGTCCCCGAATATCAGCCTCATCTCTTATTCCGCCCAGTGATATTCGTATGAATTTTCTGCCCATTGCCGATGCTATTGATTTGCCCAGCGAGGTCTTGCCCACACCCGGCGGGCCGACAAAGCAAAGTATGGGGCTTTTGCCTGTCGGATTGAGCTTGCGCACAGCGAGAAATTCAAGAATGCGTTTTTTCACTTTCTTCAAATCGTAATGGTCTTTATTTAATTTAATTTCGGCCCTATTGATATCAAGCTGGTCTTTTGTTTCTTTCGACCATGGCAGCTCGCAAACCCAGTCCAGGTATGTTCGTATAACGCTGTATTCCGGCGATGCAGGCGATATTTTGCTGAGTCTGTCGAGCTCACGAACTGCTTCGGTCTCTACGGTCTGAGGCATTTTTGCTTTCTCGATGTTTTCCCTGATTTGTTTTAGCTCTTCAGTTTGGCTGTTACCGTGACCAAGTTCCTTTTGAATGGCTTTTAACTGTTCCTGCAGGTAGAATTCACGCTGGCTTTTTTCAATTGAATCTCTGACCTTGCCCTGAATCTTATGGCTCATCTCCAGGACTTCGAGCTGGTTGGCCAGGGCAATTGATATCTGCTCGAGGCGTTTGCCGGCGTCGAGCTCTTCCAGAAGCTTTTGTTTTTCAGGTATCTTCAGGTTAAGATTGGCTGCCAGAAAGTCAGCCAATGCGGAAGGATTGTCGATGTTTTCCAACAATACCGAAGCCTCTTCAGGGACGTTGGGGCTTAATTCAATGACGCGGTTTGCTGCCTGACGGACACTAACCATTAAAGCTTCAATCTTTTTCGTCATTTTAATAATAGGTTTAAGCGGCTTTACCCTGGCTTTTAGGTAAGGTTCGCAAGTGACCCTTTGTATTATCTTAAAACGGGATAAGGCATGTACTACTATATGCATCGGACCCTGTGGGAGTTTTATGATTTTTAAGATAGTTGCTGATGTGCCTGTCCTGTATATGTCCTTGAAATTCGGCTTATCTGTTTCGGGATTTAGTTGTGTTACAAGTCCTATTAAAGATTCATTGATTTTGGTTTCTTTGATAAGCTGTTTGCTTTTTTCCCGGCCGATAGCAAGTGGTGTCACTGTCCCTGGAAAAACCACCACGTTTCGAATCGGCAGAATACCGATTGCTTCCGGTAGCTTAAATTCGTGCTGATTTTCACTTTTGTGGTCGTTTTGCCCGTTCAAATATCGCTCAATATCTTCAGCATCTTCTTCTGATATCTCAACCACCTGATAGCCGTAGTTGCTGATAAAAATGTTTTCGAAGCTTTTTACCATATACTAAAATAATATGAAATTTTGATTCATAAAGAAAGGTTTAAACACTAAAATATTTTCGAAAGCACAAGCAGCTTTTTGACAGCAGAAAAGCGGGATTTTATTTTATGTCGCTGTGATAGTTTTGTAGCGACTTTACTGAGCTTGTCCCCTGACGATATGCTGCTATGCCTTTTACCGCAGCCGCTGCAGCTGCCGTGGTCGTGATATACGGTATCTTATATCTTATCGCCGCCTTGCGGATATAGGAATCGTCGTATTTGCTCAGTTTGCCGGCCGGTGTATTTATCACCAATTGAATCTCGCCGTTTTTGATAGCATCAACTATATTGGGCCTGCCTTCGTGCATCTTGAGTATATGCTCCGTTTCAATCCCTTTTTCTTTAAGGAATCGATGTGTTCCTTCGGTGGTTTTAATAGAAAACCCAAGCTCTGCGAATTGCTTTGCTGTCTGAACGACATAATCTTTATCTTTATCCGTAACCGTTATTAAAACAGTTCCCTCTGCCGGCAGCGGGACCTGCGTCGCATCCTGTGCCTTAAAGTACGCAAGGCCGAATGTGTCAGCCAACCCGAGCACCTCACCGGTCGAGCGCATTTCAGGCCCCAGAAGAGGGTCGACCTCAGGGAACATATTGAACGGGAAGACCGCTTCCTTTACACCGAAATGTGGAATCTTTTTATTGATAAGTTTCAAATCCGAAAGCTTTTTGCCGAGCATAAGCTGAGTCGCAGCCCTTGCCATAGATAAACCGCAAACTTTCGAAACCAGAGGTACTGTCCTCGATGCTCGCGGGTTGGCCTCAAGAACATAGACAACATCGTTTGCTATAGCATACTGCATATTCATAAGGCCAATGACATTTAGCTCTCGGGCGATTTTCCTTGTGTATTCACAGATGGTATCTATGTGCTTTTGCGGTATTGTTGCAGGAGGTATCACACAGGCAGAATCACCCGAATGTACGCCTGCCAGCTCGATGTGTTCCATAACTGCAGGCACAAATACATCTTTACCGTCGCTTAATGCGTCTGCCTCTGCTTCTATCGCATTCGAAAGAAATTTATCGATAAGGATGGGGCGCTCAGGGGTTACCTCAACCGCAGCAGCTACATATTCTCTCAGCATCTCTTCGTCGTGAACGACTTCCATCCCTCGCCCGCCGAGTACATATGAAGGCCTTACCATCAAGGGATAACCAATCCGTTTTGCTATATCCAGTGCCTCTTCAAGGTTACTTGCCATTCCCGATTCTGCCATTGGTATATTAAGTTTGGCCATCATAGCCCTGAACCTGTCTCTGTCTTCCGCCAAATCTATAGTGTCAACCGATGTCCCTATTATCTTGACTCCTGCTGCTTCAAGCTCACCCGCTATATTCAAAGGTGTCTGGCCTCCGAACTGTACTATTACGCCTCCGGGTTTTTCCTTCTCATATATGCTCAGCACGTCCTCGACGGTAAGCGGCTCGAAATAGAGCTTGTCGGATGTATCGTAGTCGGTCGATACGGTCTCCGGGTTACAGTTGACCATAATTGTTTCGTATCCTTCGTCTCGCAGCGCAAATGCTGCGTGAACACAGCAGTAATCGAATTCTATTCCCTGGCCTATCCTGTTAGGCCCTCCGCCGAGCACCATAATTTTCCGCCTTTTTGATACGCCTACCTTATCAGGCGCATTGTATGTCGAGAAATAATAGGCTGCATCTTCAACGCCGCTTACCGGCACCGGCTCCCAGGCCTCTACCATGCCGAGTTTCGTTCGCTGCCTGCGAATCTTGTCTTCTGAGTTGCCTATGAGCCTGGCAAGATAGCGGTCGGCAAAGCCGTCTTTTTTCGCCTGTATCAATAGCTTGTCAGGAATTTGTTTGTTTTTATATTTTAGTATTTTTTCTTCAAACGCCACGAGTTCTGCCATTTGTTCAATGAACCATTTTTTTATGTAGGTTCTCTCGCATAAGGAATCTATAGATGCACCTTTGCGAAGAGCCTCGTACATAATAAACTGCCGCTCACTTGTGGCTGTGCTGACAAGGTTCATCAGCTCTTCGAGTGATAGTTTATTGAAATTTTTTGCAAAGCCCAGCCCATATCTGCCTGTTTCCAGAGAGCGTATCGATTTTTGAAATGCCTCCTTGTAGTTTTTGCCGATGCTCATTACTTCACCCACTGCACGCATCTGTGTACCGAGTTTGTCCTCGACGCCTTTGAATTTTGCAAATGCCCATCGTGCAAATTTAACTACCACGTATTCACCCGACGGAGTATATTTATCGAGTGTACCTTCCCGCCAATAAGGTATCTCATCCAGGGTCATTCCGCCTGCAAGCATTGATGAGACAAGAGCTATAGGAAAGCCCGTAGCCTTTGATGCAAGCGCCGATGACCTCGACGTCCTTGGATTTATTTCTATTACAACGACTCTTCCGGTTTTTGCCTCGTGTGCAAACTGTATATTTGTTCCCCCTATTACCTCTATCGCATCGACGATATCATAAGAATATTTCTGAAGTTTTTTCTGAAGCTGCTCATCTATTGTTAGCATCGGTGCCGTGCAGTATGAATCTCCCGTGTGTATACCCATAGCGTCAACATTTTCAATAAAGCATACGGTTATTTTTTGCCCCTTTGAATCGCGCACCACTTCCAGCTCAAGCTCTTCCCATCCCAATACCGATTCTTCCACAAGAATTTGGTGAACCAGACTTGCTGAAAGTCCTCGCTCGGCTATTACTCTGAACTCTTCAATGTTATATACAAGACCGCCTCCTGTTCCTCCCATCGTATATGCAGGGCGAATCACAACCGGAAAGCCGAGCTCTTCTGCAATTTTTTCCGCATCTTCGAGATTGTTGGCTGCTTTGCTCCTCGGCATCTCAATGCCCAGCCGGTTCATTGTATTCTTGAATTCCGTCCGGTCCTCTCCTCTTTTAATTGCATCAACCTGTACACCTATTACTCTTACGCCGTATTTGTCGAGCACACCTGCGTTAGCAAGTTCCGATGAAAGGTTAAGCCCGCTTTGTCCGCCGAGATTGGGCAGCAGGGCGTCAGGCCGTTCAGCCTCAATTATCTTTGTCATAGTCTGCAGATTGAGAGGCTCAATATAAGTAACATCAGCCATTCCGGGGTCGGTCATAATCGTCGCTGGATTTGAGTTGACAAGCACAATCTTGTATCCGAGTTTACGAAGTGCCTTGCAGGCCTGTGTCCCTGAATAATCAAACTCGCATGCCTGGCCGATGATAATTGGCCCGGAACCGATAATCATTACTTTCTTTATATCCTCTCGTTTCGGCATAGTGATTTCTCCTCAACCTAATCTACAGAGATAATATTGCCTGGCTCCTGTTTTTAGGCGGTTAGATTATATGAAATCGTATTACCTGTCAAATAAGAAAAGCTGATAGTAATATGATTTATTTTATCGAAGCGTGGTATTCCTGGAGGCTTTTCACTTCGCTTTTATCTGTCCTGCTGGCTGCAATACCCCTCACTGCTGCCGCCGAGTGTAAAAGCCGGCCGAATAATGACCGGAAGACCAACATACTCGACTGCCTCGATTGCGTCTGTAAGACTGTGTGCCTTGCCGCTTCTCGGTAAATCCAAACCAATTTTTCCCATTGCTTTCTTGAAAAGCTCTCTGTCTTCTGCTTTTTGAATCGCCTCGATATTTGCACCTATTACCTTTACTTTATGTTTTTTGAAGATACCATAATGGTCGCTGGATTGCTGTTCAAAAGGATTATTTTGTATCCTTCGTTTTTTAGAACCTTGCAGGCCTGTGTGCCCGAGTAATCGAATTCACAGGCTTGGCCGATTATAATCGGACCTGAACCGATTATTAAGATTTTTTCGATGTCTTTTCTTTTAGGCACGGTGCTGCTCCATCATCTCGACAAAATTATCAAGCATATAACCTGCATCGTGCGGCCCGGTACCTGCTTCAGGGTGAAATTGAACCGAGAAAATCGGCAGCTTCTTGTGTTTTATCCCTTCCAGCGTCTGGTTGTTAAGGTTCATATGCGTAATCTCTAAGTCGCCTTTTGGCAAAGAATCTATATCGACGCAGAAGCCGTGATTTTGAACCGTGATGTACACTTTGCCTGTCTTTGTGTCCTTGACAGGGTGATTGCCGCCGTGATGTCCGAATTTGAGCTTGAATGTCCTGCAGCCAATTGCAAGACCAAGCATCTGCTGGCCAAGGCAGATACCGAACATTGGTACTTTGCCCAGAAGTTTTTTGACAGTTTCTACCACATACATCACGGCTGCGGGGTCTCCGGACCCATTGGCAAGCATAATGCCGTTCGGTTGAAGTTTGAGTATCTGCTCTTCGTCTGTGCTCACCGGCACGACCGTTACCCTGCAGCTGCGCTCAGCAAGCAGTCGAAGGATGTTATATTTAATTCTAGTATCTATGACGACGACATTGTATTTGCCGTTCTCATTCCAGCGATAAGTCTTCTTGCTTGTTACATCTTTTACCAGGTCTCTGCCGATAAGTGAAGGTGAGTTCTTTGCTTTTTCGATTAAGCTTTCAGGATTTAAATCCTCGGTCGAGATGACAGCTTTCATCGCTCCGGCGAGCCTTATATGTCGGATTAAGGCTCGAGTATCTATTCACTCGATACCGATGATTTTGTATCGCTTCAGGTAGTCGTCCAGGCTTTTATCACTTCGTCAGCTGTTTGCTATTATGCTGTATTCTCTTACTGCGAAACCTTCAACAAAGGGCCTATGCGATTCGACATCCTCGGTATTGGTTCCGTAGTTGCCTATCGGAGGATACGTCATTGTAACGATTTGACCTTTGTATGACGGGTCTGTGAGGATTTTCTGATAGCCGGCCATGCTCGTATTGAACACGACTTCACCGAAACTTTCTCCCTTTGCCCCGAAGCCGGAGCCTTCAAAGATTGTACCATCTTCTAATGCGAATATTGCTTTCATTTTTTGGTTTGTACATACCCTAACGATTTTTTGTTCGGCAGATTAAAGCGTGTTATGACAGGCTTGTCAAACAATTTGGCTGTTTTGTTTTTAAAGATTTGTAGTATTAAAAAAATTTATGCCTTGTAAAAAAAGTTTTTATAATACGGTTGAGTTGTTATTGGATTTGCTTGAAAGAGTATGCTCGTTTTTTATCAGCCG
>CAYLMG010000071.1:0-9455 GCA_964384565.1 uncultured Pirellulales bacterium | reverse complement strand
ATCCATCTCGAACTGGTCGCCTTCTACGAGTTGTCTTCCTTCTACCAGGAATGGTTTTGTTACGGTAAACTTCCAGGTAACACCCACGCCTTCGCTGCCGGGTTCTGAGCGGATATCTGTTACTTCTATCGGCTCACCGACCGATGTGAAAACCTGTTTAACCTCGGCGAATTTAGGGTCATCTGTTTCGAGGATATTCATCAAATCGCCTAAATCTTCAGAATCAGGAGTAAAGCACTCTGCAAGGCGGCTGTAATTACCGCTTGCCAGAATTCTTGAAAAGCTTTCAATTGTTGACTCGGGACTGCTGAGGTCAACCTCGATTTTGCTTTCTTCGCCTGTTCCTGTCCCGCCCATACCGTAGCCTCCATAGCCTCCGCCATAACCTCCTGTTCTTACAGCAGTGCCTTCTATTGTTTGTTGTTCAGTTTCAGCTTGTTTTGTTAGAGTCTTATCAAGCTGTTCGACTGGTAAATTTTCTTTTTGATTTTGCTGCAGAGATTGCGACGGTTGCCGGGCGTATCGGTTTGCTTCTGCAAGGCTTGTCTGCATTTCTTTTTCGACAGTGTCCTGAGATGTTAGATTTTTGTAGGTAACCGCGCCTCCTATACCGATGGCTGCGACTGTTACTGCGGTGATAATCTTGGCCTTGATTCCGAAAGCGGCAGTGGTAGTTGTAGCCTGTGCTGCTGATGTTGCTGTAGCTGTAGTTTCCGCAGTTGAAGCGGCGGCGGTGGTTGCGGCTGCGGTTTTTCCTGCTGTTCCAACGAGAGCCATTTTTGCGAGCTCTTTCATTACAGCAGCAGGTGCGGCCTGTGCGGCGTTTCCCCACAGCAGTGAGCCGAGTGTGACAGCTGCAACTATCAAACCTTTGTGTTGCAGCCTGCTTCGAAGCTGGGCTACAGCCGAATCTATTCGGCGCGAGACGGTCGGCTGGGACATTTTCTTTTCCTCTGCGATAACCGCCATTGACTTGTTTTCGAAGAAGTGCTGAATTATAAAATCCCGGTTCACCTCATCGAGTTCATACAAGGCCTCGTCCACATAGGCAGATAGGTCTTCCCAGTTTTCTACCTGATGCTGTTTTATGTTTGCGTATTTTGATTCGTGTTTTTTTCGGCGTGCATCTTTTCTTATCTGGTCGATAGCTTTTCCCGTTGCAGCCTTATAGAGCCATCCTCCGAGCGAGCCGGAAATTGAGCCGGCACTCCGGAGCAGCTGGAAAAAGGTATCCTGTGTGGCGTCAGCGGCCTTGCTTTTATTGCCGAGAACCCGTAAACAGGCCCCGTAAACCAGTCCCGAATAACGTTTGACTATTTCCGAAAATGCCTCTGCATCGCTGTTTTTGATAAAGCGCTGCAACAAAATACTTTCGCTTTCAGTCATATTACAGCCTCCTGATATAATTTTTTATTTTGTTCGGCTGCAAAAAAGTCGTCCGGCAGAGGCGGTTTATTCAGGGAATTGTTTATTTTTTTATTATACCTTGTTTTTAGCTAAAAAGACTGTCAAGCGACTCTCGAAATTGCGATTAAGCGTTGTTATACCACTGGACAGCTTCATTATATAACTGCAGGGTTTCGTCAATCATTTTACTGACAGAGTGGTTTTGTTTTACGTACCGCTGAGCTTGTCGTGCGATTTTTCTTGCTTTTTCACGGCTGTTGAGCAGTTCGCGCAAACAATTATATATACTCAGCTCATCGTCAGGGTTAAAAACAACGGCTGTTTTACCTTCGATTATAAAATCGTCAATTCCTCCTTTGCAGGCTGCAACAACTGTACCTACACTTATTGCCTTCAGTAAAATGAGATTGAATGAGCTGCTCGGCCAGACTTGTACAAAGATGTCGCCCGCAGCTACAAGTTGCCTCCAGGGCTCGATTCTTGGAACAATAATCACATTTTGAGTCAATCCCAAAGCTGATATCAAGGCTCTAAGCTGTTTTTCTGTTTTGTTGTTGCTTATGATAGTCAGAATAAACTCATATCCTTCAATTGCCAGGTGTCTTGCCGCACTGAGCAGATTTGAAAATTTTGAATCTTCCTTTAAGGGACATAAGGTTATGATGCTGGCTAGTTGTGTATTTTTGCTAAAGCATTGCGTAGTCTGGGGCACAAATGTTCCTATGTTTATATGCTTTACTCGCTCTGAAAATCTCGGATGCATTTTGGCGATGTCGGCTGCGAGACTCGCTGTGGGGACGATGATTTGTGCAAGTCTTTTCAAAGATAGGGAGATTTGAGCGAACCTTTTGTGCAGCCTGTCGATTGTCAGCAGATACGGGATGTCTAATTGCTTTGACAGCAGCCGCGCAAGTGTTGCCTCATCTTCGCCGAGGCAGTGCAGAACGGCGGGATTAAAATTCTTAAGCTCTTCTATGAGAAGATTTCTGTTGTAACGGCCTAAAAGGGGCAGCTTATAAAACGGATACCTGATAATCTCCACTCCCGGAGATGTGATTAAATCGACATTAGTTTCAGGCGGACAAACGATGTTCGAGCAGATTGACCTGTCGATTAAGCCGACAAGCAGCCGCTGCAGGGGGATATAATATTCACTCAGAGTATGTTTTGAGGCGAGCAAAGTTACACGAACAGGGTTCTGTTTTTCTTCCTCAGGCCCTGAATTGTTTTGTATATCATTCATTCGTTACTCTGTTATACAATGATAATTACAAGGGTGTATATATTATCCCAGAAATGATGTTTTTTTCCAGTTGAAAAAATTTGGTGCTCAGAGAATTAGGCACAGTGATATGGTCGTTCTTAAGTTTCAGCTGTTTTTGTTGTTTTTTTTGCCGGGCCATTGGACTTGTCTGCATACGATTCTTCTTTCACCGACAAGCTGATTATCAGTTAAAAGCTGAAAACGGTACTCGCCCGGCTCAGGAAAGACAACACCCTGAAGATTTACTGCCAGGGTGACGATTTGCTGAACGTCCTTGAATTCAACCTTTCCTTTTTGTTCGAATAATACCTTGTCTTCTTTAGAGCCGATAAGGCGAATTGTTGTTTGAGTCAGGCCATGCCCGTTTGTCAGTTCGCAGAAGAAAACAAGGATATTACGAATAGGGTACTTCGGAGCATTGATAGACTGGATAATATTGATGAGGCTCGGCATACCGGTGATTTTATCGAATATAACCCTGTCACAAATTACCGATGAAAGCAGAATAGGCGGCACTGAACTCATATTTATATCCTTTATTGCCCTGCTAATCCTGTAAGAACGCTGACATATCTATCCCTTGATGTGCTTTTATAAAGTAATCGAAATCGTAAGTTTAATCAACATAAAAAGGTTTGACTTTTTTAACCGGTAGTTTTTTGAGGCTGTGGGTTGAATACCTGATTCATTCGTAGTATCATATAACAATAAAGTGATAAGTTTTTTGATATGGATTTTTGCGGATAAGAAGAGGTAATCAACATTAATGCAATGTTCCTTGAACAGGTTTTTAAGCCGGGATTTCGACCGGCGAATCGGCGGAATTGTGTTTTTTTCTGCATTCTTCCTTTATATGTGGCTTGGCGTTAAACCTCACCTTATTTATCATGGCGGGGGCGAGATTACGAATTTTCCTGTATTTTATAAAGGGTGGTCTTTTTTTAATGAGCTTGTTCGGCATCCGGGCGGACTAATTGAATACTCGAGTGCTTTTCTCTCCCAGCTTCTATACTATTCCTGGGCAGGTGCGATTGTCCTGACGGTGCATGCAATGCTGATTTGTATGTTTACCGGATGTTTTTTGAAAAAGATTGGAATTATACGTTTCGGCATCATAAGCTTTATTCCAGCGGTCCTTTTGCTGATTATGTACAATAGATATATATATCACTTCAATACTACGCTTGCATTCCTGGTGGTATTGATGTTTGCGTATTTTTACATCAGGATTGTGCCTAAGGGCGGTATTCTTATTGTGCTTTTGTTCCTGACATTATGTGTCGCCCTGTATTTAATTGCAGCCGGGGCATGTTTATACTTTACATTACTTTGCGCTGTTTATGAAATATTTCTCAGGCGTCGATGGCTGGCAGGCATTTTGGAAATCGTCGTTACTGCACTTGTTTTATATGTCTTGGGTATTTTGGTTTTTAATATCAGCCTTCTCGATGTTTACAGCAAATTACTGCCGTTCTCCTGGAGGATTACCAGGTATCCTGAACGCAGGGTGATGATACAGGCTGTTTATGCCCTGTATTTATTATTGCCGTCCGTTATGATGGTATTTGCATTGTGGCAGTTGCTTACGCGGAACAAAAACCCTATAGCTGAAAAGAAAGATGATGGTGAAGTCAAATCAGGTAAAGCTAAGGCAGTTCGCGCGACAGATTCATATAAGCTGAAAAGGAATATATGCTTTGAATATCTTTTTCTTTTTATTATGGCGGCGAGTGCGGTTTTTTACTTTTCCGATTTGGAACGAAAGACAGTTTTTAAGGTCGATTATTATCTTAATAAAAGAGAATGGAAAAAGGTTCTTGAGATAGGTCAGCATTATCAGAATAATGATCATATAAGTCATGCTTTGAATCGGGCTTTATATCATCTCGGTCTGCTGGCTTCGGATATGTTTTGTTATAAGCAGAACCTGCGTTGTTTAATGCTTTCCTCTAAGAAAGAGATGTTTTCACCCTGGAACAAAATCGACACCTTTTACGGCCTCGGAACAATTAATCACTGTGAATCCTCGCTCGTGGAGTCATTGGAAGTATATGGTGAGCATCCCGAGATTCTTAAAAAACTGGTTATAGTCAGGATAGCGAAAAACGACATTGATACCGCACGTGTTTATCTTGGGGCGCTTAGTAAGACGATTTTTGCCTCCAGCTGGGCTAAAGATTACCTTCAGCGACTTGAAACCGACCCCCTTTTATCGGCAGATGAAGAAGTGCGGAATTTACGCAGATTGATGCCTGTGAATGATAGAGGTTCGATTGTTTTTTCGGTAGAGCAGATTCTGCTCGAATTGCTTGAGGCGAACAGAAAAAACCGGATGGCCTTTGAGTATCTTATGGCTTTGTATATGCTTGAAAAAAATCTTGAAAAGTTTGTCGAGAATATTGGTCGTTTGAAAGATTTTAATTATCCACGGATTCCGCGATGTTATGAAGAAGCGCTATTGGCTTATATGTATGTTTACAAAAAGATGGTGAAGGTGCATGGTTATGAAATAAGCAGTCAGTCGCGGGAACGTTTCAATCGGTTTATTTTTACTACGAATAAATATGTAATAGATGAAAAAGCGGCCTTTGCAGAGCTTTCACAAAAGTTCGGTGATACTTACTTCTTTTATTATATTTATGCTTTTTCAGGAATTACACAATGAGTCGATTGGCGCGGATGTTTGTATATCTGATTCTGGTTCTTGCCGTTTTGGCTTGTTTGGTAACGGGCTTGTATAAGCGTTTCTCGAAACCGTCGATAGAGCAATTCGATGTTGTTGACAGGCTGCCTGTGATATATCCCGATTACAGCCGAACCGTTATCCCTGCCAATATCGCACCTTTGAATTTCCTGATTAAGGAAAAAGGTGATTATTATTTCGTCAGGATACATTCGCAGAAAGGCGAAGCCATCGAGATTTTCAGCCGGAGACCGAAGGTCGTAATTCCTCAAAAGGCCTGGAGAAATCTTTTGAAAGACAACGGCGAGCGGGAATTATATTTCGATATTTTTGTTAGAAACGGCAAAAACCAATGGAGCTGTTTCGCTCCTGTTACGAATAAGATTGCTGATGAGGATATAGATGATTTTGTTGTGTATAGGAAAATACATCCTACGCACGTTCTTTACTACGGAGACATAGGCATTTATCAGCGTAATCTGAGAAATTTTGATGAAAAAGTGATACTTGATAAGAGTTATTTAGGTGAGGGGTCGTGCCTGAACTGCCATACGTTTTGTAGAAATAATCCGAGTAAGATGCTAACGGGCGTTCGCAGCCCGGTTTATGGCGTAAGCACGATTGTTATTCAAGACGAAAACATTAATAAAATTGGAGCGAAATTTGGATATAGCTGCTGGCATCCAAGTGGGAAATTAGCGGTGTATTCGGTTGATAATTTACCGATGTTTTTTCATTCCGCCAGGGTCGAGATACGCGATACTGTTGATATTGACTCTTACCTGGCATATTACCTTGTTGATTCAAAGGTCGTAAAAGTACCTCCCGAGCTTTCGAGAAAACAGCGGCTTGAGACCTGGCCTATGTGGTCGGCGGATGGTATGTATCTGTATTTTTGTAGTGCACCGATGTTGTGGTTGCAAAAAGATAAAATCCCGCCTGATGAATATAAGGATGTCAGGTATGATCTGGTTCGAATCAGTTATGATATCGCCGCCGACCGGTGGGGGCAGGAGGAAACGATAGTGTCAGGTATTGATAACGGGCAGAGTATTGCTATGCCGAAAACAAGCCCGGATGGAAGGTGGCTGTCGTTTTGTATGTTCGATTACGGCTTTTTTCCTACCTGGCAGAAGAGTAGCGACCTGTTTCTTATCGACCTCGAAGCGGGAAAGAAAACAGGGCAATATGTGCCGAAGCGGCTTCAGATGAATAGTGACAAAAGCGAGTCATGGCATTGCTGGTCCAGTAACAGTCGATGGATAGTATTCAGCAGTAAAAGAGATTACGGTGTATTTACCCGTCTTTATATTAGTTACATTGATGAAGAAGGAAATGCATATAAACCTTTTGTCATTCCTCAGAAAGACCCGACATTTTATGATTCATGTCTGCAGGCGTTCAATACTCCTGAATTAACTGTCGAGCCTCTATCTTTCAGTGGCGAAGGTATGGCACGAATTGCTCGCGGCTCGAAAATAATCTCACCGGATATGCCTGTCACTATGGCGACGCCGAAAGCCGAGGGGGCATCCGGAAGTGATTGGCACGGGCAGCGTGAATGAGGATTATTTGAATATGCCTGTGTCCTGTAAGATATCGAGTTGTTTATCGGTCTCAGCTCTAAGAAATTGCTTGATTGTTCTGTTAAAAAATGTTAAAATGGTTTTTTTGTACGTACAAAAAAATAAGCGGCGTGGTAGATATGTGATTTAATTTATTTTTGAGGGTGGATGGAATTAAAGTGTCCGTGAATATGGATGTACGAAGAGTCGAGTCACCTGAGGCGGAGGAGATTTATATTGCCGCAATACCGGTCGGAAAAGCACCGATTAAAGACCAGTTACGGGAGATTTTCGCAGGTATCAGAAAAATCCTTGCTTACAGTAAGGCTTATATTATGCAGGAGTGGATTTTTGTCGCTGAAGGCGCAGTCGATTCTGCTTATAAACAGCGTTCGCTGGAATATGGAGATGTAGATGACGGAGTGTCACCGAGTTTTTTGATTTGTAACGAGGGGCTTCAAGGCTCTATTGTGGGTGTGCAGGTTTACGCTGTCAGTTGCAAGGAAAAACCGCATGTGATTGAATTTCAGGGCAGCCTTTGCGGAAGAGTTGTTGAAGTACCCGGACGCAGGTATCTGACGCTTTCGAATGTTTCAGCCTCTCAGGCCGGAAGTGAAGATGAACAGGCAAAAGATATGCTTGAGAGTGCGCAACTCATGCTAAGCCAATATAATTCTGATTTTTCTAATGTACCGCGAACTTGGATGTGGCTTGGAGATATACTCAGCTGGTACGGCAGGTTCAATGGGGTCAGGAACAAATTTTTTACGAAGTGTGGTTTGATTACGACCGGTGAGGTTCAGAAATTACCGGCAAGTACTGGTATAGGGCTTCAGCCGGCACGAAAGGGCAGTTGTGCTATGGATTTGATAGCTGTTCTGGAACCCGCTGATTCGATAAAGTACCTGCCTGCAATTGGCAGACAGCATTGTGCTTTTGAATACGGCTCTGCTTTTTCGAGAGCGGCTGAAGCAATTACGCCCGCAGCAAAGACGGTTTTCATTTCCGGTACGGCTTCAATCGATATCAACGGAAGAACGACAAATATCGGTAATCCCGCAGGCCAGATAAAAGAGACGATAGAAAATGTTAAAGCGGTTTTAAGAGATATGCATTGTACAGACAATGATGTTGTGCAGGCGATTGCATACTGCAAGACGGCGGAAGTTGAAAAGGTGTTCGGGGGATATAAAAGCCGTTTGAGCTGGCCTTGGATAACGGTTATTTGTGATATTTGCCGACCTGAGCTGCTGTTTGAAGTTGAAATTACGGCAGCATCTTCGGCCTGAGGGTATGACGGATTTTTGATGAGGATGTTTTTTTATACCAGCCGTTGTTTAAAGATTTTGAATACCTTTCAACAATTCCGTCAGCCGCTTAAATTCACCTTCTTTCATATGGTAACTGTGTTTGCTGTCGGGATATTTTTTCTCTGTTACTTCTTTGCTGTAGTTGTTAACAGCCTCTATTATGATTTCGTTAAGATTAGTATAGTTTTTGGCGAACTTTGGCTTGTTTTCTGTCAGGCCGAGTATATCCGGTGCAATCAGGATTTGGCCGTCACAGCTTGCTCCTGAGCCGCAGCCGATGACCGGAACTTCAGTGCGTTTGGTTATAATCTCTGCCACCTCTGCTGCGGTTCCTTCCAGCAGCAGCGAGCAGGCGCCTGCGTTGACCATTTGTTCTGCGAGGTTGATAAGTTCGGCAGCCATTTCTGCAGTAGTCGCTTCGGCTTTGAATCGACCGATTTTGCTTATGCTCTGAGGTCTTATACCGATATGTGCCATAACAGCCATACCTGCATCACTGATGGCTTTAATGACGTTAAGATAGACACTGGTCGCCTCGATTTTCACCATCTGGGCGCCGCATTGGGTAAAGAATCGGCCTGCGTTTTCGACAGCCTTTTCTATCGTGAGTTGGTAAGATAGAAAAGGCATATCGGCAACGAGGCAGACATTCGGAGCGGCACGCCGGACGGCGGCGGTAATTGCTACCATAAAGTCCATCGTTGCAGGAAGTGTGGAATCAAAGCCGAGCACTATCTGGGCGGCCGAATCGCCTACGAGTATCATTTGCACATTTGTTTGGGATATCAGTTTTGCTGTTGTGTAGTCATAGCAGCTTACAGCTGTAATCTTTTTCCCCTGGCGTTTGGCCTCTATCAAATCAGATAAGGTCATTTTTGTTTCCATTAACATAGTCCTGAAAAAAATAACAAACTATTGGTTAAAAATATAAGAACAAAGCCTTACTTTCAAGCGTAAAAAACCCTGATTTTAGGCTGTAATTGCATTATCTCTGAAAAAAATTAAAAAAATTAGGGTTTTTTAAAAATAATTCTTGATTATTGGGGACAAAAGTACAATTTACAATTGTTTTTGATATTTTTCTTAAAGATTTTTTTTGTTTTTGCTCGATTATTAAGAGAAGAGGGATTGTTGTGTAAACGTGATAACGTAGCAATTATACATCTTTGAGCTTTTCATCACCCTCCTCCGAAGCCAGGTTCTGTTTATAGAATCTGGCTTTTTTT
>CAYLMG010000070.1:0-9597 GCA_964384565.1 uncultured Pirellulales bacterium | reverse complement strand
AGCTCGGCACCTCTGTAATGGTTGTTGGCGATAACGACGAGATATTCATAGGCCTTTGATAGTTTATCGATTCTGCTCTTTATCCCGCTGAGCTCTGTTTCGTTGTAGTAATAATCGTAGGTCTGGTCTCTGCCGGCTTTGCTGAACCAGTTCTCAGCATTCCTGCCGTGCATCCTGAAATAGCCACCCTTTCCAATGGTGCAATGCTGCAAATCGAATGAGTTGTAAGTCGTCGGATAATCGAGATTGCAAACGGTGACGCCGAGCCGTTCGAGAAATTCAAGTGCATCCGGCCTTTCCCAGGATTTATGCCTTACCTCCACCGCTAAATTGAAAGGTTTAGCGAAGTTTTCGACGATGCCGGCGAGGTGCTTACGGTTTTGCTGATTGTCGTCGAAATCGTACCGGAACTGGACGAGCAGGTTTTTTAATTTTCCGGCATCGAGCATAGGCTCAAAGCCCGCGTGAAACTGCCTGACCATTTCCGGCTCGATTTTACCCTCGTGGGTAAAATCGCGGTGCAGCTTCGCGGTGAAGAAAAAATCCTTTCTTCTTGAGGTCTTGTCGAGCCAGGATTTGGTATTTTTCTCAAGGGGCGGTCTGTAGAACGTGCTGTTAATCTCTATACAATCGACAAAGCCGCTTACGAATTCGAGCCGGTCAATCTTCGGGGCCGTATAGACAATCGACTTCCAGTCGGGATACGACCAGCCTGCGATTCCAATATAAATTTCAGCAGTCATTTCACAACCAATTCAGCCAAGCAGTCTAAAACAGCTTATTACCTTACCGATTATATGTGCATTTGTCTCGCTTCGTTTTATATACCTGGTTTTATATCTGGCGGTTCTATTGGCAGGCTTCAGGGCTATCCGGTCTCTCCGGACAAATATTTTTTTGACGGTTGCCTCACCATCGAGCATAACAACCGCAACTTGTCCATCTTTAATTTCCACTGCGGGCTCGACCACAACAAAATCGCCGTCCATAATACCCTCATCAACCATACTGTCACCGACAACTTTCAGGGCAAAGACATTTTCGCCGCGTCCGAATATTCTTTCCGGCCGGATATAACCCTCGATATTTTCTTCCGCGAGGCTCGGCTGGCCTGCAGCAACACGTCCAACGATTGGTACGTTTTCGATGTGCCGGATTTTTTTAACATACTGCTCAGAAAGTCTCAGTCCCCGATGTCCGCCTATGTCCACGAGGTAACCTTTTTTCTTCAGGTAGCGGATAAGCTGGTATGCAGCGTTCTGTGTCAGGCCGAAATGGCCGGCGATTTCTCTCTGGCTCGGCGGGCTGTTTTCCCGCAGCCTCTGGCTAATAAATTCAAGTGTGTGGTTCTGTTTTTCCGTCAACGGTTCCATAATTTTGTCTCCGGACAGCTTTGGTTCCATTATATGGTCGTTTGACCATACAGTCAAGAAAAATCTGAATTTTTTCAGGCCGGCGTTTTGTTCTGAAAGCGTTCAAAATTCCCCAATTCACGGAAACCATCTAATCAATTTCCAAAATGAAAAAAAAATTTTTTAAATTCCAAAATTCTGTTTTTTGTGTAAAAACCGGCATTTTGGCAGAAAAATGACAATTTGAGCGATTTTTTCTCTTGACATTATCGGAGCAGTTAAGGTAAGATACATACTTGAGAGAAGGCGCGAGAGAGGCAACTCACGCCTGAAGTGTACGCTTAAATCCAAAGAAACGGCAGTCTTTTGAGGTTATAGGCGGCATGGGTATAGGAGAAGGATGAGAGAAGCAGAGGAGAAGATGAAAAGAAGAGGCTCACTGTTTGCGGGGGTATTGATAGTTTTTCTATCCCAAAGTCTGTGTTATGGTGTGATTTTACCATTCGAGATTTTCACTGAAAACGGTGAGTACTACGACGACCCAGGCGTTAATTTATACGTTGATGTTAACGACGGTGAGGATAGAGCCAATTTCACATTTTATAACGACAGTGAATTCGATTGTTCAATAGCACAGATTTATTTCGACGACGGGCAACTTTTTGGCATCGATTATATATTAAACGGGCCTAATACACTTTTCGCCAAGCCCGATGACGGGCCTGGTAACCTGCCCGGCGGTCAGAATCTTGTACCTCCATTTGTAGCGGACAGAGAATTTACTATCGGTGCTGAAAATCCGGCGCCTGAAAACGGTGTCAATAGTATCCCGCCCGGCGAGTGGGTAAAAATCAGTTTTGATTTAATCAACGGTGGGAACCTCGATAAGGTAATTTCCGAGCTGAATACTGGAGTTCTTCGAGTGGGTATTCATGTTATATCATTTCCTGACGGTTCAAGTGAAGCTGCAATATTAATTCCCGAGCCGGGCACTTTGACCTTGTTCGCACTTGGAGCAGGGCTGTTTTTAAGGCTCAGAAAAAAACACTGAGACAATTCTGTAAATTCAATTCTATAGTTCAGCCATATAAAACAGTGCAACAGCCTTTTTCTTTATAATTGACTAATTCTGCCCATCCATTTACTATTTAGCCTTACAAAAGAAAAGAAGTGAGAGGCTTTATAATTGAATCAGCAATACTATCGTCAGGTGATTTCAGGCCAAAAGCGGGATTCTGCTGCAGCGACTATGCGGTTTTTATTGTCAGCAACGGCTGTTCCCTATTCCGCAGCGGTAAGGGTTCGCAACTTCCTGTACGATAAGAAAGTGCTTAAGAGCCGCCGCGCACAAGCCGTCGTTATCAGCATCGGCAATATTACAGCAGGCGGAACGGGCAAAACTCCCCTAGTTATCTGGATATACAATTTCCTACGCGAAAAAAACATCAATCCTGCCATACTGACCCGAGGTTACAAAACCGGCGCACGCAATATTCAAATAGATGAACCAGCACTTCTCGCCGGCAACTGTCCCGATGCAAATATAATTGTAGAACCCGACCGCCTGAGAGGAGCAAAAAATGCCATCAATGACTTGGGCAGCAAACTGCTTATCCTCGACGACGGCTTCCAGCACAGAAGGCTCGACAGAGACCTCGACATAGTGACAATCGATGCGACCCAGCCTTTCGGTTACGGCAAAATCCTGCCGGCTGGCCTGCTTCGCGAACCGCTGAACTGCTTAAGGAGAGCGGACGCTGTCGTCATCACACACTGTGAAAAAATGCCCATTGAAAGAATTGAAAAAATAGAAAACACAATCCGGAAAATAAAGCCGGACATAACAATCGCAAGGTCAATACATCAGCCGGTCTCAATTCAATACAAAGATGGAAACGAACAGCCGGTAGAAAAACTGCAAAATAAAAAGGTCTATGCCTTTTGTGGTATCGCAAATCCCGAGTCCTTCGTCAGATTAATCGAAAATCTCGGCGCAAAACTGACCGGAACAAAATTTTTCAACGACCACCACCGCTACAGCCGCAGTGACTTGGAACAAATCTGCAGGACTGCAGAATCACTGAACTCGGAAATTGTCCTTACAACCGAAAAAGACTGGAATAAAATTACCCATCTTAAAACATCTGCCCGGCTGCCCCTGGCATTCTTGAAAATACAAATTCAATTCACATCAGCAATAGAGCAGTTTATAGACTTGATAGAAAAGCTGCTGGCTGTTACAATCCTGAAGAAATAAACTGCAAAAAGAAAGGCTAATCGAAATTGTATGAGAAGCTGTTAAAAACCGTAACGAATCTCGGCTCGCCGCAAGTTGTGCTTGTCGGTGATTTTATGCTCGATATCTACACATTCGGCGACGCTGAAAGAATAAGCCCGGAAGCACCCGTGCCTGTTTTGAAGGTAAAGGATATAAAAACCAGCTGCGGCGGAGCAGCCTCGGTCGCAGTCGATTTGGCAACTCTGGGCGCTAAAGTTTTCTGCATCGGTATCGTCGGCGACGATGAAAATGCAAAAATATTAAAACAGCTTCTGTCAGATGCCGGCGTCGACACCGCAGGTCTGGTAACAGCAGCCGACCGACCGACTATCTGCAAACAAAGGCTCATCGGTCTGGCACAGCATCGCCACCAGCAGCAGCTCTTCAGAATCGACTCCGAATCCACCGAGCCCGTCACCGGTCGGCTGGCCGAACAGTTACTTTCTCTTTTTAAAGAAAAAATTCAAAAGACTGATGTTGTATGTCTGCAGGATTACAATAAAGGCCTTCTGACAGAAGGGCTTTGCCGCTCTTTCATAGAGCAGTCAAAAAGAAAAAGCAAAAAAATTATCGTAGACCCTTCACTGACTGCCGACTATTCGAAATACAAAGGCGCTTCTGCCATCACTCCCAACCGGCAGGAAACTTCAATTGCCGTCGGCTTTGAACTAAAAAATGAAAGCGACTACCAAAAGGGCGCTCAACAGCTCGCCGAAAGACTAAATCTCGATGCCGTCATAATCACACTTGATAAAGAAGGCTCATATCTGAAAACAAAAGATACAAGCGAGCTTGTCCCCACACGGCCCCGAAATGTTTATGATGTCACCGGCGCAGGTGATATGGTCCTCGCAACAGTTGCAGCAGCCCTCGCCGCAGGATGCGATTACAAGACCGCCGTCCAGCTTGCCAATATCACAGGAGGCATCGAAGTTGAAAAATTCGGCGTTGCCACCGTTACCATAGAAGAAATCATCAATGAAATCATCGCACAAAACCGAGGCAAAAGCGGCAAGCTGCGAACGCTCAAGTCGCTGACGGCTGAGCTGGGCCTGCGGCGTAAACAAAACGAAACCGTCGTATTTACCAACGGCTGCTTCGATGTGCTGCATATAGGGCACATCGAATTCCTGAAATTCTGCAGGGCAAACGGCAATGTCGTTGTAGTCGGCCTTAATAGTGACAAGTCGGTAAGGATGATAAAGGGCAGTGACCGGCCGATTAATAATCAGTATGACAGGGCTGCTGTGCTGGCGGCACTGGAGACGGTTGATTATATTATACTATTCGATGAGGCCGACCCGCTTAATTTAATTAAACAAATCAGGCCCGATGTCTTAATTAAAGGCAGGGACTGGGAGCAAAAAGGCGTAGTTGGTTCAGACTTCGTAAAAAGTTACGGCGGCAAGGTGCTGCTGGCACCACTCGTCGAGGGCAAAAGCACAACGGCCACGATTGAAAAGATGAAATCGCTTTGCGAAGAAAAATGATGGAACAGAAGCTACGGGAAAAAATTGAAACGGTTATCCGAAGACACAAAGAGATGATTGCCAAGCTCGAGAAAAGTGGCACGGAAGTGATTGCTTCTATAGCTGAGGCAATAGTAAAATCGATAAAGGCCGGCGGACGTGTTTATATCTGCGGCAACGGCGGCTCAGCGGCGGATGCCCAGCACATAGCATCAGAGCTCGTTAATCGCTTCGAGAAAGAACGCAGGGCACTGCCGGCGACGGCTCTGACAACGGATACATCGCTTATGACCTCAATTGCAAACGATGATAGTTATGAAAAGATTTTTGAAAGGCAGGTTGAGGCCCTGGTTAAAAAAGGTGACATACTGTGGGCTATTTCGACAAGCGGCAGCTCGGCAAACGTCGTCGCAGCCGCCAGGCTCGCAAAAGAAAAAGGAGCAAAGGTGATAGGCTTCACGGGCAGAAGCGACAGTGAGCTTGAAAAAGCGGCAGATATATGTTTCTGCGCACAAGATGAATCCACGGCACGCAGTCAGGAGATTCACACGATAGCTTATCATATAATATGCGGAATCGTAGAGGAAAGTTTTAGTTAAATTAAAAAGCCTAATAACCATTATGGCGGATAGAGCGATATTTTTAGACCGGGATGATACCCTGATAAAGGACACGGGCTATCTGAATCACCCCGACCAGGTCAGGCTGATAGAAGGAGTTGCCAAAAGCCTCGTCGAGCTTAAAAATATGGGCTACAAGCTTATCGTTGTAACGAATCAGTCGGCGATTGCACGGGGTATAATCACCGAAAAGGTCCTTGACGACATTCACCAGAGGCTTCAAACGCTGCTAAGCGCCAAGGGAGCTCAACTGGATGGGATTTATTACTGCCCGTATCATCCGGACGGCGTGATACCCAAATACCGCAGCGAAAGCGACGAGAGAAAACCAAATCCCGGTATGATATTAAGGGCGGCGAAGGAAATGGACATCGATTTGAGCTCGTCGTGGCTTATCGGCAACAGCGACCGTGACATTGAAGCGGGCCAGCGAGCCGGATGCAGGTCGATACTTATCATCAAACGCTCACGTCTAATCCAAATAAGAATCAAGGGGCCGCAGCCGGACTTTCAGGCGGTGAATATGAAAGAAGCAATAAATATCATAAAAAAGCACCGCCGCTTATCGGCCAGAAGCCAGGTCAAAAGAACCGCTGCGGTTAAGGCAAGCAAAAACGAAGAGATACTCGAAAAGCCGGTCAGGAAAAAGATTACCCGACGCAGGCCTGCTGTCAGAGAAGAAGTGACCGCAGAGCAGAGGCCGAGCACAGAACAAAAGCCGAACGCAAGGCAGAAGCCAAGCAATGAAGCCGGTTCACAGGCAAATGGTGAACAATTACTCGATGGAGTAATAAAGGAGCTTAAAACGATGCAGCGCACAGAAAGATACGGTGAATTTTCTCTGGCAAGACTAATAGCCGGTGTACTTCAAATAGTTGTGGTGTTCTGCCTGCTGATAAGCCTATGGCTGCTGATGGAGCCGAACAGGAATAACGAGCTCATTTTAATCACCCTCGGCTTTGCGGCCGTTATTCAACTAATGACCCTGTCGTTTTATATAATGCGGGAGCGAAAATAATTTTTGGCAGCCGCTGTGCCTGTTTCGACTCAGCCTCCTTCGTTTTACCATTTTGTCCTTAACAGAAATGTCCGAAAAAGAAAAACAAATTTTAATCTGGCTTCCATCGCCGATGGGCGACGCCATCCTGTGCACGCCCGCATTGAGAGCTATCCGCAATAAATTCAACGACTCGTCAATCACATTTTTCAGTGACGAGGTTGTCGAACAGATATTGTCGCCCTGCCGGTTCAATGATAAATGGATTGTCAGTAAAAGAGGCAGCCGTTTCGAAGCTATAAAGAAACTGAGGCAATACAGATTCACACATTCGATACTTTTCAAAAATTCCTTCGGCTGCGCCCTGGCGTGCTTTCTTGCAGGGATACCTGTAAGAGCAGGCTACTGCAGAGACGGACGAGGTTTTCTGCTTACAGAAAAGCTCTACCCTGCGAAATTACCTGACGGCCGATACAAGCCGGCTCCGATGATAAACTACTATTTAGCTCTTGCCGGCCTTCTCGGATGCGAACCGACCGACAGGCAATTAGAGCTTCATATAAAAGACGACGACAGGAAAACATTTTTAGAGAAGCTGCCCCTGTTGAGGGACAATACCGGCCCAATCGTTATCCTTGTTCCGGGAGGAGCGTTCGGGCCAAGTAAATGCTGGCTTGCTGAAAGATTTGCACAAACAGCAGACAGGCTGGTTGATAAATACAATGCAAGGATTGTTGTTTCTGTTTCAGAGGAATCTGCTGAAAGAAGGATTGCAGAGCAAATCTGTAAGCTCAGCAAACATAATTTAATAAACCTCGGCGAAAGTTCGGTAAATCTGGGAGAGTTAAAAGCGCTTTTTTCGCTGTCGAAGCTTGTGATAACCAATGATACCGGTCCTCGTCATATAGCAATAGCATTAAAGAGTAAAGTTATTACGCTGTTCGGCCCGAACGACCCTGCGTGGACAGAAACAGGTTACAAAGACGAGATAAAAATTGTCGGCAGTGCCGATTGCGCACCCTGTGCCAGACCCGTATGTAAAAAACAGCGCCATATATGTATGGAATCAATTTCGGTTGATACGGTATTTGAAGCTGCTGAGAGGCTAATGGCTGAAAACGGCTAAAATGAGCAGGCAAAATTTTAAAAAATTATCGGATTCTTTTCTCATCGATTCGGAGTATGAACAGATACTGGAGCGATTGGGCCTGACGAATATCGAAGCAGTTTTTAGTTTCAGCGACGGCAAAGAATTGAAAAAGAATAATCTGTCAGGATATCGCAGCCGGGTACAGTTCGAGACAGCCTCACCTGCAAAAACATTCTTTTTGAAACGCTTTAATAAACCGCCGGTTTTAGTGCAGCTCAAGAACTGGCTGGACGGACGGGGACGCAAAAGCTGCGCATCCTTTGACTTTGAGATGGCAAATAAACTTTTCGCTGAAGGAATAAATACGGCCAGACCTGTATGCTTCGGCGAGCAGTTCGGGCTTCTTTTCGAAAAAAGAAGCTTCTGCATCACCGAAAAAATAGCCGATGCCGAATCGCTCGAAAGAAAGCTGCCCGATTGTTTTCACGGCCGGCAAGACACAGCAAAACTGCGAGGAAAAAGAGGCTTTATCAAGCAGCTTGCAAAATTCGTAAAAAAATTCCACGAGACCGGCTACCGCCATCGTGACCTTTATTTCAGCCATATATTCTACAATGACAGCGGCGAATTTTATCTTATCGACCTTTCACGAGCGTTCAGGCCGTTATTATTAGGACAGCGGTTTCGAATAAAAGATTTGGCACAGCTTTATTATTCGGCGCCGGGTAAATATTTTTCGAAGACCGACCGGCTTCGATTTTTTTTAAGTCTTACCGGTAAAAAAAGGCTGAACAGAAATGATAAGTCGGTTATAAAGAAGATAAAAAACAAGAGTCGGCGTATGGCAAAGCATGATAAAAGGCACAACAGAGCAGCTCCATTTGAGAACTAACTGAAAAAAACAAACATTATGAAAGTTGCACTAATTATAGAGCGTGCTGATACAGGGCTCGGCGGAGCTGAGAGGAGCATTTTTGAATTGCAGGCAGCTCTTAGAAGGCTGGCTCTGGAAGTTGACATCCTCGCAGCTAAAGGTGCGAACGAAAAAACAAATGCTAAAAATATCTATTTTCTTCGCGCAGACAAAAGCGGCAAACGTACCAAGCTCAGCAGTTTCGAAAACGCCCTTAAGGAATTTCTCAATCAAAAGTCCTACGACATAATTCACAGCTTTCTTCCATTCGCCTTTGCCGATATTTATCAGCCAAGAGGCGGCAGCTTTCCAGAAGCGATTAAGCGCAATGCCGAAAGCTACCAAAACAAATTTATCACAACTTATAAGAAGATAACCGCATTTGCTAACCTGCGCAGGGCAGCTCTTTACAGGGCTGAAAAAAGATTGTGCGCAATTAGCGATGGACCAATAATCGCCGCCCTTTCCGGTTACGTCGCAGACCAATTCAGACAGTTTTATAATGTTCCGGACGAAAGGATAGTAGTAATACCAAACGGTGTGAAAACTGATACAAAAGTCGAAAAACGTGCTGCTGACGAACTTCGCTCGCAGATACTTGCCAGCCTTCGAATCACCGAGGCAGACAATCCTATTCTTTTTTTATTTGCAGCGAATAATTTCAGACTGAAAGGCCTGGGTGTTTTGTTAGAGGCATTTTCACTGGCGATGGAGAAAGAAGAATTTAAGCCTGCATATTTAATAGTTGTGGGTAAAGGCAAAATCCATAAGTTCAGACATCTCGCAAAAAAAATCGGTGTCTTTGAAAAGATAGTGTTTTTAGGGCAGGTCAGGCATATGGCGAATGTTTTTGCCATAACAGATGTGGCGGTTCTTGC
>CAYLMG010000069.1:1905-9695 GCA_964384565.1 uncultured Pirellulales bacterium | reverse complement strand
GTTGTAAGTGTTTATATGTAAAATACTTATAAAAGGCCAAAATTTGCCCCAAACGGCCTGTCGATTTGAAAGTTGCCGGTTCAAGCCCCCTACGTCGTTCGAGAAGGCTTTACTCAAGAAAAAAATAGACAAAAACCGATAATATACAATAGTATACACCTATAAAAAAAATGTGTCTTTTTTGAAAGGATTGCTATGTTAATGGCTATTGAGACAGGGCCGGTGCTTGAAGTCGTTTCTGTTATAGTTATCGTTGCATTGCTGATTCGTGGTCTTCTTTTAGCCGGACGTCTGGTAAGAGCGGTTGAAAAGATAGCTGAAAAGACACGATAAATAGCAAACAACTGCTTGTACAAAACCTGCGAGCTGCTTCGTTACAGAAGATGCGATTAATTGTTAGCTTTTTGTGACCTTCTAGCCCTTTGAATCGACTCAAGATTGTGTTTAGCTTGGTCTAACGGTAAAATCTGTTTATAAATTGCCAACGCCTCATCATCCCTTTCAAGAAAAGCCAAAGCTACTGCCATATTAGCTCGGTATCTTGTGTTTTCCGGCTGTAAGCCCGCAGCTTCAGTAAAGTGTTGCAAGGCTTTTTCATAGTTTCTTCTCATCATCCAGCACATGCCGAGATTATTAAGTATGGTAGGCTCAGAACTATTTTTGTTAAGGGCGTCTGAGAGAATTTTAATGGCTTCATCAGTTTGGCGCTTTCTTATTTTAATTTCCGCCAAGTCATTATAAGCAGGCATAAACTCTGGATTTTGGTTTATAACTCTCAGAAGCAGCGGCTCGGCATCTTCAAGACGTCCCTGAGAAATGAAGATTTTTGCCATTGAATACAATGTTTGCAGAGTCGGCGGCCGGTTAGCGCCTTGCTGAAATTCAATGTCCTGTTGGGATAAGCTATAATTCTGCTGATGCTGATATTGACTTTCGGTATAAGACTCACCGCAGCCACAGGAAAATACAGCAATAAAAACCAAAGAAAGTATAAGCAGTGATACAATTAAAAGAGCTTTGACATCCTTCATCAATTATTTCTCCTGTTAGAAATCCGATAATCGATTTGAGGCCCGGCCTGTACTAATGGATTTCCGGCCGGCTTTTTGTATCTCTATCACATCATCAGTTTCCATACCATCGCCACCGGGCATACCATCAACTAAGGAAACTTTTGTCATATCAACACCTGCATCCTGAAGCTCTTGAAAAACAAAAGCTAAACGAGCCTGATAAAGGCTGTAATCCGTATCTTGCTGTTGCACATTTAATTGACCGGGATATTCTTTGAAATGTTCTATCAGAATAGACAGGTCTTTACGACCCAATTCATTAAGTTTTTCACTGTTGTTTATAAAGTGAAATGGATACAAAGTGCGCTGTGTAACGATGGCATTTTCAATGGCGATATCGTTAAGCATATTAACTTGCTTAGCGTTTATTAAACCTTTGTCGATAGGTTGTACTTGCGCTGTTTCTTCACAGCCGCATAAAACATAACAAGCAAAAACCAGTACAATTGATAAAGATGTCTTCATAATTCTATTTTTTGTTTCTGTTGCCATATTAACTACTCCCAAATTTAGTACTAAGTAAAGTAATCAAGGCCGGTCCGGCCACCACCACAATTACAGCAGGAAAAATAAAAAGCACCATTGGAAATATTAATTTTACCGCCATTTTTTCAGCGCTTTCCTCGGCGGTAAAATTACGTTCTTCCCTCATCGAGTTGGCAAATACCCTTAAGGTATCTGCAATACTGGTCCCAAATCTTTCCGTTTGAATAAGTATGGTAGCCAAAGAACTGAGTTCTTCGGCACCTGTTCTTTCGGCCATATGCTTCATTGCATCCACTCTTCTGGCACCAAGATTTATTTCAAAGTTTGTCAATGACATGGCATTTGCAAGAACAGGACTTACCTGTCTGATCTCTTCAGATACGATGTGCCATGCCATATCTAATCCTATACCTGATGATACACAGATTTCAAGTAAATCTACCGCCTCCGGCAGATGATGGCGGATTTCCTTTTTTCGCTTGTTTATCTGGATTAAAACAAAAAAATTCGGCAGAAAGAAAAGAACAATCCCGACAAGCGCCATAACAGCGATTCTATGTGTGATATTAAGTTGCGACGTAAGCAGCAATATAGATGTTAGGCCAAAGCCTAAAAGAAACAACAATACTTTAGTGCCTGTATAAACTGCAGGTGCTGTTGAACCTGGATATCCTGCACGAAGTAATTGCTCATTCAAAGTCTTACTTGGATTACTATGGGAAACAAAATTTCCTATTTTTGCCAGAAGTTCGAGAATATTAAATCCCGTCTTTTCTTTTTGGGGCATATCAACAAATCTGCTGTCCTGTAGTCTGATTTTGAGCATCATCTGTCGTTGCTGCCAAGAGAGAATAAAAGAGGCGCCGATTGCAACGGTAGAAATAAAGAACAGAAAAGGTATAATTAAGTCAAACATTCCAGTTCTCGAGTTATCCTAAATATATTTCCATAGTTATTATTAGTAGCGAATTATTGACAGACGTTTCATCGTCCACCATCCGAAAATAACACTGACAACCGTAATAATCAACAAAAATTGTCCTATTGGAGTTTTATAAAGAGGTTCCATGTACGCAGGATTAAGTATGTTCAAAGCAAAAAACATAAAAATCGGCATAGCAATCAGTACCTTAGAACTTAAACTCGCTTGTGCCGTAAGTACCCGGACTCTTCTCAGCAGCCGAATTCTGGCTCGTATAACTGCGGCCAGGCTGTCCATTAAGTCGGCAAGATTTCCTCCACTGTGTAATTGAATAACAACCGCAGTGGCAAAAAGCCTAAGTTCGGAATTTGTAGTATCTTCAGCAACTTTCCGAATAGAATTTTTCATATCAAGTCCCAGTGCTTGTTCCTGACATATGCGGTAAAAAATGTCACTCAAAGGCTCTCCAACTTCTTCGGAAATCAGCTGAAATGAGCCGCTTAGCGGGTGACCTGCCCGAAGTGAACGAGCCGCAATGCCGAGAGCGTCAACAAGCTGTTTTTCAAAAAGCGACTTACGCTTGTTTATCCTATTGCTTGTAAAGCCTATGAAGCCAAACACTATCACTAATGCAGCGGCAAAACCTAAAAAAATGTTACCGGAAATTAAATAAGTAGATAAAAAAGCTAAAACGACAAATCCAACTAAGCCAATTAAAATTGTCTGCATTGAGGTGTGCCATCCGGCATCATATGCAAGCTTTTCAATTTTCTCTTTTATTCTTCGAGTCTCTTTTGTTTTTACGCCTTCACTTTGACGCGAATCACTCCATAACCTAAGTATCTTTGAATCTTCGCTTTCAGGTGACGTAAGGCCTAGTCGCTTTTTGATTTTTTTCAAACGGAAAAGATATTCCACAATCCATACGAAAACACAAAAACACCAAAGTGAAAAGACCAGCAAGCCAACGGCTATTAAAATAATTATGTTTAGTAAGCGGACAACATCCATTATTTTTAACCTGTTTTATTTCCTATTAGAATTTCAAGATAATTAAATTATCAGAATAAGCTACCCAGACACTAATGTTATATCGGCACTACTGTATGAATTCATCATTTAGACTTACTTTCTGCGGCTTCTGTAAAAATATGCCTCTGGAACAATGCCGGAGGAATTTCAATACCTTCTGCTTTAAGCTTGCCTACAAGATTCGGACGAACACCGCACGTTTCAAACTGACCGTAAGCATTTCCATCTTCACCTACACCCAGTTGAGTATATCGGAATATATCATGTAAACAGATAATATCTCCCTCTGTACCGGTGATTTCAACAATATTGGCCACCTTTCGCGCCCCACCGGTGATACGGTCGAGATGAATCAGAACATTGAGTGCCGAGCTTATTTGTTCTCTCATTGCATGAACAGGATAATTAATTCCAGCCATGCTTACCATGTTTTCAATTCTTCTAAGAGCATCCCTTGGGCTGTTGGCATGAACAGTAGTCATAGAGCCTTCATGCCCGGTATTCATAGCTTGAAGCATATCCAAAGTTTCTTCTCCACGAACCTCGCCGATGATGATTCTGTCTGGCCGCATTCTCAGGCTGTTTCTAAGTAAGTCACGCTGCGTAATCTTGCCTTTACCTTCAATATTCGGCGGCCTCGTTTCCAACCTGACAACATGGTCACGCTGCATCTTTAACTCCGCAGCGTCTTCAATAGTCACAACGCGTTCCCCTGGTGGAATCCAGCGAGACAATGCGTTAAGCAACGTGGTTTTACCTGTTCCCGTACCTCCCGATATCAGGATATTCATTTTGCAACGAACACAGGCATCGAGGAAAAAGGCCATTTCCTTCGTCAGTGAATTTAATTCTATCAGCTTGTTTATATCTATGCGATGAGCACCAAATCGACGAATACTTAACATTGGGCCGTCAAGAGCCAGAGGTGGAATAATTGCATTTACTCTGGAACCGTCGGGCAAACGTGCATCGAGCATCGGGACGCTTTCGTCAATTCTCCTGCCCACATTTGAGCCGATTCGGGATATGACGCGCATAAGGTGTTCATTGTCCGAAAAACATGCATCTGTAAGCTCCAGCCTGCCGTATTTTTCTATGTAAATCTGCTTTGGTCCGTTAACAAGAACATCGCTTATATCAGGTTCACTCAAGAACTGTTCCAGCGGACCAAATCCGAATACTTCATTCATAACCTCGTAAAGAAATTGATTCTTTTCCGGCGCAGATAGTGGATAGTTCTGTTCGTCCAGCAGAGAGTCTATTTTGCTTGAGCATTCCTCTCTTAGTTGTTCAATCGGAACTTGTTTTGCCTCATGCAGGTCTATTACGGCCAGCAATTTTCGATGAACCGTCTCCTTCAAATGATGCCAAACCGCGGTTTTTTTACCGTCTTGTAGATTTGAATCTGCAGGTTGTTTTTCTTCTTTTTTCATTTTCTTATTTGAATACCTTATCGTCACTTTTAAAGCCGTTGGACATTTTTTCTGCAATTTTTATCAAATCACGGCGTACACCTGAACGAGGAGCCGATTCCGAAAGAGGCTGACCACGATTAATGCAGTTTATTACTCTTTTAAAATCATTTCTTACTGTGTATATATCGTTAACTTCTATTGCTTTTTTCACCTCATCAACCGGTACTGCTCGGCCTCTGCGCTGAAATCTGTTAACAAGTGGGAATATTCTTTCCAGTGTAATACCAAATCTGCGTAGATCGGAAATTATTGATTTAGCCTTTTTAATATCTTTTACATTGGACTGAAATACCACGACAAGAACTCTGCTGGCATTTGCTAACAGTTGCATCAATTGTCGTGATACCCTGGGGGCGTCAACAACAGTATAGCTGTATGCTGATTTACAGGCTTCAAGTGCTTCTGCAAGGTTTGCCGTATTTCCATTAATACTCTCATACTTGGACATGCCCGCAGGACTCAGTAGAATATCAAAATCATCTTTATATGAAGTTGCACTTGACATTATCAGCTGATTGTCGATTCGTTCTTTTTTATTAAGTACATCTGCAATACCATAACTGCTGTTTACTCCAAGGTAACTCGATATCGCGCCATAGTGTTCATCCAAATCGATCGCAAGTATATGCCGGGAAGATTGTAACCTTAGTTCATTTGCCAAATTCAGGGCTATGGTAGTTGCTCCGCAGCCGCCACCGGCAGAAAGAACACTAATAACCAGACCCTTAGCGGATTCTGTTTTAGCCGAATCAATAATTATTCGCTCTAAAACCCTGTCAACTTCAGCCTCGAGAAACTTTTTATGCATAAAGTATCTGGCACCGGCCTGCATAGATTCAATAATAAGTTCTTTACTGGATGAACTGCTTGCGACTGCAAAACGCGTTTTAGGGTAGAGAGGTACCAGCTGGTCCAGTTCACGCAGCTTCTTTTGGGTATCCGAATCTATATCCACAATCGCAATAGGTGTATTTACCGCTTCGAGATAACCCCGCAGTTCCGCTAAATCATTACAGGTATTAGACAGAGATACACCCTTGTCCGGGGATAGAAGATCTTGCATTTTTTCTGCAAAGTCTTTTTGCTCGGTAGCCAACACTATTTTCGCCATCAATTTCATAAAACCCCCACTCACTCTTTCAGGTCAGTGACATAAATGACGGAATCCATGCCGTTTTCAGTGCTTGAAGATACTTTTGACTCTTCAGAAACATCTAACTGATAATAATTATAACTTGATTGCTCATTAATGATTTCCACCGGTTCGATATCAGCCTTGCTCGGAGCAGCCGGATTGTCATAATGATCCCAGGCTCCCGGGCCAATCAACTTATCAAGGCCCATCTGGCGCATCCACTCGGCGTCAGCAGGATTAACCTTTGGCGGCTCGGTTCCGTCAATCTTACCGTCAATATACAGCTCCCAGTCATTTGGCTCTTTGTGTAAGAACCCAGGCAGAGGAGGAACCTCTGCCAACGACATCGGCTCGACCAGTACGGCAGTTACCAATATGATAAGTTCAGTCTCTTCCGTGGAATAACGGACAGACCGGAATAATGGACCGAGTACCGGCAGGTCGCCAAGTCCTGGAATTTTAGCGCTGACTGCATCGACATTATTTCGCAGCAGGCCGGCCATAGCAAAAGTCTGGCCGCTTTTTAACTTAAGCGTAGTCTCAGCTTTTCGTGTAGTTACGGCTGGTACTTCAAATCCCTCCAGAGTTACTGCACCAACTGTAGTAAGCTCGCTGACCTCCGGGGCGGTATAAAGCTTGATTGTCCCATCACCAAGCACGACGGGGCGGAAAGTCAAACGGATGCCATATTCTTTGTATTGAATAGTAATCGTATTAGTGGTACCCCCGGCCTGAGGCACCGGAACCGGAAACTCCCCACCCGCAAGAAAGGCAGCTTCTTCACCGCTAAGGGCTACCAGTGTCGGGTTGGCTAAAATCCTTAGGTATTGATTTTCTGCCAATGCTTTAATGAATACATCAAAATTAGCCCGAGGCACACCTGCTAAAATTGATACTGCCGTAGAAGCTGTCCATGAAGTACCTGCGTAGCTGTTATCATAGGTGATATCTGAAACCAGCGGAGTTCCACTTGAAGTCACAGGAGCTATAAGCCCAAAAAATGGATGGTCCGCATATACGGCATTTACGGTCAATGTTCTTAACGATTTACGGCTGACCTCGGCAATACGGACCTGTAACTGTACCTGCTGTAAACCAGCGAGTCTGGTCATATCCAGAAACTCGATGCCCGTTTTTTCAAGATACTCCCTGAGCTTCTCAGCCTGGTCGACATTTCTCAGAAGACCTTTTACAATCATTACACTGCCTGATTGGTCCAGCTCAAGTTTGCAATTCGGAAACAATTTATCCAGTTTCTGTTGATGTGACGCGATGTCAAGTATCACGTTAACAGTAAGCTGCCAGATCTGGGTTTCATCCTCGTTCCATAAAATCAGGTCAGTTGAGCCGACTTTAAGACCCTGTAACAAAATCTGGGTAGGTGTGAGAATCTGCAAATTAGCAATTTCCGGGTCGGTAACTGCTACACGAACAGTCGGCCAGGGGGCCTGCAGGACACGTGATTGTCCTACCACTATCGATATTTTTCCCTGCTCAGTAGTAGTTTCAGCGGCCTGTGCTGCAGGTTGGTAAAGCCCATGGATACATAGCAGCGCAAAACAACTAACAATAAGGGTTGTCGAGAGCCACACGTGAATTGACTTTTTAATCTCCTTCATCTTTGACTCCTTTAATTAATTATTTTTCCAACCAAAGTCTGCCGCAAT
>CAYLMG010000069.1:0-1805 GCA_964384565.1 uncultured Pirellulales bacterium | reverse complement strand
ACAGATGTTCCCAAAAGCTCCCCGAGCTTTGCAAGTCTGCCCTGGCTGAGAACCATAGCATCCGAATCAACCTCTTGCTGGTCAAGAGGATTTCTCATCGCAAGTGTTATCTTGCCGTTATTCATAGCAAGCTGCAGGGCCTCTGCCTGTCTCGAATCAACCTCTAAAGTTACTGTAAGCTGCGCTTCAGTTCTACTTGTTCTCGTCTTCTGCTCCTCCTGACCAGCCATTGAAATAATCGATTCATCCTGAACAGTCAAAACCCGTACTCTCCGAAGAAGGGTTGTCGATATCGCTTCACCCTTTGCATCCCTTGTACGCAGGTTAAAGGTCGCAATAACATCCACAATGCAGCCAGGGTACAGTAACCCACCCATAACTGAATGCCTGGAAACCGGGACGCTAACAGCTCTCATACCCGGGGATAATCCAGCTGCAAGCTGTGCTCCGCTGCCTTCGGCAATTAAAGATCTTTTTGTCAGGACCTGGCCTTTTACTACTTTAACGGCTAATACTTTACCGATAACCTGGATGGGGTCTGAAAAATAGTCCGCAGCCAGTCCTTTCTTTTGAACTTCCTTGACCGCTACATACTGTGAAGTAATCCAGGACATTGCCGGAAGCGACGTTGTCGCGACAACAGCCTTTACCTTCCCGCTGCCTGTTAAAGTATCCATTTTTTCACTTCGAAGCGCATTAACCAGCAAAGAGGCCGAAAGAGCCGCCAGAAGCCCAAGAACAATCAAAATTATAACCGCCCATTTCATACTATTTATCCTTTGAGTTTAAGTTTACTATATTCCTGCTTTATGGTCCTTCCTTTGCCATAGTAACCGAACTAGTAAAATCATCGGGGATAGGTATCATTAATATACCTTCCGAGCCCAGATTTAAGATGTCCAATTCTATTCCTTTGACGGTAACCGTAACCGCTTCGCCAATGTTAGGGTCAATATAAGGGGTAATTATCGGGTCTTCGTATTCAAGTGCGAAAGGACTGAGTAAACCGTCAACCACATCCTTGACCTCAGGAACAGTTGCTCCGTAGCGAATAGCCACTCTCGCCCCCTGTCTGCTGGCATTGGTTACCTGCTGAATCCTCAGGAAAAACCATCCCCATCCTATAGTACCGAGAGTAACCATAAGAAGTAATATAAGTACAAAAGCCGCTTCGAGCGTGCTCGTACCGCGCCGGCGTCGATTTGCGCACTTTTTATTATTTATATTTGTCGCTGCCATACTATTATACCCGCCACACAAACGCCTATAAAAATTGCCACACCATATGGTATTGTCAGTTTCTCCCCCTGCTCTTTGCCGATATTTTTCGAAGAACCAGAATACTGTGTTCCCGCCCTCCCTGATATTTGCCTTAATATTGCCCTTAACACTGCCTTCACAAAATCAAATACAATAAAAAACAGGTTTATAAGAACAAGTTTAAGCCTTCTTTTAAAAATAGCAACAATTATTCCAAGCATTCCGCCTACAATGCAAATACACGCTAAGGTAACAACAGATTCCTTGATACTCAACCAGGCGCCGATGGCACCGGTCAGCTTTGCATCACCCGCTCCCCCACCAGCGAAGATAAATAAAACTATAAACGGCAGCGATAGTATCACAGCAGCTGCCAGGGCTTCTGCTAATCCCTTAACACCATTATTACCAAGAGACCACAATAAACCGGTTAAAAACAGCAGGCCGCAAAGCAGATTAGGAATCCGCCTGTATTTTACATCAATAACGGCCGCTGCCAGTGAGGCGCTGATAACAGCGCCCCACTGGATAATTTTCAAAGTCTC
>CAYLMG010000068.1:0-10055 GCA_964384565.1 uncultured Pirellulales bacterium | reverse complement strand
GTCAACGGCTCGATACTGCTTATCAGCAATTTTACACTACACGGCAACTGTCAGAAGGGCAGGCGCCCCGGCTTTGACGAAGCTGCCCAGCCGCAGCTCGCTGAAGAGCTTTACGAAAAAGTAATAGAGCTTATAAAAAAACAAAACGTTAATATCCAGACCGGAATATTCGCAGCGCATATGCACGTCACAAGCACAAATGACGGCCCGGTAACCTTCATTCTCGAAAGCAATTAACGCCGCAATCCAAAAAATCTCTTGTAAATAAAGCCCGATAATGTTAGAATATAAGTTCTTGATATAACTATAGATAAGCTAATAAGGAACGCTATGGAAATAAAGCTCAGCTTTCTCGGGGCTGCTCAGAACGTTACCGGCTCACGTCACCTGATGCAGGCCAACGGCACAAATGTTCTGGTTGATTGCGGCCTGTATCAGGAAAGACATTTCGCAAAGAGAAACTGGGACCCCTTCCCGTTTCCGCCTGCGAAAATCAACGCCGTCATTCTCACGCACGCACATCTCGACCATTGCGGCCTATTGCCGAAGCTCGTCAGGGAAGGTTTCAGAGGCCCGATTTATTGCACCGAAGCAACAGCAGAAATCGCAAAGATAATACTGCTCGACGCCGCAAAACTGCAGGAAGAGGATGCCGAGCACAAAAGAAAACGTCACGAAAGACAGGGCAGAAAAGGCCCATACCCCGAAGTGCCTTTATACACTGTCGAAGACGCCGAGGCTGTTTTTGGTCATTTCGAGCCTATACCATATCGTGAGAGTTTCGCTCTCTCGAAAAATAACACAGTTGAAGCCACTCTTTATGATGCAGGTCACGTTCTTGGCTCATCGGTAATAAGAGTAAAGGCAGGATTAAACGGCGATGAACGGATTATTCTTTTTTCAGGTGACATCGGAAGACCCGACAGGCCCATCGTCAGCGACCCGGAAGTCTTCGATAAAGCCGATTTCGTACTCATCGAATCGACCTACGGCGACCGAATCCACCACAATAACGAAAGCATCAAAAGCGAATTCGCGGAAATCATAAACTCAACCCGAGCCGCCGGCGGAAACATCGTCATCCCGAGCTTCGCTCTCGAACGCTCGCAGGAGGTCCTTTACTACATAAATGAGCTGCTAATCGCTAAGCAGATTCAGCCCATCCAGATTTATCTCGACAGCCCGATGGCATCAAGAATAACCGAAGTCTTTGAAAAACACGCCGACCTCTTCGATACGCAGATGACGAATCTCGTCAACAATCACGCTTCGCCCTTTGATATGCCGACACTGCACCTCGCTGGCTCAGCAAACGAATCGAAGGCAATAAACAGGATAAAGGTTCCCATCATCATAATAGCAGGCTCAGGTATGTGTACCGGCGGACGAATAAAATATCATCTCGTCGAGAACATCACCAGACCGGAATCAACTATCACCTTCGTCGGATATCAGGCAACCGGTACCCTCGGCAGGAGAATCGTTGACGGTGAAAAGGAGGTCAGAATTCTCGGACAGAAATATCCGGTCAAAGCCAGAATCGAAAGGATTCACGGCTTTAGCGCACACGCCGACAAAAATGAACTGCTCGATTGGCTCAAGAGTATGCAGCAGCCGCCGAAACAAATCTTTGTCGTTCACGGCGAGGAAAAAAGCTCAAAAGAGTTCGGAAATTTCATATCTGAAAAGACCGGCTGGAAGGTCACAGTACCCGAATATCAGCAGCAGATTATTCTTAACTGATATTTCTACGTAGCAGTTTCAAACTTGTATCCTATCTCGCGAATCGTATGAATGAAGGCCGGATTGTGCGGGTCAGCCTCGATTTTATTTCGCAAAGTGGTTACGAACCTGTCAACGCTGCGGTCGGTGACATAACTGTCATATCCCCACACGGCGTTTAATATCTCGTCACGTGTAAGTGCCCGGCCCTCTCTTTTTAAAAAGTGCTCGAGCAGCTTAAATTCCTTCGGCGACAGCTTTATCTCTTTGCCTTCTTTGGTAAATTTTCTCGCGGGTATATCGAGCACAAAGCCGCCGAACTCATAGACATCCTGTTCCTGCTGTCTTCTTCGTCGCAAAAACGCAGCGGCTCTCGCCAACAGCTCTTTGATACTGAACGGCTTGGTGACATAATCGTCCGCACCCAGGTTCAGCCCTAAAATGATGTCCGATTCCTCGCCTTTGGCCGTCAGCATAATAATCGGCATATCGAGCTTCTTCTTGCGTACGGTATCGCAGATTTCATAGCCGTTAATCTTCGGCAGCATAATATCCAGTATTATCAAATCAGGTTTCGCGTCCAGTGCCGCGTTTAGCCCTTCTTCGCCGTCCTCAGCCGTTATGACGTTATAGCCGGAGTACTTGAAGTTATCCTTCAGACCCCTAAGCATCGCCGGGTCATCTTCTACTATTAGAACTGTTTCCATCTCATTCGGGCGGCTCAAATTTATAGCCTATACCTCCTATCGTGCGGATAAACGTAGGATTATCCGGGTCGGCCTCGATTTTATTTCGCAGGACAGCGACAGTATGGTCGATGTCCCGCAGGGTAATAAAGCTCGAATAACCCCACACAGTATTGCGTATCTCGTCACACGTCAGAGAGCAGCCGGTCCTTTTAAGGAAAAGATGCATCATCTTAAATTCACCGGGCGTCAGTTTGACTTCTTTTCCGTTACGAGTCAGAACACCGCGGACACTATCAAGCCTGCAATCACCGAATTCATAAACGTCACGCTCTTTTTTTGTTCTGCGTCGCATAAATGCTTCAGACCGAGCCAGCAGCTCTTTTATACTGAATGGCTTGGTAACATAATCGTCGGCCCCGAGGTTCAGGCCCAGAATGATGTCCGATTCCTCACCCTTTGCTGTAAGCATAATAATCGGCATATCGAGATTTTTTTTACGAATCTCGTCGCAGATTTCATAACCGTTAATCTTCGGCAGCATAATATCGAGAATAATCAAATCTGCTGGCTCGGCCAATGCCGCCTTAAGACCCATTTCACCATCACGGGCGGTCTTGACGCGATAACCCTTTAGCTCAAAGTTATCCTTCAGCCCCCGAAGCATCGTCGAATCATCTTCTATTATTAAAACTGTTTCCATACATCTCTAACTGCTGGCAGGTATTCTAACCGTAAAGGTGCTTCCCTTTGATACCTTGCTTTCCACTGATATGGTACCTTTATGTGCATCGACTATAAATTTGACTATCGCTAATCCCAGCCCGGCGCCCTCTGCCTGGCGGGAAAGGCTGCTGTCCGCCTGGTAAAACCTCTTGAATATCTTTTTGGTTACCCGCCTGCTCATTCCAGTCCCATTGTCTTTAACTGCGAAACATACCGAGCCGTCCTCTGCAAAAACTTTCAGCTCTATCTGCTTATTATCATACGAATATTTACACGCATTATCCAGCAAATTTACCAGCACCGTCACCATAGCATCTTTATCTGCATTAAGCATCGGCAACGCTTTCGAGATGTCGACGTTAAGCTTAACATCGGCCTTTTCAAATTTCGTCCGCATCGCATCTGCCGCGGTGTTTGTTATTTCAGCGCCGCTTACCTGCGACATATTGAATGCCCGTTTATTACGTTCCATCCGAGAGAATGTAAGAAAGTTGTCTATCAGATGACTCAGCCTCTCGTTTTCCTTCGATATGAGCTGCAGATATTCGGTCGCCTGTTGCTGCTCTTCGTATCTGCCGTCCAGAAGCGTATCCACCAGTACCCGAGTTGACGAAAGCGGCGTCTTGAGCTCGTGTGTGATAGTTGCGATAAAATCGTTCTTCAGCCTGTTGAGCCTTGCCTGTCTGCCTATGGCTCGCATGGCAACAGCTCCTGTTATGAGAATTAATAGAACAACAAGTATTCCTGTCCAGGTGTAAATAGCTATCTGTTTGCTGGCAGCATCTTCAAAAACCCCTGTTTCCTTAAAATAGACCGCTGTCTTAAACTCACCGAGAAACCTGCCCGGGCTTAATGTCAGAAACACCTCGCCCATAAGATTTTTATCACCTGCTATGAGCTGTCCGAGGTTGTCATATACCTGTACGCCGACAGTATCATCCTGTATGTCGTTCACGCCGGCGGTTATGATTTTGAGCATTTTGTCAAAGCCGGAAATGCCCAGAACAGTTTTATCTGCCAGCTTGAGCTTAAAGCCGTAAAGGTCAGTTTCGGGTGAAATTCTTCGTATGGTTTGTATCGGCCAGTCGCTTAAATGCTCTGCGTCGGGATAAATCTCGGCTACTTCAATTGCATTTTGATACGCAGCAATTCGGCTTTTCGCAGTTTCGATTTCCCCTTCAAGCTTTTTTGCTAATTCCTGCTGTTCAGCTATATCGATAAGCTGAACTAACTGCCAGACGATTGCCTCTGCAGAGCAGGCAGGAAGAAAAGGGTCCTCTTTTTCATTATTATAGTGGGAATTACCCAAAATTCTCCGCAGGTGATAAAACAAATTCTTGTCCTCTGTTTGGGCGTAAAGACCGGCCAGATAAACCCTCGATTGAGCTACCATTGCAGCCGATGCAGACACTATGCTTTCAGGATTTTCCGGATAAGACAACCTATGGGTCAGCTCGATAGCTTCTTGTTGTCTGTTTAATTTAAAAAGACAACGAGCTTTGGCAAGAATAGCCTTGTAGCGAATAATATCTGATTTACTGTCTTCTGCAATTTTCTCATATCCAATCATAGCTTCTTCAATATCGCCGGCCAATTCCTGCTGAAATGTCTCTATCAGTTCTCTGCTTTGCTCGTCCGGAAAACTCTCTAAAATTGGACAGACAAGACTATCATTCGTATCAAAGATTAACATACCCTGATAAGGACTGTCCGGCCCCGTCGCGAATAAATCAAATTTCGTTAAAGCTTCTGCCGTCGCCTGGGAATTGATTTTGCTTATTTCAGCCTCGAAGTAGTCATCCGGTGCCTGTTCGAAAAAGGTTTTTGCTCTCTCGGTATATACATCAACAAGTTTCTGTCGAATCACCAGCCGCTCGTTTTTGACCGCCTGGCTCATAAACCACAAAAGGCATACAGTGGGCAGCACTACAACTATCGCCAGTAGTAGTATCGCCCACTGTAATTGTTTGCGTCCTGAATCCAACCTCATTTTTCTAAAATTTTCCACCTATTTTGCTTCGTCACCTTCAGCTTAAGGGTTTAATGCACTTTTATAAATCTAAGTGATTTCTTCTTACTAAAAAGCTGTTGTTGCTTCCGTATCCTTCCATTCTTTTACCATATCCGCCAGGCTCTTGCCGTAAACGTCCAGAAAGCCGGAATTAATATCAGTTTTCCTGTAAAATTCCTTAAACCTCTCAAGCCCGTGATTGTCTATCAGGAATTTAACAAACAACCCCGAAGCCGGATAAGCCACAGGCCACCTGTTAACGGCAGGAGTGTTGAAAAAATATATCGAACCGTCTGCCCATTTCTCTATAGGCTCATTCAGATATTTTGCTACCACTTTCCTGCCTTCTGCCAGACTTTCAGGATTGCTTACGTATTCATAATATTGACGGATACCTTCGTTAAAAAAGTTATTGTTGGGCTGTCCGACTTCGCTGTTAAACAGAACATGAATAGTCTCGTGCTCAACCGCATCGAAGCCGAGCGAATGAATCTCCTGTCCGTAAGTAACGCCTCCACGCCCTGGTGTTCCTGATAAAAGTAGTTTCTCGTTCTCATCCGAATAGATATAGCAGTGGATTTTATAGTCCGGCCGGGCAAGTGAAAGCTTCTCAATCGCTTCATCACAGTACTTCTCAAGATGCGCAGCTTTTTCTTTCAGCTCTTTAAAGTCAGACACCTTGCCGGAATAATGAAAAACGTGGTACCCCGATGTCAGATTGCGATTGAGATATTTTCTCCTTTCTTTTTTCAAATCAATATTCCCGCGCACATTAAATCTCCCGTTAATAAAGTTTCCAAAGTGTGCAGGAACATCATTTTGAACAATGGTATATTGAAACAACCCGCCCAGAGTTCTTAACAGTTTGTCCAGGGGACTCAGTGAATTCCCTGTGTATACGACTCGTCTTGAATCACTGCTGATGAAAAGTATCCCGTCATCCACGTCATCAAAAGTATAAGACCCGAATCGAAATCCGCCCTGAACCTTCTTTATCGGCAAACCGAAAGAGTCCCATTTTTTGAAGCGATTGATTGGTCCGCACAAAAACATATGCTTACGATAATCCTCTTCATTAAGTTGATTTTCGTTCTTCACTGTTACTGTAACAGATGGATCGCGACCGATACTCTTGCATTTCGTCCAGATGTCCTTATATGTCTCCGTATCGTTAACGTCAGTTATGACAAACACATACTCATCTGTCTTATAGAACTCCTGGAATAATTTGAAATTCCAGTCCGGCTGCGGAAGGTCTTTCAGAGAACTATCCTGTGAATAGACCTCGGACAGAAGAAGGAGTATTAAAATGTTTGAAAATAATATTATCCTTCTCATTGTATCTTACTCCTTAAGGCTTTAATGCACTTTTATAAATTTCGGCTATTTGTTCTTTTCTGAGTGCATCGTTGTAAATCCGCAGATCATCCAGAGAGCCATTAAAGTACGCATCAGTCATGTACTGTGACCTGCCGAGCCAGTTGTTCGTGGTTACGCCCAAATCGCTCAGAACATACCATCCCTCAGTACTGGCCACAACTTCACCGTCGAGGTAAATATGCAGATTGCCAGGTTCCAATACCACCGCCACGTGGTGCCAGCCGCTCGCAAGTGTACCGCTGTCCGCATCTACATCTACCCATTCTCCCTCGCCCGCCGTTATCGCCACGCGCATAGGCCCGTTCGCATCGGTACGGGGTGACAGGTATATATAGTTCCCTATGTCGGTGCCGAAGTCGAATATCCGCTGCCATGCGCCGCCCGTATTGGAAAAGTCCGCCCATACCATTACAGTTGACCTGTTCAGCGTGGAAATAAGCGAGCCGATAGGCAGACTCGCATAATCATCGGTACCGTCGAATTTCAGTGCGCCATTTATCCGGCCGTCCACCCATTGCGGGTTACTCATAACTTCGCCGTCGTTGCCCCTGCCGGACGAATCGCTCGCATCCCCATCGAGCTTCCACCAGCCGACAAGAGACTCGGCATAAGACTGCCCGCCTTCATCTTTCTTTAAGGCTTCTTGGGATTTAGAGCTTTGGTAAAGCTCCGAGATTTCCTTATCGCTAAGCGCGTAGTTGTAAATGCGGAAGTCACCCAGAGAGCCGTTAAAGTATGGGTCAGCCGAGTATTGTGACCTGCCAAGCCAATTTTGATTAGTAACGCCGAGTGTGCTTGGTGTATGCCGGGTGGAAGTGTTACTGGCGACGACCTTTCCATCAAGGTACATTGTGTGCGTGTTGTTAGCCGCGTCTATCGTTACTGCTACATGATGCCATCCGCCCGGCAGAGCCGTCGGTGCCGACACCCGGTCCTCGTCGCCAAATCCGCTAACTGTAACGGCAAAACGCATCGCGTTATCAAACATTGTTCTGGGTGTAAGAAACATATTGGCCGACTCTCCGCTGCCGAAATCAAAGATTCGCTGCCACGGGTTCTCTGTATCCTCAAAATTAACCCATACCGCAAACGTCGAATCGGTTAGCGAACTAATAAGTGAACCGATAGGCAGGCTTACATAGTCGTCCTCGCCGTCGAGCTGCAGTGCACCGTCTACCCACTGCGGGCCATTTTCGACCTTGCCGTCGTTGCCGCTGCCGGACGAATCGCTCGCATCCCCGTCGAGCTTCCACCAGCCGACAAGCTTGCCGCCCGTATTAAACTGCCAGGTATCACCGGTAATAACAGTGCCGTCTTCCAATGTTTCGTCAACACGCCAGTAATAGCTCACACCTTCCTTGACGTCCGTCAGTCCGCTTCTGTTGTTTTTCGTCTCAGCCAGAACCTTCAGCTCATTCGCCTTTGTACCGACATATACTTTATGTGAGGCCGCTCCCGCACCGCTCTTCCATTGAAGCCCTACACTCGGCGAAAACTGCAGTATAGCTTTGTTGCCCGGCTCAGGCCCGGTAGCTATAACCTTTTGAGTCGGACTTACCCTGGACAGTTGCATTGCAAGTCCAAAAACATCTTTCAACGGCGGAATGTTATTGACACTTACGTGAATACCGAGACTGTCGTTTTTCTCGTCGGTTTGAAACCTCACATAACTCTTATCAAAAGCATCAGCCAGCTTCTGTATCGTCTTATGCGACGGATTTCGCGGATTATCGTGTTTCGCTGTCATAAAGGCGTCGGCGATTTTTATCAGCCCGCCAATATTCAACACCGCAAGCTTGCTTGTATTCGGACTTAATTTTTCGAGCGGCTTGGCCAAAACACCGCCTGTCAGAGCCGACTTCGATTCACGAGGAGCAGCCATCGCCGACTTCAAAACTTCGCTCGATAGGCTCAGAAACGTTGTATTCTCGTACTGGTCAAGATAACAGTAAACTCGCTGACCGCTTCGACCCACTGGAAGAATGTATCTTCCTTCAGGCTGACCTTGCCCTGGTGCCGCGCCTTGCCTAATCGTACTTACTGTACCAAGAATTGTTTCCCAGGTCTGGCGGGTCTGAGCAGGATTCTTGCTGGTTAATGCAATGCCTAAACAATTAGCCACAATGTCCGCCGGCTCCCTTATGTTTGCGCTTAAATTCGGCGCGACAAAGATTGTAACCTGTTCGAGATTGTTGAATATTCCCCTGCCTATATCCAGCCCTGAAAATCTTTCCAGAGGCTTGCGAATTCTTTCAATGTTTTCGCTCGACGTCTCGTTCAGTGCAAAACTGAAAAGTGCAACAGCATCAGAAGGAACCGCCGAGAAGTTCTTCTTGCTCAGATTCGGCGTGCGGAAAAAATCGTACGCCAGACATTTGTGGCCCGGCTTGAAGTCTATATTAGTGTCGAAGTTTAAGGCATCAGCCTCGATGGAAACGCTGGCAAGAAGCTCGTCTATATTCTCCGGGTCAAAAATAATATCAACAGGCTGAATATCCGACGGTAGCATACCGCCTTGTGCTTTCTTGAAATTTTGGAAAGCTGCGTCAACGTTTGCCCAGACTGTTACAGCGTTTTGCCTGCGGATATTTTTGCCAATGGCAGCAAAGGATTTATTATTGTCCGAAAGGCTGGGTCCTTTGCTCAGACCTTTGTATTGGTTGATGCACTTTTTGAGCTGTTCTGTCGGCTGTGCTACAATGATGACCGTGTCGTCATAAGCAACCCCCGCTTGGCCCATAATGTCTAATATCTGCATCCCCTCAATAGATTCAGCTGGTTGACCGACCATACCCAATCCAGCCATAATCATGCCGCGAAGCGCATCGCTTTTACCCGGATATAGAACCAATACACCCGACGGATTATTCTGCTTTATTTCGGTAATACCAACCGCCATACCGCGAATCTTTTTGAATTCGGTTATCATACTCGGGTTGAAAAGGGCGTTTAAGACCTGACCGGGATTTTGCGGACCGCCGCCGGTTGAGCCGCCCTGTCCTAATACAGCAAGAGGATTTTCAAAGGGAGTGCCCTTGAGCATATTGAGTATGGTCTCGATTTGCTTGCCCGGCGAGCCAAGCTCAACGTAAAAAAGCGTCTCAGGCGGCATCAGGGTAGCCGGGTCCGAATCGGTTAATTCCGCAAGTATCCCCTTGGCCTTTTCGACGATTTGTGTTTGTTCTGGATATGCGGCTGCGAGTTTGCTTAAGACAGCCTGTGCCGCAATTTCATCCTGCTTTTTGATATAGCACATACCCTGCAGGTACATTGCCTGCGCCTTGATTTTGGCATCGGCTTTAAGATCCTGAATTACCTTCTCATATAGCCCGATTGCCTTATCGAGGTCGCCTTCGATATCCTCGGCGTAGCGGGCATCCTGCAGTAAAACCGCAGCCTCTTTTGCTTGGCCAGACGGCACTAATGAAGCAAAAAGCATCAGAATGACCAAAAAAAGTAACTTTTTCATTTTTCTCTCCTTTCTATTAAATATATCGTACACAAAAATCGTTAACTTCACACGCGTAATC
>CAYLMG010000067.1:7272-10205 GCA_964384565.1 uncultured Pirellulales bacterium | reverse complement strand
GCCTGCTATACCGGTACCTGTTATAAGAGCTCCGGAGGTAGAAGGGTGTCCGGCAGTAATTGCAGCGGCTGCTGGTGAGATAGGAATTCCCAAACAGACAGTTCAGATCTGGATAGGCAAGTCGCTTGCCTCGGGTGTTAACATACAGCCTTGTGATGTCTGTTCGAGACTGGTAAGTACTGCGGCGATATTGAGGGATGAAACAGGTGCACGGCTGGCTGCTCTGGCAGAAGTTATCAATACGATTGCACCGGCTGATGTGCCATTCACACCTGAACTTGGTGCACAGATTGCGACAGCCTTTGAGCAAAGACTTGACGAAGACGTTCGCTACGCCACAGCGCAAGAATATATTGACGCGCTTGTTGCTTATGTGCTAATTCTGCAAGATGAGCTGCCTGGTATTGTAGCCGACCCAATCGTATTTACAATGGATAAATACGGCAGCGGCATAATGGAGCAGGATAATGCGAACATAGGTGCGTTTGTTGCTATGCGGCTGGAGGCTCTCGGCGGCTGATAAAAGTAATTTTTGAACATTAAAAAAAGCCTGCTCTTTATCGAGGGCAGGCTTTTTTCTTTAACGTCAGAAGGACAGCTACGTATTTTTATCCGGAAAGCCCTGCAACGGGCCCAAAGTCAGGCTTTATAGAGCGGACTTTTTCGATGCGCTGTTCGAGTCTTGCCACTTCTTCAGTATTGCCGGTCTTCTTCACAACGGTCAGGGCTTTTTTAATCAGGTTTTCCGCTCCTGTGAAATCACCTTTTGAACGATAAATTTCGGCTTTGGTTATCCAGGCTGGTGCTATGAGGTGATGTTCCGGGCCGTAAACCCTTTCCTGAATTGATTGCGCTTTATTTATAAGGCTTTCGGCCTGTTCATATCTTCCCTGTAGAGTATACAATTCTGCGAGGCTGCCGATAACAGTTGCGGTATAAAGATGGTCCGTTCCGTATATCTGGTTTATTGTTCCAAGTGCTTTATTGTAGTAGTCCTCTGCCTGTTCAAGTTCTCCCTCGGCAACGAGCAGCTTTGCAAAATCTACCTGCAAAGGCGCAAAAACAGGGTCGTTTGCTGGGAAGTTTTCAAGCATTATATTCATAGCCCTATCCAGAGCCTCGTGGGCGTCTTCGTATTTGTGCTGGCCCTGATAAATTGAGCTTAGAGTTCTGAGAGTGTAGGCTATATAAGGATGGGTTTCATAGTACACCTTTTCCTGCAGCGCCATGCCCAGCTTGCACATCTTCTCAGCTTCGGCGAATTTGCCCTGATTATTATAGATATAAGCGAGGTCAAGCAGGCATAAGCAAAGCTCCTTATTAGAGACATTTCTTTTCTGCGCCATCGCAAGGGCCTCTTCGGCGAGGGGCTGGGCTTTATTGTACTCTCCGTAAGCCATATACAGCCTTGCCATAACACGCAGCGTCTTACAGGAAGTAGATTTTTTGCTGGTTAAGGATTTTGCACTCGCCGGGCTGCAAAAAAATAAAAGGATTAAAATAAAAAAGAAGTGTTTGATTAATTGCTTTTTTGAAACTTCTATCTCTACCATCTTCATCACCACATATCCTCACAAATTCAGCTCTTTTCGGATAAAATCCCTCTTCCCTGCGAACGCGATTGTTACTACTAATATTCGTGAAAATTTATCATCAACTTAAGTAGTTCGGGCTGCTATTTCATTTTGCAGTGCATATCTGTGTATCTTTTGAATTCAACACCGGATAAAGTATAAGAAATAAGATTGCCAGACAGGTTATAGGGCTTGTTTCAGGCTGCAGCGCGGTTGTACGGATTGTAATTGTTCTGACGAGTGAACCAGATGTACCACTTATGGATGGAATTGACACATTTTATGGGAACGACAATTTTTTTTGTACACTCTGTACTCAAGTTAGTATTCTCAAAATTATACTACGAAGACTCATTGTATATTACTTCGGCGTCTGCTATTATACGTCCGTTGCCGCTGTGGCGTCTGATTTTAGGTTTTCTAATCGAGTCCAAGAGAAGACAGGGGAAAATAGATGACGGCAGAGATTATCGACGGCAAAAAGATAGCCACAGAAATGCGGGCCGAACTTAAGCTGGAAGCCGAAAGGCTAAAGAAGAAGAACATCATTCCAGGCCTGGGTGTCATTCTCGTCGGAGATGACCCCGCATCACTGTCCTATGTTACAGGCAAGAAGCGGGCCTGCGAGAATATGGGCATTTACTCCGATGATAACCATTTACCTGCCGATACGAGCCAGCAGCAGCTAATCAGCTTAATTCAACGAATGAACGCCGACCCGAAAATAAACGGTATTCTCGTTCAGCTTCCCCTGCCGAAACAACTTGATGAATCCGAAGTTATTATGACAATTGCACCTGAAAAAGATGTGGACGGCTTTCATCCCGTCAGCATCGGCAAAATGGTTGCAGGAAAGCCTGCTTTTTTGCCCTGCACCCCTCACGGTATTGTCCAGCTTCTGCTTCGAAGCAATGTCAAAATTGAAGGTGCCGATGTCGTTATTGTCGGCAGAAGCAATATCGTCGGCAAGCCCCTAGCAAATATACTGATTCAAAAATCCAAAACGGGCAATGCCACCGTCACCGTCTGTCATACCCGCACAAAAAATCTCGCTGAACACACACGCAGGGCCGACATCCTTATCGCAGCAGCAGGCAGGCCGAACACAATCACAGCAGATATGGTTAAAGATGGTGCCGTCGTAATCGACGTCGGCGTAAATCGCGTTGATGACCCGACCAGAGAAAGAGGCTATCGGCTGGTTGGTGACGTTGATTTCGAAGCGGTCAAAAAAAAGGCAAGTAAGATTACACCTGTACCCGGCGGCGTTGGGCCAATGACAATCACAATGCTACTTTATAATACCATCGAAGCCGCAAAAAAAGCTGCCAGCAAAAACTAAGTTCAGCAATTCTCGGC
>CAYLMG010000067.1:2223-7172 GCA_964384565.1 uncultured Pirellulales bacterium | reverse complement strand
CCTTTTGAGATAGCCAACATAATTGTGCTCACCAGCTGAGCTGTTCCGAGCTTATTATCACCGCCTAGATTGGTCATTTTGATTGTCCCGACAGATATAGGTATATTATCAACACTGCCCGGGATGGGAAGCAGCTTCACATTTACATTGATATTGGAAATTTCGAGAGTCTCTATGTGAAGCTTTTTCTCCGACTCTTTTGGCTGCTCCGTTTTCTGGATGTTTTTCAGTATGTCCTGTAAGTTATTGCTCCTTACATCTTTCTGCTCAAGGACAACATTAACGCCGTCGAGCTTGACCTGTTTTATTTCAACAACATCGCTGAGAAGTGAGCCGATACGGACCTGAATACTACCGTTACTAAGCTCAAGCAGATGCGGATTCTGATACTCATTCGGATTATCTATAATCAATTCATTAAGGCCGAGAGTACCCCTGAGGATTCCCAGATTTGCATTATCCAACTTCACACCTACACCGAGAGTTTTGGTTCCTGCAGTTTCAATGCCCCATTTTACTGCAAGGTCGGCATAAAGATTTACTGCCACTACGGCGACAAGAATCAGGATTATAATTGTCAACAGGATGATTCTAAGTTTTTTTAATGTCTTTTTCATTTTCCGCTTCCTTTCAGATTCAGTTTAATCCTATTTATTGTAATATGAAAGGGCCTCCGGCATTAGATTTTCGATATTTTTTATTCTCCTTGAGTCGGCTGGGTGTGTGCTCAACAGCTCCGTCAGTCTGCTTTGTTGCCTGCCGGAAGACATTCTTTGCCAGAAGCTCAGCGCATCCTGAGGATTATAGCCAGCCATAGCCATAAATATAAGCCCGAGGCGGTCAGCTTCCAGCTCGTGCGTTCTGCTGTAAGGCAGCATAACGCCCACTTCCGAGCCGATTCTGTAAGAGTTCATAAAAATGCTCTGTACTGTTTCGGGCTGTTTCGTTATCGCCTCCGAAAGCGCCATTCCCCCAAGCTGTATAACCAAATCATGGCTCATCTGCTCTGCACCGTGCCTGGCGATTACATGGGCAATCTCGTGGCCCATCACAGTAGCAAGCCCTGCCTCATTTTCAGCAACCGGCAGCAGCCCTGTGTAGACAACCACTTTCCCACCCGGCATTGCCCAGGCGTTTACAGCCTCGTCCTCAACCAGATTAAACTCCCATTCGTATCCTTCGAGGCGCTTTGATAAATTATTTTCCTGACAGTATCTTTCGACGGCCTTCTGGATTCTTTCGCCTGCTGTTTTTACCATTTGCACCTGCTCGGTATTCGTGCTCAGCTTGCTTTGTGAAATGAATTCTTTGTAATTTTCGAAGCTCAGCTGATTTATAACAGTATCGGGAACGAGGTTAAGCTGTTTTCTGCCGGTAATTGCAACCTGTGAGCAGGAACAGATAAAAATAGAAAGGCACAATAAAAGTATCAGCCTTGTGTTAAGCTTGTTTAACATAATATTTCTCCTTTATTTTATGAAAACATATCTGTATGCGAGCGTTATTGTTCGACTGCTTTTTCTATTATTTTTTCCCAGTTGATTTCGTTAAGTTTCGGAATAGTCGGTACGTCCAATTGCCCTTTTTTAGTCATTGGCAGAGTTATTGTTCCTAAAGCCGGCGTATCAACAGACATTCCCAAGTCAGCTTTATAAGGGATTTGAGAGCCCGGCCTGATATCCCTGAATGCCTTTGCAATATCCAGATAGCTTACCGTTACGGGAAGCGCTACCTTTTTACTGCTTTGGGCATCTATCAAGCTCGCCAGTTTCGCCTTGCCTGAGAGTAAAGGATTATCGTTGGTAGACAAAGCATAATCCAGATTAGTTAAGGGCAATGCCACAGGGTAAGGATTCTCAATCTCGACGTCAAATAATAGGGTGGCCTGTGTAAGGGTGATTTCATCAAATCTAAGTCCTAACAGATTTGCCTTTGGTTTCTGCACTGCAAGAATAGATTCCACTGTCTGACAACCGGCAATCCAGATAAGGTTCATAGCCATAATCATAATAAAAATCCGTCCGTTTTTCATATTTTCGTCTCCTTCCCTCAATTTGATATTAATTTTATTGCCCGAACTGCTTGGCCTCTACTGCGTTTTATATCGATTTGCGCAGCATCAGAATTTCCTGCCACCTGCAGAAAAGCGTTGTTGTGCAATTTTGGAAAAGTAACCGCTTACTTCAATTCCAGCCCCGAAACGTCTCCGTCTTTTGCTTTTAGCTTGTCATAGTAAATGTTGAATCGTTCTTTCAGAGCTCCGACCGTCTTATTTAAGTCATCAACTTCGGTCTTAATTTTTTTGGCTTCAGCGCTTAAGATATCTGTCGGTTTGACTTTGGCCATCAATTTTTCGACCTCTTTCGACTTATCGAGGATGGCGTCTTTGTATTTAAGCGCCATCTGACGCAGCTGCTGGACGTCCATTTTTTCAGCCTCGGCCTTTACCTCACTGATTGCTTTGCTGGTATCGACACCTTTCTTACCACAAGCAAACAAGGCAAAAACACAAAGAGCCATAAGAAGATACAATTGGATTTTGTTCATTTTCTTCATTTTTTCAATCCTACCAAATATTTGTCCTTTTTTATTCTTTCGTTATTATCGCCGGCCGCTTTAGAGCTTGTCAAGAAAAAACCAAGGCCAGCACAAGTCGGAGTAATTCTTGATGTCAGTCGTTTTCTCTATAGATTTTCGCACCGAGAGGATTAAGTCTTTCCTCGATTTTCTCATAACCGCGGTCTATATGATAGACCCTGTTTACCACGGTTGTTCCTTCAGCGGCCATACCGGCTAAAACAAGAGCGGCAGAAGCACGCAGGTCGGAAGCCATCACTGGTGCCCCCATCAGTTTTTTTGTTCCCGACACAATTACAACGGCACCTTCCTTTCTAAGGCTGGCAGCCATACGATTCAGTTCTGCGACGTGCATAAACCGGTCTGGAAAAACTTTCTCAATAATGATGCTGTTACCGTCAGCCAGTGACAATAGTGCCATAAACTGAGCCTGCAGGTCGGTAGGAAAACCCGGATACGGCTGAGTGGTTATGTGGCTGGCGTGTATGGGGCCATTTCGAGTGACAAAGCAGCCGCTATTTGAATCCTCGACAGTGACGCCGATACTTCTTAATTTATAAACAACGGCCATCATATCATCGAGCCGGCAGTTGTTTATCTGCAACCGGCCCGAGGTTATGGCGGCTGCAACCATAAAGGTACCGGCTTCAATTCTGTCGGGGATGACCTTATGCTCAGCCGGGTGCAGCTCTTCAACACCTTCTATAGTCAGACGAGGTGAGCCGATACCCGAAACTTTAGCTCCCATTTTGTTAAGAAAATTCGCCAGGTCAACAATTTCTGGCTCGCACGCCGCTGACTCTATGATTGTTTTTCCCTTTGCGAGCGTTGCCGCCATTAGGACATTTGCCGTTCCAAGGACCGTCGAGCCAAATGGGCCGCCAAGAAATATATTGCTGCCGGTCAGCCCATCAACAGCTTCTGCGATTATATATCCATTTTCGAGGCGAATTTCAGCGCCGAGCTCCCGCAGTCCCCGCAGATGTATATCAACGGGTCTATCCCCTATTGCACAGCCGCCCGGCATTGAGACCTCCGCTCTGCGGCATCGTGCCAGCAGCGGACCGAGAATACATATGCTTGCACGCATCCTGCGAACAATTTCATAGTCACCAACCGGATTGTCAATCGTCGTAGCATCTATACTCAAGCTGCCGTCTTCGTTTTTTTGCACTTTACAGCCGACGCCGCTAAGCAATTCACAGCAAACGGAAATGTCCGAGAGGTTGGGAACGGAAAAGATAGTTGACTTTCCGGCAGCCAGGACGCACGCGGCCATTATCGGCAGCGCCGCATTTTTCGAACCATTTACTGTAACTGAACCGGAAAGCCTAACAGGGCCCTCGATACGAAAGATATCCATAATCTATTTTCCTTGCAAAGACATTGCTAATGTAATACAAGATTAGCCTGATTTCAAGCAGGTTTAATCCAAAGGTTTTTGTTTTTACCAATTACTACCGCTAAATAACAATAGGCTGCAGGATATGAATTTGTCAGACATTTTCAGACAAATAGCTGAATATGTGATATTTCCGGAAGCGATTATCGCTGTGGCAGGAGCGGGTATTCTCGGCTACTGGCTACTTAATACATCACTGGGCAGAAAGTCTCTGGTCGATTCGGTACCCCGCCGAAATAATATGCCTGCTTATCTTCCCTTTTTGCCACTACTTATTTACCTTGTTTTTCTGCCGGCTACCGCGCAAACGGCCATATTAATCATAGGCGATATGAAGGAATGGCAGAAGGCATTCGTGAAAAACCTTGTCACTATGGTAGGTGCGATTCCAATAGTGGTGATAATAGTTTTTCTTGTCAAAGGCAGCTTTGCACGTCGCCTTAAAGGCTTTGGCCTGAATCCGAGAACGATAGGAAAAGACTTCGGCATTGCTGCAATAAATTATCTTTCCATCTGGCCCGTTGTAATGGTGATGGCTGTTCTGACCATAGAGGCGGGAAAGCTCTTCATCAATCCAGATTTCAAGATAGAACAACATCCCGAAATTGAAATCATAACAAAACATCAGCAGTTACCTCTTATAATTTCGGTTCTTTTCTCCGCTGCCGTAATAGTACCTATACTCGAGGAAATAATATTTCGAGGTCTCTTTCAGACTATGCTGCGTTCCTTTACAAAAAAGGTGTGGCTGTCGATTATCATCACCTCAGTTTTTTTTGTCTTGCCCCACCCAAATCTGGAACATTGGCCGGCATTATTTGTTCTGTCGCTATGTATGGGGTATTCTTATGAAAAGAGCGGTTCTTTATTCAGGCCGATTTTTATACACGCCTTTTTCAATGCAACAAGCGTAATTTCAAATCTGACCTAACAACAGGCTCTAAATAATAGTGAATAAAAAACAGCCGAC
>CAYLMG010000067.1:0-2123 GCA_964384565.1 uncultured Pirellulales bacterium | reverse complement strand
GGTGTTGGAGCAGTAAAGTCAATCAACGCCGACTTCTCAGTCGACCAGCCCCAGTCGGCTTCATTCGGTGAATTCGGATTCGGTGGCGATGCTTTATCCTGCGTCCTGACTCTATAGGTGTGAATCTCATTCACATCCAGACCTGTATCTATATATGTAGGGCTGTCCTGCCAGCCGCTATCGTGGCAGCTGCCGTAGGTACACTCGAAATAGTACTCTACGCCGCTAATATCGGTCGCCGTCTGTGCCGTCATAGCAATTTCATTCAGGCCGGGTATAGCATTCGGTTCTCCGCCTTCGGCCCATTCAGCCGGCCAAGGCTCAGGATTATTTACGTCATCCCATGTGGTTGCATTTGCATCTGACGACCAACCGCCTACATTGTAATTATGCGATTTATCGCGTGTCCGGACCCTGTAGGTGTACTCTGTATCTTCGTATAAACCGGTATCAGTATAGTCGGGGCTGTCCTGCCAGCCGCTGTGGTGGCAATTGCCGTCGGTACACTCGAAATAATATTGAACACCACAGGGGTCTGTTGCAGTTGTTGCTTGCATAGTAATTGCTACCTCTGAAATAGCATTAGGCTCGCCGCCGATGGCCCATTCAGCAGGATTCGGCATAGGCGCCGTGTGATCCACCCAGACACATCGCTGTTGAGATTCTAATGTCTCGAAACCATAAGCATCCTTTGTTTTAACCGTATAACAGAAGTAATTTTGATCTGTGACGGCATTAACATCGTCTTGGTAAGTAGGGGGGCTGTACTGCCAGCCGCTGTCATTGCCCGGCCCAGAAGTACAGTCGAAATAGTACATAATGGGCGGGCTTGCATCTGTAGCAGTTGTTGCGGTCATATTGATAAAGAAGTTCGGGTCTTCAAATGGTTCGACCTGCCACGTGCTTGGATTCGGCTCGGGCGGGAAGATATCAATGCCGCTTGGTGGTATAATAACGGTTTCCTCTGAAGACCATCCAGTCGAATTTTTAAGCTGCGATTTATCAGATGCCCTTACACGGTAAGCGTATGCCGCATTATCAGCTAAACCTGTATCTGTATATGTCGGGCTGTCCTGCAAGCCGCTATCATGGCAACCACCGCTAACGCAGTCGAAATAATACTGCACTCCGCTCTCGTCAGTAGCTGTGGTCGCAGTCATAATAACCGAATGATAATCCAGAATACTCGGCTCCATCTCCCAGGTCATAGGATTGGGCTGTGGAGCTGTAATATCCACGATGTTTTCGAGGTAGAAGATTTCCGCGAATCTGGCATAATCGTACCAATCCACATCACCGTCCGGCTCAAAATCAGCACCTTCGCAATCATTGAAAAGCCCGCAATTCTGTTCCAGCCAGTATGATAAAAGGATACTGAGGTCTTCCAAATCCACATCGCCATCGCGGTCAAAATCCCCGGGTATGGTGACGTAAGTTCGATAGTGGTAACCCATATCAACCAAGTTTCTATCCGGCGAATCATCGGTACTTGTAGTGTATGCGTGTAATCCCAAAAATTTTGCAAAGGTACTTCCGGTATCTACACAAGGGCTGGTAGTCGGCTGTCCTGCGCTAACCTGGCTAAGATAACGAGTACCGAGGTCGCCGCTTACAAAAAGAGGGTCGGTCGAGATGTTTCCCCAACCCCAGTTGAGGACGCAACCGTCATCAACAGCAACCCCCGGTTCACCGCCCTGAACATCGCTATATGAGACATCAACAATCGAAGGCTCCGGACTGTATTCGTAGCCGCTACCGATTGAAAGCTGAGAACCAACTTCAGCCGTATTGCCCCAGAGAATAGTGTCCACTATGTTAGTATAAGTTGTATAACTGCTGTGAACACCACCGCCGTAACTACTATCAAAACCCTCTCCGGTAATCTCATTATCAGCTATCGTACAATTAGAAATAGTCAGTTGAGTTAATATATTGACCGATACACCGCCGCCATCCCTTCCTGCTGTATTATCTGTAATCAGGCAGTTTGTAAGTGTAGGCGCTCCTTCTCCGCCAATAAATACACCGCCTCCGGAAGCTTCGGACTCATTATTGCTAATGTCACTATCAATTATATCGGCTTCCGTCGCCCATAGATGCAGACCGCCACCCTGGCCCTGGGT
>CAYLMG010000066.1:4225-10284 GCA_964384565.1 uncultured Pirellulales bacterium | reverse complement strand
GGGATTATGTCTGATTTGTTAAGTGCCTGAGCAATTTTTTTGGAATCCTGGTCAACCTGCCTTAAGGTTTTTTCGCCGTATAAGTGCTGGCTGCCCGTTACGAACCAGGCTTCGAGGTTTTTTAGGTTTATCATAATTCTGTTCTCCATTAATATATTGAAAAAATTAGGTCCTGTAAATTTGCGATAGCTTAACATAAAGCCGCAGAATAATCAAGCACTCAATTTCAATGCAGTATATTAAAAAATGACTCTTTTTTAGGAGATTGAAAGGTTTTGTAGCCGCTGAATTTATGAATTTTTGTCGAATCTCGTTTTTTTTAAGGCAGAAGGCGCTTGAAATTCTCTCTGCTTAATCCTCGACAGGATTCTCTGTTCTTTGTATCATACCGCAGTATTTTCGGCCGTATCTCTTATACGCAAATATATTGCTGTTTTTGAGAAGGAGCAAAAAAATGGCAAAGTTTCAATACAAAACCATTCCCACACTGACAGAAAAGGCCCCGCCCGGTATCTGGCACATCCTCGCAAACGAAACTGCCGAACGATTCGCTTACTACGGTATGAGCTTTATTCTATTTACATTTATGACAGAGTATTTGTTGGGGCCGGGCGGCACGAAAATGGTAATGAACTCTTCGGATGCCAAGAGTTATTATCATTTGTTTAAAGCAGCCAATTATGCCTTTCCCATAATTGGCGCGCTGCTGTCTGATATATGGCTTGGAAAGTTCAAAACCATTGTCTGGTTTTCCGCTCTCTACTGTGTCGGTTTTCTGGTGATGATTGTTGACCAGACAAGGCTGGGGTTGTTTGCAGGCTTGTTTTTAATAGCTTTTGCATCAGGGATTATCAAACCCTGCGTCTCAGCCAATGTCGGTGACCAGTTTGGCAAGCAGAATAAGCATTTGATGACGAAAATCTATAACTGGTTTTATTTTGCCATAAATTTAGGTGCTTTTGTCGGCCCGGTCCTCACTCCTTTGCTTCTTTACAGCGAGGATTTCGGCCCAAGGTGGGCGTTCGGATTGACCGGTGTTATGATGGTCTTTGCAACAGTAGTATTCTGGATAGGCAGAAAAAGGTATGTTCACGCACCGGCAGCCGGCATCGGCTTTGTCAAAGAATGTTTCAGCGGTGAAGGGCTAAAGTCTGTTCTCAGATTAGCAGGACTTTATGTTTTTATCGCAATGTTCTGGGCACTTTTTGAGCAGACCGGCTCATCCTGGATTGAGCAGGCAAAAAAAATGGATTTGCACTTTTTTGTTGACTGGAAAGCCGACCAGATACCGTCTTCTCAGGCCCTTTTTGTTATGGTGATGATCCCGATTTTCGCATATTTTGTGTATCCTGCAATGGGCAAACTCTTTAAACTGACTGCCTTGAGAAAGATTGTAATAGGAATGTTTGTTACTGCTTCCTCATTTATTATTATTGTATGGATTGCTTATCAGCTCAATGGCGGATTTGTTGAAAAAATAACATCTGTTTCTAAAATGGCAGGTTTCGCTCCCATCAATCTGGTGGATAACAGGCCGGATTCTTTCTGGCTTTCGGACGGTGAGCCAAACGAAAGCATCCCTCAGCAAATTTTAATCCAGCTGCGGGAAAATAAACAGTGGGATATTTCAAGCGTTGAAATTTTATTGGCGCCTCAGCTGTCAAAGAAGGAAGTATCGGCTATCTTTAAGGAACAGAAAAAAAAGATTAATAAAGCACAGAGTAAAATTGAGGATGCAAACAGCGTTGATGATATTATCAATATTACCCGGAAAACATTTACGGAAATCTGTGACAGTATCAGGCTGCTTAATTATGCCTCTTATCATCCCGGAGATATCTCAGTTTATATAGGTCGTATCGAAGATGCCAATATCCCTAAGCTTGTTTCCGAATTGAAAGACGAAGAGGAAAGGCTGCAATTGAAACTTGAAAAGTACGAAAAGAAGAAAGGCAAAGAGAAAAAAATTGAGAAATTAAATGAGGATATTAAAGAGCTGACTGAAAAGATTGACGATTATGATAGCTATTTGTCTTCTTTGGGCTTTAATTACGCCGGTGACATTTCGGTAGACCCGAACAAACAGCAATATACTCTTAAATTTGACGCTGCTGCTTTAACACACGTCTTGTTATCCATAAAATCAGACTTTGGAGCCGGTAAGGTAAGGCTGGCCGAAGTTAAAGCCCTGACCGATACCCCGTTGCCGGCTGATTTTGACAAAAAAGATGTGAACATCTGGCCTAACGTCGCGGCTGTCGGTTTTCAGCCGAATATAGGCTGGCATTTTCTCGGCAATATAATTTTAACCGCTGCCGAGCTGCTTGTGTCAGTGACAAGTCTTGAGTTTATGTATTCGCAGGCGCCTGTGCAGATGAAATCTTTTATTATGTCGATTTATCTGCTTGCTATATCGCTTGGTAATGTCTATGCATCGCTTTACAATCAGTTTATAAAAGGAACACGTTTCGAGTCTGGCCCGAACTACTTTATCCTCTGGATATTCATTATGCTGGGAGCAACGGTGATTGTCGTTATCGGCTCCGCGTTCTATCGTGAAAAGGTTCATATGCAGGATGAAGAGGCCCAGAAGACAGAATCACAATAAATCTTAATGTTATAAATGTCACTTAAACATAGCGTATTACATTATGATATGTGTTGTTGAAGGGGATGGTTATGTGCAGACTAATCCTTGTAATTTTATTTATTTTATCATGTTGTGTCACCGCCGGCCAGGATTTAACTACCACTCATCTTTTTTCCGTGCACGATATGCTCGCAATGGACAGAATCTCCGAGCCGAAGGTCTCGCCCGACGGCAGGTGGATTGTCTTTACTTTGCGAAAAACCGACCTCGAAGCAGACCGCGGCAGAACCGACCTGTGGCTTATCGGTACTGACGGCGAAGACCTTAGACAATTGACGACACATCCGGAAAACGATTCCAATCCCTGCTTCTGCCCCGACGGCAAATCAATATTCTTTATTTCTTCGAGGTCGGGCTCATCGCAAATCTGGCGGCTGCCAATCGACGGCGGAGAGGCCCGCCAGATTACAGATTTGCCGCTCGATGTGGGAAATTTAGTTGTGTCACCTGACGATGAGCATATCGCTTTTACCGTTGAAGTCTTCCCAAATCTTTCAATAGAGCAGACAAAAGAAAAACTTGACGAAAAAGAAGAGCGAAAATCAAGCGGGATAATTTACGATAAAATTTTTATCCGTCACTGGGATACGTGGAAAGACGGCAGACGTTCGCATTTGTTTGTTATGCCGGCCGACGGAACCGAGCCAGTCGATTTGATGCCGGACTTTGATGCCGATACTCCTTCGAAGCCTTTTGGCGGACCAGATGAGATTACTTTTACCCCCGACGGCAAAGAGCTGATATTTACCGCACGTGACGTCGGCCTGAAAGAAGCCTGGTCAACCGATTTCGATTTATACATCGTCCCTATAGACGGCTCACAGGCTCCGCAGTGCCTGACCATTGTCAACGATGCCTGGGATACGACTCCTGCCTTTTCACCGGACGGCAAAAATCTTGCGTATCTGGCGATGACACGTCCGGGTTATGAATCCGACAGATGTAGAATTGTGATACGCCGCTGGCCCGACGGGTATGAAAAAATCCTTACTGCAAAGTGGGACCGGAGCGTCTCAGAGTTTTGCTGGTCGGCGAATAGCAAAACAATTTATGCAACCGCGCAGAATCTCGGCCAGAAATCACTTTTTGCTGTCGATGTTTCCGACGCTAAAGTTAAAACTCTTATCGAACAAGGCTCAATAAGCTCACCTGCACCTGCAGCCGGCCGTATTATTTATTCTATGAACAACTTAAAAAACCCCGCTGAGCTTTACTCTGTAAAGACGGATGGGAAAAGCGTTCGACAGATTACGAATATCAATGCAGAAAAAATCGCCGCTGCGAGAATGGGTGACTACGAGCAGTTCTCTTTCAAGGGCTCAAATGATGAGGATGTTTATTGTTATGTAGTCAAGCCCGCTGATTTTGACATGAACCGCAAGTACCCGGTCGCTTTTCTTATTCACGGCGGACCTCAGGGCTCGTTCGGCAATATGTTTCACTACCGCTGGAATCCGCAGGCCTACGCCGGCGCAGGTTACGCCGTCGTTATGGTCGACTTCCACGGCTCAACCGGTTACGGCCAGTACTTTACGGACTCTATCAGGGGCGACTGGGGAGGCAAACCCCTCGAAGATTTGAAAAAAGGGTTAGCTGCCGCACTGCAGCGCTGTCCCTGGATGGATGCCGACAGGGTCGGTGCACTCGGTGCCTCTTTCGGCGGTTATATGATTAACTGGATAGAGGGCAACTGGCCCGACAGGTTCCGCTGCTTTGTCAATCACGACGGAAATATCGATGAAAGGATGGCTTATTTCGATACCGAAGAATTGTGGTTTCCTGAGTGGGACCATATCGGAACGCCCTGGGAAAATCCGAAAAGCTATGAAAAACACAATCCCGTCAACTACGTCAAAAACTGGAAGACACCGATGCTTGTCATTCACGGCGCAAAGGATTACCGCGTTGTCGATACGCAGGGTATAGGGACATTCAATGCCCTGCAAAGACTCGGTATCGAAAGTAAATTACTGTATTTTCCTGATGAAAACCACTGGGTCTTAAAGCCGGCCAACTCAATCCTCTGGCACGAAACCGTCATAGACTGGCTGGATAAATTCCTGAAAAAATAAAATTGTATTTATTGAAAAAAGAAAGGAGCGATTATGAAACGCATATCGGTATATTTAATTGTATCTATAATTTCACTTTTTGCAACGTCTTTATTTACAACAAGTTACGCCGCTGACAGCTCGTTATCTACGGATTTGCTCGAGCAAATCCGCTCTTCTTTTCAGATGGACAGCCACATCCGCGCAATGCGCAACTCGGTGACAAATAATAGTATCAACGAGCTTGCTCTTAACCGTGACATACTCAGCGGCCATAACGAGGTATTCAGCGACAAAGTCGAAACCAAAGGCATCACCAACCAGAAGCAGTCCGGCCGATGCTGGCTCTTTGCGGGCCTTAATATTTTGCGCCCCATTGTCATTGAAAAATACAATCTTGAAGAATTCGAATTCTCTCAAAATTATCTTACCTTCTGGGACAAAATGGAAAAGGCGAACACCTTTCTTGAAACAATTATCGAGCTCAGGGACCGTGACCTTATGGACCGCAGGGTGGTTTTTTATCTGCAGACTCCTCTGCCTGACGGCGGCTACTGGGAAAATGTCGTTAACCTTATTGAAAAATACGGCGTCGTGCCTAAAACCGTTATGGCAGAAACCACCAGTTCGGAAGGTACCGCCTTGATGAACAGGGTTATACAGCGTAAGTTAAGAGCCGATGCGGTCAAATTGCGGCAGATGCATAAGGACGAAAAAAGTATAGAGCAGATGCGCGAAGCAAAAAAGAAAATGCTTGCCGATGTCTATAAAATGCTTGTGATAAATCTTGGCCGGCCGCCGGAAAAATTTGATTGGCGCTACGAGGACGCCAACTCCGTTGTCAGCGAATTGAAAACATATACACCTGAAAGTTTTTATGAAGAATTCGTCGCAGTGGATTTGCGCCAGTATGTGGATTTGTATAATGACTCTTCAAAAGATTACGGCAATCATTACGAAGTCGAGGGTACCAAAGACCTTTACGACGGCGAAAACGTTCACTTCGCAAATGTTGACATACAGACCCTAAAGGATATCGCACTCAAGGCCCTGCTCGATGACCAGCCGGTCTGGTTCGGTGCCGATGTCTCAAAGGACCAGGACAGAGAGCACGGCATAATGGCTGTAGGCTTGTACGATTATCAATCAATCTTTGATGTCGATTTGAAAATGACAAAGGCCCAGCGCTCCTTGTATCGCGAAAGTACCGTAAATCACGCTATGGTCTTTACTGCCGTCGACCTGAAGAATAAGGAACCTGTGAAATGGAAGGTCGAAAACAGCTGGGGCGATGAAAAGGGCAGTAAAGGTTACTGGACACTTTATGATAGCTGGTTCGATGAAAACGTTTACTCCAT
>CAYLMG010000066.1:0-4125 GCA_964384565.1 uncultured Pirellulales bacterium | reverse complement strand
GCAGGTATGATGTTCACCGTGCCGGCTCTATTCATACTCGACAAGACCGGTTTTAATCCCGTCCTGATGGTCTTTGCCTGCATCGCGGGCGGTGTCCTCGGTATCGCTTTTATCATCCCGCTTCGAAAACAGATGATTGACTATGAGCGGCTTACCTATCCCGGCGGCGTCGCCGTTGCAACTATCCTCAAGTCACCCGGCGCCGGCGTTAGAAAAGCACTGCTGCTGCTCGCAGGTATGGCTATAAGTGCAGCCGTCCATTTCGCAAGCCAGTATTTCAGTCAGATTAAAGGTATCTCTGCATTCGAGAATTTCAATCTCGGCTCTCTTCTGGGCCTGCCCGATTATATGAACGGTATATGGTATGTCTCGCTTATGACCGTCGGCATCGGTTTCATCGCGGGCAAAGGTGGCGTTGCATTTATCATCGGCGGCTTTGTCTGTTACTGGTTCCTCGCACCGATGCTTAACTTCACCGGCCTTTTGCCGTCACCGGAAAAGTTGCAAACGCTCAATTTCGCTATGCCGAAATATCTGCGAGAATTTCTCTTCCGCCCCGTAGGAATCGGTATGTTAATAGGTGGTGCCCTGACAGGCATTGTCCTCGCTTTGCCGCTTGTCGTAAGCGCCGTCGGCAGTATGCAAAGGGCGGCTAAAGTCAAAGCTGCGCACTCCGCCGATGAAATGCCCATCCGCATCTTATATATCGGAATCGCCGGTGCCGCTGTTCTGCTTTTCCTGACTGCAATATTTTCTGTCCAACAGATGGGAATCCTGAGGGGCTGCTGTATGGCTCTTTTGGGTACCGTCTGGATTTGGATTGCTGGAGTTGTTCTTTCGGAATGTATCGGCAGAACCAACTGGTCGCCCCTGAGCGGTATGACACTCATCGCAATAACGATACTGGTTATTGTCGCAAAGGGGCTCGGTGACACACCAGCCATAATCTCTTCTGTTATGGTCGGTGCCGCCGCCTGCGTTGCGATGGCCCAGGCAACAGATTTAATGATGGATTTGAAGACCGGTTATCTCGTCGGCGCCTCACCTGTAAAGCAGCAGATCGGCCAGTTCCTCGCCACCTGGCTCGGCCCCGTTATCGTAATTGCCCTTATTTTCGTTCTCGATAAGGCTTACGGCCTCGGCTCTGACAAGCTGCCCGCTCCGCAGGGAAGGGCACTTGCCGGTATGATTGAAGGCATTCTCGGCGGTGATGTCCCCGTGAAAAAATATATAGCCGGCGCGGGACTCGGTGCTCTGCTCAGTGCCAGCGGTATCGGCGGGCTGGGTATTCTCGTCGGCCTCGGCTTCTATCTGGGTTTTAATGTCGTACTGACTTATACCGTCGGTACTATTTTGAGGCTTTTCACCGATTACAAGTTCGGAAAAAGTTTTAGCGAAGAAGTTGGAATCCCCGTCGCTGCCGGCCTTATCGTCGGTGAAGCCCTTGTCGGCGTCGGCTTCGCATTATTTGCTATTATTAAAAGTGCGAATTTGTTATGAAAAGAATAGGTTATTTTTTAATTGCGATAGGTTTCTTAGCTGCTGCATTTGTCTCCGTGCTTTCGAAGGATGATGTAGACTGGCTCTTTTTTGCATTGGCTTTGATAGTAGGGGCTTTGGGTGTTTTTTTCGTTAGGTTTTCCCTGCATCGCAGCCGGCGCTCACACGAGAAAATCGCCTCAAGTCTCAATGATGTTGAAAATGCTATCTCAAGGATAGTCATTAACATTATGAACCTTAGCGCAAAAAAGCAATCTGTCAATGTTTATGATATGCGCAGCCGTATTGATGAGCTTTTCAGCTCTGATTTTGAAAAGTTCGTTGATGCTCGCCAAAGCATAGCTCACAGGTATGGTCTGCAAAATTATGCCGATGTGATGAACCATTTTGCTGCCGGCCAGCGTTATTTGAATCGCGTCTGGTCCGCCTCCGCCGATGGCTATATTGATGAAGTTAATGCCTATATCGAAAGGGCGGGCGAGCAATTCTCCCTCGCCCGACAGAAAATATTAGATATCAAAAACCAAACCTAAAATTTATTTGTTTTCCTGTTGTCCTTTCGGTCCCAGGCCGACTTTGTAAAGCCATACCGCCACAAAGCCAAGCAGAATTATCCCAGGCCAGTAACCTATAGGTTCTTTTGTCACAGCCAGAGGTACATTTAGCACTTTAGGTATTGCAATCAGCACACCCAATAGAGCCTCGCCTGTTATAAGACCCGAAGCGAGCAAAAGCCCTCTCTTGTCACCTTCCTGTACTATTTTCTGTTCCGTCCTCTTTTTCCTGTGATACCTGTGAATAAGGTAGCTGATAATTCCGCCTATAAGAATAGGTGTCTCTAATTCAAGCGGCAGATATATCCCGATAGCGACAGCCAGTACCGGTGTGCGAAACGGGCTTTTCTTGTGGACAAGAATCTCATCCATTATTATCACCGCAACGGCAACGCCGACCCCTATCAGAACAAATGTCCACGGAACGTCACCGGAAAAAACCTGCTTTGCCACCGATTCCATCAGGTTTGCCTGTGGCGCCGCCAGGGCATCCTTTTTAGCTAAACCTGTAGCAATATCTAATCCTGAGCTGTGTCCCTTGAATCCGTACACTTTATAAAGAAGCATCAGAACAGGTGCCATCACAAAAGCTGCAGAAATAGTACCTATCATTTGTGCTACCTGCTGTTTCCACGGTGTGTTCTTTAAAATATAGCCCGTCTTCAAATCCTGCATATTGTCACCTGCTATCGCCGCCGCACAGCAGACAACACCTCCGATTATAATCGCTGCTGCCGGACCGTTCGCTGCACCGCTACCCATCATAAATAAGAGTACCAGGGCCGATACCAGAACCGTCGCTATCGTAACTCCCGATATAGGATTGTTCGATGAACCTACAAGCCCCGCCATATATCCTGCAACCGCTGAAAACAGAAAACCTGTAAGGACCATGATTATCGCCATCGGCAGACTTACGCTTACCTTCCCGACGAAATGTTCGTATAGAAGAAATATCGGGACAATGGATCCTATTATAAATATTAGAACCCATTTCATCGGCATATCCTGTTCGACCCGCGCCACTGTATGTTCCCCCGAACTCTTTATCTTCCGGTATGCCTTTATCCCGTCTGCAATCCCTTTGAAAATCGAGCGGCGAAGCTTGAAAATCGTCCACAGCCCGCCAAGAAGCATCCCTCCCACACCTATATAACGTGTCTTTTTGTCCCAGACTCGTTTGGCGTATTCGGTTGCCTCGACAGGATTACCCAGCTTTTCCTTAACACCTGCGTTATATTTTTGTGCCTGTTCGATTTTTTCCGCTGTTGTGTCCTCTTCGATTGTTTTGTATACGAGCGCAAAAGTGTTCCAGTCATCGAGTTTATCTTTTTCAATTTCGCTTTCGAGCTGATACACAGGCCATTCGTATTGGCCGGCCACTATCGGAATCGCGCCGCACCAGTTGAATGCTCCGCCGATAAACATCAAAATTGCTATATTCATACCTACGATGTAACCGACCGAGAGAAGCGCCGGACTCAGGTTCGAGCCGAAATACGCCACTGTTCCTCTCACCGCCTTTGCTCCCTCCATTATTTCAGCCCATATCCCCAGTCCCGTTGAACCGATTTTGAAAAGTGCGCCTGCAATCGCCGACTTGACAATATACAATATATCCGAGCCGCCGCGATAACCGGATTCTAATACCTCTGCTGTTGCTACTCCTTCCGGAAATTTCAGTTTTTCCTCTACTATCAGAGACCTCCGCAAAGGTATTGTGAACAGAACTCCCAGCACGCCGCCAAAAAGAGCGATTATTGTCACCGGCCAGTAGTGAAACGTGTCCCAGAAATCCATTATTACAAGCGCAGGCAAAGTGAAGATGACTCCTGCAGCCAGCGACTCGCCCGCTGATGCCGCTGTTTTTATAATATTGTTTTCGAGAATGTTATATTTTTTGAACAGCCTCAGAATGCCCATCGAAATGACCGCTGCCGGTATCGTCGCCGATATTGTCATGCCGGCGAACAAACCGAAATACATATTTGCCGCTCCCAGTATAATCGAGAGCACCGCCCCCATTATGACTGCCTTGACTGTTATTTCAGCCAGCGAGTTTTTTTCAGGC
>CAYLMG010000065.1:4620-10326 GCA_964384565.1 uncultured Pirellulales bacterium | reverse complement strand
GGGTCACTTTTCTTTTTGCAGCACTCATTCGTGCAGTTTGGGTCACATTTCTTTTTGCACCCGCCGTCCGAAATTTCATCAGAAGCGGGCTGAGCAAAAGGACAATCACTTGTTGAAATGCTCTGCTGGTCACTGCTGCCGGCCGCTGCCGTCGAATTTGCAGAAACAGCGGCAAGCAAACCAATGACCACTACAGCAGCAATCACTGTTACAACCAATACATACTTAGACTTCATCATAATCGCTCCTTAAAAAGTTAATACAAAGTTTACAAACTCTGCCGATATTTTTCTGTTGTGTCAAGTCCCGCCCACAATTTCTTTATAATACAACAGTAAGTTCGGAAGGGTTCAGAAAATTTCAGTTTAATCTTAAACAAAAAAAATAAATTTATTCCCTGTTTTCATTAGGAGTATCAGGGGATGTTTAACACTAAGCTATCGGCGTGCACCGAATGCAGATTAATTCTATTGTTCTGCGGGGAATAGCAAAAAAGTAAACGGCTTTTACCATAAAACATTTCGCAGGGCGGTGTCGAAGTACATCCGATAGGTCTGCATTTCAGCAAACCTATAAAACGGCATAAAGTCGTCCCGCTGTGAGGACTGTTCCTGGCCTGCATAGCGGAAAACGGCTGGATTGTCAGTCGCCAGCATCCACTCATTGAGCGCCTCATCATCCGGCGGAATGCTCACCAGGTGCTTATGCACGACCTGCTGAGCAAAGACAACCGGCCCACGGACAATCGCAACGCGGTTGGGATGCCATTTATCGATTGGGGCACGGCGGAAACGCAGTGGAATACGCATCTCGATTTTGTCGCCGGATTTCCATTGGCGATTGATAGTCGCCCAGTTGCCGGGCTGGATGGTGGTATCGAGGTCTGAGCCGTTAAGTTTGAAGGAGACATTTTTTGACCAAGCAGGTATGCGCAATTTTAGCGAGAACTTCGTCGGCTGAGCCATTTGAAACTTGAAATTGATAGTCTCGGATTCGGGGTAATCAGTTTGCTGTGTGAGCTTTACCTGCGCGGCAACTGATGAAGCGGGCGGCTGGAAGGTGACCTCAGAAGGCAGGTAAAGGTTGACGCAGAGCGCATCGGTTTTGTCCTTGAAGTAAATTAGGTTCTGGTACTCGGCCATATTCTGAAAGTATGTGCCCGAACAGCAGGTATAAGTATTGCGTGAGTAAATCTTCATTGCGGCGCCGAGATGATAGTTGGCGTAATAGAAATGCTTGCCATTATCGACGATAGGCAAGGCGGCTCCGATACCGTTGTAGAGCAGCCGCTCAATCCAATCGCCGTATCGGGATTCGCCGGTGAACATTGTCAGGTACTTTGCCAGCTTGAACGCCGCCCAGTTACAGCAGGGAGCCTCGAAGCTGTCAAGCCTGATTGCCAGTGACTCGCCGAGCGCACCATCGTTAATCACGTATCGCTCGGCCGGGCCGTAACCGCCCGTCGCATAGCACTGCGAGCTCTGTAAAAACACGTAAAAGTTTTTCATACACGCAAGCAGTTTGGGGTCGCCTTCGATGAAGTATGCCATTGCCGCGCCGCTGAAAGAGTTGCAGTGGCTGTATGCGTGCACTCCGTGTGCGCTGGTCGGCGCGGAGGCGTCGGCGAACTTTTTCCAGTAGGCGTCGTATCGCCAGATGTCGCCGAAATCCTTGTACTTTGCTTTGCCCGTGAGCAGGTATGCGCGATATAGATTTTCGCTGAGCGTGTACCATTCGAGAGGGACACCGGAGTGCAGCTGCCAGGGCTTGTTTGCGGCAGGTGTTCGGGTACGGTCGAGGTTTGCAATTGCCCAATCAGTTATTTTTTCCATCAGTGCCGGTGTGCCTTCGTGTCCGGCATACTGGTTCATATCCGAGAGGCCTCCGAGCATTTTTTCCCAGGGGTAATGCCGCATTCTCGGGTTGCCGTCGGCGCCGAGTGTCTTTGCCCACTCATCAACGAGTTTGACAGCTTTTTTTCGCATCTCGGAATCGTCGTTTGCCTGCGAGGTCCTTGCCATTGCCTGAAGCCACTGACCAAAGATGACTGAGGAATCTCGTGCAGCCCATCCTCCGAGCGGTTTTCCCGGCGCATCGAGACCTGCAGCTCGTCGAAAACCGCAGAGGATGTCGTCATCCGAGACATTCAGATAGAAATCGCGTGCCGATTCATACTGCTTTTGCCAGCGGCTCGGACCGAGTTTGACCTGTCGATAATCAAAGGGCGAAAGCAGCAGCTTGCCTGCGGGGGTGATTTTGCCGGAGACGGCTGCAGGTACAGCAGCGCAGGCGGTTTTGAGAGTTTGTTCCAGCGAGGACAACGCCAATGGTGCGGCCGCTGCCGCTGCGAGAAATTTGCGTCGGCTGATGCCTTCTTTTACAGTGTCGGCTAAACTTTCATCGGATGAGATTATTTTATTTGAATTTTTCATTAGGACTCCTTTCCGTATCCGGGATTTAGCATATAAACTGTATACACCTGCTCAGCGACTGCTCAGAGCATCGCTTATTTGATACAATACCAAAGAGGACTGAGAATTTCAACAATCTTAAACGAAAAAGCAGGTCAGGAATTTTTCATAAGTAGCGGCTGGCCGGTGGCTTCGACTACGTCGCGCCAGAGTGAGCCGTCGGGGTCAATATTATTCTTTTTGGAGACAGCCATCCTCATCGGCACGTGCACGAAACGGTCGTTGATAAGACTTATCAAAACCGCGGTCTTACCGGCCATCGCGGCGTGCACGGCATTGACGCCAAGCCTTTCACAATAAATTGAATCATTCGAATTTGCAGGTGCAGCCCTGATTATATAGCTGGGGTCAATGTACTTAAGGTTTATCTCCATGTTCTTTTCTCTGAAGTACGCAGTAATTTTGTCTTTAAGAAAAAGGCCGAGATCAGAGAGCTTTACATTACCCGAAGCGTCGACATTCTGCGAGCTTTGCAAAAGGTTCTGGCCTGCGCCTTCGGCGACAAGAATCACGGCGTGATGGCGACTTTTGAGTCTTGTTTCGAGATGAGCAAGCAGGCCATTTTTACCATCAAGCTCAAAAGGCACCTCGGGGACAAGGACATAATTGACGTCGTTGATGGCAAGAGCTGTATGAGCAGCGATAAAGCCGGACTGCCTTCCCATTACCTTAACGATACCAATACCGTTAATCGAACCGTGAGACTCGGTGTGGGCCGCAGAAACGGCGTCCACAGCCTTTGAGACGGCTGTATCAAAACCAAATGATTTTTGCACAAAACTCAGGTCATTATCGATTGTTTTTGGGACACCGACAACAGCAACTTGAAGTTTTCTATTTTCAATTTCTTTTGAGATATTCAGGGCGCCTTTCTGTGTGCCATCGCCGCCGATTGTAAACAGTATATTGATACCTATTTTTTCGAGGTGATCGACAATCTCGGCGGTTCTGTCACCGTAACCTCGCGATGAGCCGAGAATGGTACCTCCTTTGCAGTGTATATCATCGACCAGCTCGGGTGAAAGCTGCATAACGGGCAGATTAAATTGGGAGAGAAAACCGCGATAGCCGTATCTGATACCGGAAATCCTCTTTACGCCGTAACGATACCACAGGCACATCACAATAGCGCGTATGACATCGTTAAGGCCCGGACAAAGACCTCCACAGGTTACGATTGCGGCGTGCACATCCGGTGGTTTAAAGAATATCAACTCGCGAGGCCCTGCGACCTCCACAAGCTGATTTGCAGATAATTTTATACTGCCGGTATCCCGGACTGTTTCGATATCATAAATTATGCGCTGGCGGTCATCGACGTAGTTAGCCACATAATCACCCATTTCTTTTGACAGCTCTACAGGTGACTTTATGGCTCTTTGGCCGAGTGAATCAATGGTGAAATCGAGATGCTCCATTTCGTTCCCGCCTGTAAAAGATTATTAACAAAGCTTATGTTATACAGCCGACAACTTACCAGGGCAAAAAGTTTTTTTTAAGTCTGTTATACTCTCGGGTAGCCGCCAAGAAAGTAGGTTTTGGGCAGGCCGCCGGTAAGAGGCATCGCATAGTCAATAAAGGCCTGGGTGATTCCGTTGCCTTCTGAATTAATAAATTCATCGGGCATTTGCTTCGATTTTTCGGCGACATTTTTGAGCTCGGTACTGAACAGCTCAATCGAGTAATTGTCCCCGTTGCCGATTCGTCTTATTGCCACCGAGCCGCTCTGCTCTTTCATTGAGAACTTAACAGCCTGCCAGCCGCAACTTCTTGCCTCTTCAACATCAACCGGTGACTGAAAACCCACAAAGCTTCTCTGCAGATAACCAAAGGTATCAGCTCTGACCCTTTTTGCCTTGATTTTTTCCTTGATCTGCTGGGCCAGAAAATCTGCCAATGCACCAGTACCTCCAAGTTGAATATTATTAGCAGGATCTCTTTCTTTCACATTGAGAATTTTTTCCATCCAGGTCTCTCCATCAAGGTCGCAAATACCCTCACCAACGACAACAACACATCGACCAAGTTTTTTATAATTGTTTTCGACTTCACTTAAGAATTTATCCAACGATATTGGTTTTTCGGGGAAATAAATCAGGTGCGGTCCATCATCATCTCTCTGTCTGCCGAGTGCAGCGGCAGCGGCCAAAAATCCTGCGTGCCGCCCCATAACACAATCGACCTTTATACCCGGCAGTGCCCTGTTGTCGAGGTCATCGCCCATAAGGGCACTGGCCACAAACTTTGCCGCAGTGCCGTAACCCGGGCAGTGGTCGGTGACCACCAGATCATTGTCAATCGTCTTTGGTATGTGAAAGGCGCGCATCTCGTAACCGACATCGGCTGCCATCATATTGATGATATGAGCGGTATCAGCGGAATCGTTGCCTCCGATATAGAAAAAGTACCTGACATTACGCTTTTTAAAGACATCGAAAATCTTTTCGCAATATTCTCTATCAGGCTTTGTACGACTGGAGCCGAGAGCCGCTGAAGGACATCTTGCCATACCTTCGAGGACCTGAACCGAAAGCTGCTTTAGGTCAACGAACTGTTCAGCAACGATGCCGTCGACCGCATGTATGGCACCGTAAAGATTTTCAATCTCTTCGTGCTTGCAGACCTCTTCTATAACGCCGACAAGAGAAGCGTTTATCACACCTGTCGGGCCTCCGGACTGGCCTATTACCGCATTTGCCTTTGGTGCGTCTGTCATAATCACAATGTCTCCATTGAATCTTTTATCTTTAAATCATCGTTTTATTTAAGGAGCAACTTAAATTGCAGAAGGGCTATTGTACAAACAAAAAAACGGCACTCAAGTAAAATTTACCCGATTTCGAGGGCAATATTACAACTGAGAAAGTACAGCCATTTGGCGAGCACGCTCTTTTTGAGAATGCTCCCGGCAGCCCTGGCGTAAAGCTCAAGCTGACTTCGATAAAGCTCTGCCCGCTCTTTTGCATTATCGGCTGCAATTCTGTCGGTCTTAAAATCCACTATTATAATCCCCCCAGCCGTTATAATCAGCATATCTATTATACCCTGCACGACCACGTTTTCGTCGCTCGTCGCTCGTTGCCCGCTGCTCGAATCGCTAAGTTCCGAAAAAGGCAAGGTAAAAGTGAACGGCCACTCCCGCCAGACGACATTAGCCTTTTCGGCTGCCAATCGCCCCGGCTGACGTTCAAAAAAGCACACAATCGAATCAGCGTCAATACTATCAGCAACGGTT
>CAYLMG010000065.1:0-4520 GCA_964384565.1 uncultured Pirellulales bacterium | reverse complement strand
AGAGACTCTATATATTGCGAAAGCTCTTTGAGCTCGACATTGCCGTAAAGTTTGAAATCGAACAGGCCGTTATCGACAGACTCATCGACAAAGCCGGTTTCTAAAACTTCGTGCAGATTCTTTTGGTCGGCGAGTCCGTAAAGAATCCAGTCTAAAAAACTATTGCAGCATCGAAGCTGGCCGCTTGCTTTCTCGGAGGCGGAGAAAAAGCCCCGCAGCACAATATCACGGCAGCGTTTCGCGCCCCGACAGCCGGTTAAAATCAATTTGTCTTTGGCACGCGTAGCGGCAACGTAAAGTATTCGCATCTCCTCGGCTAAAGCGGTGCACAGCTTTTTTTCGACGATAACCTGGTGAGCGAGCGAGGTTAATTTCGAATTCGATGCTTTATCGATGAGTTCAAGGCCAAGTGTAAGATTCGCATCGGCGATAAATTCCCGGTTCAACTCGGTTATATTGAACTTGTTATCAAGCTCAGCGACGATTACTACTGGAAATTCCAGCCCCTTGCTTTTATGAACGCTCGTAATTGTTACCGCATTTTCGCGCAGGCTGAGCGGTTCTGCGAGCGTCCATTCGGCCCCTGCCTGTTCGAGTCTCTCGATAAATTCTACGAACCGGCCGAGTGAGACACTCTGGCGGCTGCTGGCAAAGGCCTCGAACTGTATCGCCCTGTCGTGCAGTTTTAGCAGATTTGCCCTGCGGAGCCGGCCGTCCGGAAGCGCCGAGACAAATGATAACAAGCTGCTCTTACGATATATCTGCCAGAGCAAATCCGCAAGATTGCCTGCACGGGCACAATCCCTCCAGGTTTCGATTCGCAGCAGGGTCTCTTTGAGCTTTGCCGACAGGTGAGCATCTTCTCCACTCTCTATATACGCGGATACACAATCGTAAAAACTTCTACATTCCTGCAGAGCCTGCTCGTGTATCCTGATTTTGGCAAGCTCGGTGTCGGTGACATTGAAAATCGGGCTTCGCAGTACAGCAGCCAGCTCGATGTCACGCTGAGGGTTGTCAAGGACCTTAAGCAGGCACATCATATCGCTTACCTCTGTCGCCTCAAAATAGCCGGCAAAGCCCCTGCTGCTGACGGGAATACCTGAAAGTCGCAGTATCTGCACATAATCATTTATCCTTTTGGCCGGCGAGCGCATTAAAACGACAATGTCACCGTATTCGACGTCACGCATACGATTTTCCTGCTCATCATATATTTGCAAGGCGGCTTTACCGGATTCGGCTCCTACCATTTGTTTTATTCGCTGAGCTATCATCGCAGCCTGGCACTTTCGCAGGGATGCGAAATCCGTCTGGTCGTTTTCAATTGATTCATCTTCATCCTGCTGCGAATTGTTTTGCCTATCGTCTCTATCGAGTAAATGAAGCTCGACAGCGGCTGCTTTTTTGTCAGAGGTCGGTCTTTGCGAGGCCGGCTTCAAAAAGGCCGAGCTGTCATAATCAATATCCGCAGAATCCTTTGTCATTATCCTGCTGAAAAGCATGTTAACAAAATCCAGGATGCCGCCTGCGGAGCGGAAGTTGGCGTTGAGGTCAACGCGCAGCGGCCTGGAGAGTTCAGCAGGGTCAATCGCCGCAGGGGTGAGCTGGCCGAGAAAAATCTTAGGCTCGGCACCGCGAAAAGCATAAATGCTCTGCTTGATGTCACCGACAACAAAGACGTTATCAGAGCTGCTGAGGGCTTTAATTATAGCTTCCTGAACAGGATTGATATCCTGATACTCGTCAATAAAGATATAGCGATACTTTCTTCGAAGTGACAGTGCGGTTTCGGAGGGTTTGATTTCATCGGCCGAACCTTCAGGCTCAGCCAATAGTCTGAGCGCATAATGCTCAAGGTCTGCAAAATCCATACAATTCACAGCCTGTTTTGTATCACTGTAGAACCGGTCAAATTGCCTGACAAGCTCAACAGCAGCCCTAGTAGCCAAACTAACAGAGCCTTTTGTCCTGTCCAGGTAATCCGGATTTAACAGAGCAAGCTGCGAAAGAGCGGTGAAACTCTCGAGAGAGTTTTTAATCACGTTAGCAATCAGCTCGGCGATTGTTTTATCAACATCCTTCGGCTTATAAACTCTCGGCTTATCGAAGTCCCTTAGCTGAGCGACAAAACTGTTCCAGTCGCCTGCTTTCAGCGACTCGATACATTTTTGGAGGCGTTCTGCGAAAAGCTGCTGAGAGTCTGCCGGCCAGCCGGTAGAGCCGGAACGAATCTCGTAAAGTCTTTTAGCAAAATTAAGCTGATTGAGAATAAAGGTGAGTCTTTCCTCGATAATCTGCTTTTGCGCTACGCCGAGCTGTGTTTCAAAAGGTTCGGCTGCCTGTGACAAAAAAACGGCTTTTTCGTACCAGCTCCGACGCCAGCGGATGCTGTCGAGAAAATCGCTGATGGAAATAATCCCGGCAGCGAGGCTTCCGTTAGGGCGCAGGTCGCGGGCGTAAAAAAGCTTATCGAGTCCGGCCTGCAAATGGTCCTGGCCCCACGCCCACTCCAGGGTTTTTTCAAGTGCCTCGAACTTAAGCAGCGTCTGCTCGTCGGCATCAATCACACGGAAGTTCGGGTCAATGTCAAGCTGATAAAAATATTCGGTTATCAGCCTTTTGCAGAACGAGTGTATCGTGCTTATGTCGGCGCCTGCCAGGAGGGTAAGCTCGGTCAAAAGATGTGTATTTGACCTGTCTTTTGCGAGCTGGACTTTCAGCTGCTCTCTAATTCGCTGCTGCATCTGCTCGGCAGCTGCGTCGGTAAAGGTAAGGACAAGCATATTGCTGATACTCGGTGAGGCCTTTTTATCCGAGACGATATCGACACACCGGCCGCTAAGAACAGCCGTCTTGCCGGTTCCTGCGGAAGCGGTTACAAGGACGTCACTTCCCCGCCGGCTGATTGCAAGCCTCTGCTGCGGTGTCCATTTTATTTTTCGCTCTTCCATCAGGTATCAAACCTCACCAAGCACATCCATTTTCGTTCTCGGCTGTAAAGAATTATAATCATTGAGCTGCCAGTCAAACCTACAAACCGATTTATACTCACAGAAAGTGCACGCAGAAAAACTGGTCCTAATCTTAACAGGCTTAATATCTATTGTCCCTGCCAGAATAGCCTCTGCGATTTCAGCTATTTTTTTCTCGCAATATTTCAGGGTCTTTTGAAAATCTTCAGGCTTTAACGCCCCCCTGTTGTTATAGCTGCCGTAAGGGCTGCCGTCTTTATTGACATAAAAATTATAAAGCTCGCTGTTTGCCGCTGCCTGACTATCAAGCAAAAAAGCGAATTCGCCGTTAAACAGGCCGCTGCCCTTATAATCAAAACTTTCTTTGCGCTGTTTTTCAGACGGTCGGTGTTTAGTTTCAACCGGTATATAGAAAGCTCCGGCGATATCGCAGCCGGCAAGAGCTGGCAGCTTCGAGCTACGGACTGCGAGCATATAAATAGGCAGCTGCATATCCAGGCCGTGATAAAATCTTGACCAGCTAAAAGCCGCAAAGCTTCGCTTATAATCGAAGATGACGGCAGAGCAGCCGGCATCAGTCTTATTGACATCAATTCTGTCAATCCTGCCTGCTAATGAAACAGCTCGCTTACCGCTTAGTACAATCTTAAACTCACTTTCATCTTGTTCGCCGCCGAACCAGAGTTCTGAAAGAACAGGTCTAAACTCGCCAGCCCTAACCATTCTCGAAACGGCCGGCAAAAAGTTCTGCAGAACCTCACATGCAGAGGCAACGATAAAAGTATTGTGCCTGCTGTGCCGGCAAAAGCCCTTGATGAAAGAATCCGATTCGACAATCTGAGCAACCACCATCGTCAAAACTTCTATGAGCCGTTCTTGCGAGACTGTTGCAAAATCATCAGAGTTTTCTTTTAGCTCTTTTAGAACCCTGTCAAGAACCGCGTGATAAAATCTGCCTATATCCAGCGGCTCAAATTTCGATTCCTTTCGCTCGGTAAGCTCAAGCACATAACGGGCAAAATATTTATATGGGCACTGTGCGAAGGTACTCAGCCTTGACGCTGAGCTTCGCAGGACGGGACCGTAAAGCTGTTTTAAGACAGCTTTGTCAAGCTCTGCCTTGTTATCGTATTCAAGGGCCTTTCGAACAAAAGAAGCTGTCTCTGCGAACTGGTCGTCTCCACGCAATTTTTCGATGAGGCTGGTGATTCGACTATCGCTGCCAGCCTGAACACAAAGAAAATCGGCAAATTTGCTTTGGGTATAAATCTTATCAATATCAATCGAAGCGGAATCATCAACGCTCACCGACCAATCGTGCGAGGCCGCCGGTTTTTCAGTAACATCGTCAAACAGCGATTCAATATCGTCAATAAACTGCGAACGCACAACAGGCCTGGCCTTTTCGTCAACCGCAGGATAACTGATGCACAGAAATTCGCTCGGCCTGGTAAAAGCAATATAAGCGAGGTACTGCCGCTGCATAAGGGTTCTGTGTGTGCCTGCTGCAAGCTCGAATTGAGCGGCTTCGGCGGCGAGCCTGTC
>CAYLMG010000064.1:2117-10798 GCA_964384565.1 uncultured Pirellulales bacterium | reverse complement strand
TGGTCGCTCGGCCGCTCCGCACACCGTGGCTCTTTATCGATATAGCAGCTTCTGCATTTGTCAACCATAGGCTTTGTTGCCATAATATGGTCTAAACGCCATCCGAGATTTCTCTTAAAAGAACCCCGCATCCGGTAGTCCCAGAACGTGTATTGGCCTGCATCTTTACAGTGCTTCCTGAACAAATCCTCAAAACCCCACTGTGTAACCTCTTTGAGTGCCTTTGTAACTTCAGGATTAAAACATACATGACCGAGCAAACCTGCCGGGTCATAAACATCTATCGCTTCCGGCGCTACATTGAAATCACCTGTCCAGATTATTTGGTCAGTGGGATTGAAATTGTCTTCAAAATATCTCCGCAGCCGGTTAAACCAGTTTAATTTATATTGGAACTTATCTGATTCAGGCAAATAACCCTGCGGAACGTATGTATTGACGATTATGACCTCGTTTATTTCTGCTTTTATAAAGCGGCTTTTATCTCTCGGCTCCTCCTCAAAGCCGTAACGGGCGTTTTTTATCGGTCTTTTACTGAAAATCGCAACCCCGTTATAGCTTTTTTGCCCCGAATAGATATACTCATAGCCGCTTTTTTCGAGGCTCTCTGTGGGAAATTCTTCATCCCTAACCTTGGTTTCCTGCAGGCAGAGAACGTCAGGCCTCTGTTTTTCGAGCCATTCTAACACGACGCCAAGACGCGCTCGCAAACCGTTAACATTAAAGCTGGCTATCTTCATTGCAACTTTTCTTATGTAAATTGCTTCTTCTGACCGATAATATTATACATCTTTACTGAAAAGGTGCATAGCTCTAACATCAACAGGCTTATAATATTTCTCGCATTTGAGCAAGAGTGTTGCTTGGAAAAAAATTGGTTGACGGAAAAAGGATTTTAGAAAATGGTAAAAAAAGTTCTTTTAATAATTGTTTTAATTGTTTTAAGCCTTGCTTTGGTAAATTGTCAGACGGTCCAGGGACTAGGCGGCGATATTCAGTGGACCGCTGAAAAAACCGCTGAATTGCTCGAAGGCGGATAGTTATACACGGCGGGTTTCAGAGACGTTCTTCTAATCAATGTATTCGGCTTTTATGTAGATTCTGTTACCTTCCCTTTATCCGGTTTGGCGTTTGAGGGCAAATCCTCTATAGGTATTTGACCTTTTGTCTGTTGTATCTTTTGATTTTGTTTTGCAATCGCTGCTTTTCCACCAGCCTCGCTACCTGAGTCGATTTTTTCAAGAGTGGTATAGTTTTCGACGATTGTCAATAGACTCAACAAAAAGCTCAGCATGCTTTCGGCGCCCTGGTTGGCGTTAACGCCTCCCTGCATAAGACCGTCGTGACAGCCTTTAGTCTTGAAGTTGTAAACCGGTATGTGAAGGTCGTTTTCACCCAAAAACCAGTCGAAGGCTTTTTTCTGAAGTTTCAGAAGTTCACTGTCACCTGTAACATCGTAGGCGGCCTTGAGCATCATCACCGTGCTTGCAGCCTCTACTGGTTGCTGGTCGAACTCGGCCTTTGTCTTTCCACGCTCGTACCAGCCGTTGCTTCCCACAAAGCTGAAATGACTGCCGTTGTAGGTTTTGGAAAGCAAAAACTTAAATGTCTTTTCTGCGACATCGAAATATTTCTCTGACAGTGTTTGTCCCGCTACGAACATAGAATAAGGTAGTATCGCATTATCGTATGTTAAAATATCTTCGAACCACTGCCAGTCAGGGTAGCTGTTTTCTTTGTATTGCAGTAAAAGCTCGTCTGCTGCCAGCTCCATCTCCCGCTTGATGTCACTGGCGCCTGAAAACTGTCTTAAATAATCGCTCATTCCAAGTATCGAGTATGCTATTCCTTTGGGAAGTTGTTTCTTTATATGTTTTACCGACCTGTCAAAGCAGTCCTTGATTATCGGTACATAATCTGGTGATGGCGAATTAGCCATAACCGTGCCAAACGCCCACAGTACACGCCCCAGAGCGTCGTGAAGCGGTTCGTTTTCCATCCAGCTCCTGTCATGGTTCATAAAGTTTCTAACCAGACCGTTTTTATTCTGCGAATGTATAATAAAAGATAAATAAATGTCGAAGAGACGCATCGCCTCCGGTTCCGGGTACTGCGCATAATAACGGCTCATTGCGATTACTCCTCGTGCGTTGTCGTCCGTACAATAGCCGTATTTACGGTTCGGAACGATAAATTTCGCGTGTTGAAACATCCCCGTATCATCGGTAAGTCTTTTAAGGTGTACTAATGACGGCTCGGGTATTTCAATACTTGGTGTGCCTTTGGCTCCTGCTGGCAGCTTCTTTCGGATAATGGGGATTGGCACCTTGATTGAGTTGAATAGTTTCCAGTATGCGTGCCCTATTTTAGGCCACGTTCGAGACCGGCCGTAATCGTATGCCTTTCTCCGAAGCGAATAATATAGTGACTCATTTTTAAGTATCTCTATTATCGTTTCAGCGAGTTGTTTCGAGTCACCGAACCTGACAAGTTTACCCCGGCCGCCAGCTAAAAGTTCCTCGGCTGCCCAGTACGGCGTTGAGACAACTGCTTTGCCCGTCCCGACCGCGTAAGACAAAGTACCGCTTGTCAATTGTTCCGCGTTCAGGTATGGAGTCACATATATGTCAGCCGCACATAAAAAATTATGTAGCTCTTCGTCGCTTACAAATCTGTTATGAAACATTACATATTCGTTGCACTCTAACTGCTGGGTCAGTCTCTGGAGACTGAATCTGTACGATTCTCCCTCGTCCTTTAATACCAGCGGGTGCGTCATACCGAGGATTACGTAAAGAACCGAAGGGTCGGCTTCAATTATTGAAGGCATCGCCTTCAGCATTACCTCTATACCTTTATTTTTACTCAGAAGACCGAATGTCAGAATCGTCTTCCTGCCTTCAATACCGAATTTATGCTTGTAGTAGTTGTTGTCCACAAAAGGTAAATCAGGTATCCCGTGAGCAATCAGCTCAATCTTCTTTTTATCTATCCCGTATATGTCATGAAGCATTTCAACGCCTCGTTTGTTCATTGTTATTACTTTATATGAGGCATTGCATACGTCTACCAGTGACTCGTAGTAGACAGGCGCCGGCTTATCGAGAAGGGTATGAAGGGTTGTTATTACAGGTGCGTTTAATCGGTTCAGAAGAAGGCTCAGGTATGAGCCTGCATCACCGCCGAAAAGACCGTATTCGTGCTGTACGCTGACAAGGTCGACATGACTGAAGTTAATATAATCCGCTGCACAGAGGTAATCATTTTTAACATCCTGACGAATTTCGAACTTCACAGGGTCGCGGTATTTATGCTTTTCTGACTGTATTGCGACCACCAGCGCCTCGAAGCCGCCTTTGGTTGACAAACGGATGTTTTCGATAAGGTCGGATGTAAAAGTTGCAATCCCGCATTTTCTTGGCGGATAGGAGGAAATAAACGCAATTTTCTTTTTGGAAGATTTTGCCATCCTTAACATCCCCTTAAAAGAAAATCTTCTGATGCTACTTTGACATTTTAAGCTACTACAGAATTCTTGTCAAGTAAATTGACTTTTTACGTCGTTTATAACTGCTCAGCTTTTAATTAGACACGGCCTGACAGGGTAAAAAAACGGCAGATTTTGTAAATTTCCCTTTTTTTCACAAATTTTTCGCTTTTTACCAAACAAAAATTGACAAAAACAAATATACTACTAATATAGTAGGAAAATAGAAGATTTATGGATTCTTATGAAACTATCAACAAGAACAAGATATGGTATTAGAGCAATTTTTGAGCTTGCCATTCATTATGGAAAGGGACCGGTTCAGCTCAAACGTATTGCTGAAAAGCAGGATATCTCTGTTAAATATTTAGAGCAATTAATTGCCATCCTTAAATCAGGTGGTTTTGTTAAAAGTATTAGGGGCTCTAAAGGCGGCTATGTCCTTGCAAAGAAGCCGTCTGAGATTAAACTTAGCGATTGCGTAAGATGCCTCGAGGGCCAACTGACCGCTGTCGAATGCGTTGACGATAACGACTATTGTCAAAGGTCGGACGATTGTATTGTAAAACAGGTGTGGGTAAAGGTAACTGAAGCCGTGGAAAATATCTTGCAATCAATAACTTTACAGGATTTGCTTGACAGAGCTGAAAATCGAAAGACGCCTGATTACCAGATTTAGGAGGTTCTTTTATGAGTGCTGTTTTTGAAAATATAACTGCCGCTGTAGGCTGTACTCCTCTGGTTTGTATAAACAGGCTCGCTTGCGAAAAAGCAACCGTCCTCGCAAAGCTCGAATCTTTTAATCCCTGCGGCTCCGTCAAGGACAGAATCGCATTGTCTATGATAGAAGCCGCCGAGCAAAAAGGACAGATTAAGAAAGACACCGTTATCATCGAGCCGACAAGCGGCAATACCGGCATTGGTCTTGCCTGCGTCTGTGCGGCAAAAGGATATAAATTAATGTTAACTATGCCTGAGTCAATGAGTATTGAAAGGAGAAAGCTGCTTAAATTATTAGGCGCCGAAATTGTCCTCACGCCCGCACAAAAAGGGATGCCTGGTGCTATAGAAAAGGCAAATCAGCTTATACGCGAAATAGACTCCGCCTTTATGCCTCAGCAGTTTAATAATCCGGCAAATCCTCAGATACACAGAGAGACAACTGCTCTGGAGATATGGAACGATGCCGACGGTAATGTGGATATATTTGTTGCCGGGGTCGGTACCGGCGGTACAATTACGGGTTGCGCCGAGGTCTTAAAGAAGAGAAACACCGGCCTGAAGGTAGTTGCCGTAGAACCAAAGGATTCGCCCGTTCTTTCAGGCGGCAAGCCCGGCCCTCACGCTATTCAGGGTATCGGCGCAGGATTTGTACCAAAAGTCTTGAACGTTGATATAATCGATGAGATTATACAGGTCTCGAATGAAGATGCGATGGAGATTGCAAGACAGCTTGGGGCAAAGGAAGGTATTTTGGCCGGTATCAGCGCCGGTGCCGCTATGTGGGCTGCTATCAAGCTCTCTTATAGGCAGCAAAACCAGGGAAAAACAATTGTGGTTATTCTGCCCGATACCGGAGAAAGGTATATTTCAACTAAAATGTTCGAGCAGCTCTGAAAAACAAAAAGTTTTGTGTAGGAACCTCTGTTTAAAAAGGATATGAAAATGTTGAACGAAAAATCGCCAGAAAAAAAAATTACAGATGTGGTTAATGAAATTGCAAAAACCTATGTCGATGATTCCGGCACAAATTTTATTGATATCTCTAATTTGCCTGTCAGAGAAAAAATCCTCGAAATAATCGATTTGCTTACAGAGGTGCTTTTTCCCGGTTATACAGGCAAGAGAACGGTTACCAGCTCTAATATAAATTTCATTGTCATTGATATTCTCTATCATATCTATACCGAGCTCGCCGAGCAGATTGAGCGCGCCCTTAGATATCGCTGCAGAATGCAAAACTGCGACACCGGTGATTGCAGAAAATTAGCCGAGCACGCAGCTCTGCATTTATTAAACCGTCTGCCTGAAATAAGAGAGCTTCTCAAAGGTGACGTCGCCGCTGCTTTTGACGGAGACCCAGCAGCAAAGTCTTTCGAAGAGATTGTTATAAGCTATCCCTGCATCACCGCTATTGCAACTTACCGTGTTGCTCACGAGCTTTATCTAAAAGACGTCCCCCTCATCCCGCGTATAATGAGCGAGTGTGCACATTCCAAAACGGGAATCGATATACACCCAGGTGCAAAAATAGGAAAAAATTTCTTCATCGACCACGGTACCGGCGTCGTAATTGGTGAGACAACCGTCATCGGTGATAACGTGAAGATTTATCAGGGTGCTACTCTCGGTGCGCTCAGCTTCACAAAGGATGAACGCGGCAGAATAATTAAGGGAATAAAAAGACATCCCACTATTGAGGATAACGTGACAATCTATGCAGAGGCGACTATTTTGGGAGATGTCACTATTGGAGCTGGCGCGGTCGTCGGAGGTAATGTCTGGATAAAAGAATCTGTACCACCCGGCGTCACCGTTTCGACGCCCCACGCCGACCTTGTTTACAGAGACCCTGATAATAAAAAGAGCAAAAAATAATCTTCCCGGTGTGTTATGAGCGATGCGTTGATTGAAAAAATAAATAAACTAAAAGCCGAGCAAAATGCCGTCATCCTCGCTCACAATTATCAGCCGCCCGAGATTCAGGACATCGCTGATTTTACCGGCGACTCGCTCGAACTCAGCGTAAAAGCCTCGAAAACCGACGCCGATATAATAGTCTTTTGCGGTGTCTTGTTTATGGCTGAAACCGCAGCCGTATTGTCACCCAAAAAAACCGTGCTGCTGCCGGATAAAAATGCAGGCTGCCCATTGGCGGATATGATTACCGCCGAGCAGCTCCGAAAACTTAAAAGTGAGAAACCCGGTGCGCTTGTCGTAACATACGTCAACAGCTCTGCTGAAGTCAAAGCCGAAAGCGACTATTGCTGCACAAGCGCTAACGCCGCCGAAATCGTCCTCTCACTACCTAAAGACAAAAAAATTATTTTTGTCCCCGACCAACATCTCGGAAGATTCGTTTCCGAAAAAACACAAAGGCACCTTATCCTCTGGCCCGGTTATTGCGCCTCCCATATCGTAATTACCGACGATGATATAAAAATCGCAAGGGAAAAATATCCCGATGCCGTCGTAATGGCACATCCCGAATGTTCTGAGCCCGTCAAGGCTCTCTCCGACCAGGTCCTAAGCACCTCTCAGATGCTCAGATTCGCAAAGGACAGTCCCGCAAAAGAATTCATCGTCGCCACCGAAGTCGGTATGATTCATCCGCTAGCCAAGCAGAGACCCGATGCCGTTTTCGTACCTGCCAGCGAAAAAGCCGTTTGCCCCAATATGAAAAAAATTACTCTCGAAAAGCTCCTCTGGTCTTTGCAGAATATGCAGTACCGAATAGAAATACCGGAAGATATAAGAATAAAAGCGCGGAAAGCCCTTGACAGAATGGTTGAGGTTTTACCTTCCAGATAATTAAGGATTTTTTTATGACCGAAGAAAAAAAGTATCATCTCGAAACCCTGGCTTTACATGCCGGCCAGTCCGTCGATTCCGAGACTCTCAGCCGGGCTGTCCCAATCTACCAGACAACAAGTTTTTTATTCAGGGACACTCAGCACGCAGCAGACCTCTTTGCTCTGAAAAAATTTGGCAATATCTACACTCGCCTGATGAATCCTACGACAGATTGTCTGGAAAAAAGAATTGCTGCCCTCGAAGGTGGCGCCGGAGCACTCGCATTCAGCTCCGGTATGGCCGCTATAACAAACGCCATCCTAAATATTACCAGCGCCGGCCAGCACATCGTCTCCTCGAGCTCTCTTTACGGCGGCACCGTAACATTATTCAGCCATACACTGCCGAAACTCGGTATCGACGTAACTTTCGTCGACAACAAAGAACCGAAAAATTTCGCAAAAGCAATCAAAGATAACACAAGGCTGCTCTACATCGAAACTATCGGCAATCCTAAAAATGATGTAATTGACTTTGAAGCAGTCGCAAAAATCGCTCACGATAATGGTATACCCGTCGTTTGCGACAACACTGTTACTTCGCCGATGCTCTTCAGACCAATGGAGCACGGTATTGATATCGTCGTTCATAGCTGCACCAAAGTCATCGGTGGACACGGCACAAGTATAGGCGGTATCGTTGTTGATTCCGGAAAATTTGATTGGGCTAACGGAAAATTCCCCCAGCTTACTGAGCCCGACCACGCCTATCACGGCGTAAAATACGTCGAATCTTTCAAAGAGCTCGCCTTCATTGTAAAGTTACGCGTAACTTTACTGCGTGATATGGGCGCCTGTATGTCACCGTTCAATGCCTTTTTGTTTTTGCAGGGCCTGGAAACATTGCACCTCAGGGTACCTCGTCACTGCGAAAACGCATTGAAGCTCGCTCATTGGCTCGAAAAGCACCCCTTTGTCGCTTGGGTGAACTATCCAGGCCTGGCCTCGCACCCCGATTATAAGATTGCTAAAAAGTATCTGCCGGACGGACAGGGTGCCATTCTCGGTTTTGGTATCAAGGGCGGCAAAGAAGCTGCCGTAAAGTTTATCGAAAATGTAAAGCTCGCAAGCCACCTCGCAAACATCCTTGACAGCAAAACTCTCGTAATTCATCCTTCGAGCACTACTCATCAGCAGCTTACAGAACCAGAGCAGCTTGCTGCCGGCGTAACGCCCGATTTTATCCGCGTCTCCGTCGGAACAGAGCACATTGACGACATAATCGCCGACTTCGAACAATCTCTTGTGGTTGCGTGTAAATAATATTAGTTTAGTACGAGGAACGAAAAGATGTGGGACTATACTGAAAAGGTTATAGACCATTTTTTGCATCCCCGCAATGTCGGCGAGATTGAAAATCCCGACGGCGTCGGTGAGGTGGGCTCCCTCGCCTGCGGTGACGCCTTGAGGCTCACATTCAAGCTCGATGAAAAAGGCAGGATTGCGGATGTAAAGTTCAAGACTTTCGGCTGTGCTTCTGCAATCGCTTCTTCGTCCGTACTTACCGAGCTTATTAAAGGTAAAACCGTCGAAGAAGCCGAGAAAGTAACCAACAAAGATATCGCCGATTACCTCGGCGGCCTGCCCGAGCAGAAAATGCACTGCTCTGTTATGGGAAGAGA
>CAYLMG010000064.1:0-2017 GCA_964384565.1 uncultured Pirellulales bacterium | reverse complement strand
ATTACCTCGGCGGCCTGCCCGAGCAGAAAATGCACTGCTCTGTTATGGGAAGAGAGGCCCTCGAAGCCGCCATTGAAAATTACCGCACGGGCGGCAGGAAAACCCGCGAGCTCGAAGGTAATCTTGTCTGCACCTGTTTCGGCGTCACCGACAAAGAGATTGAAAGAGTCATTCGCGAAAATAACCTCACGACTGTTGAGCAGGTGACAAACTATACGAAGGCCGGCGGCGGCTGCGGCGGCTGTAAGGGCGGAATCGAAAAAATTATCGAGAAAGTTCAGGCTGACACGCTTAAAATCCCTGCGAAGCCGAAACCTCAAAAGGCCGCGAAGCTTAAAAACATTCAGAAAATTCAGTTGATTCAGCAGACTATCGATGAGCAAATCAGGCCCTCGTTGCGCTCTCACGGCGGCGACATCGAGCTTATCGATGTCGAAGGTGACAAGGTGATTGTCGCTTTCAGGGGTATGTGTGCCCAGTGTAAAACCGCAGAGTTTACGATGAAAGACGTCGTCGAAGCAAAACTGAAGGAATTTGTCGCACCTGAAATCTTTGTGCAGGAATCCAGCCAACCTTCTCGAGGCACCTAAAAAATGAAAACAGTTTATCTTGATAATAACGCTACCACGATGGTCGCTCCGGAAGTTTACGAAGATATGGCTCCGCTGTTTTGTGAGCTTTACGGCAACCCTTCGAGTATGCACACCTTTGGCGGCCGGATAGCAAAAAATATTACTAAGGCTCGCCGGCAGCTCGCAGACCTGCTTGGTTGCAGCCCTTCTGAAGTTGTTTTTACTTCCGGCGGCACAGAATCAGACAACGCCGCTATCGCCGGAACCCTCGCCGCATATCCCCATAAACGCAAAGTCATCACATCTCGCGTCGAGCACTCGGCCGTACTTGCCGTCTGTCGCGAGCTGGAAAACCAGGGATACAACGTCGTCGAGCTCGGCGTCGACCGCTCGGGAAATCTCGATTTGGATGAGCTCGAAAACCAGCTCGATGATAACACCGCGCTCGTCTCTATAATGTACGCGAATAACGAGACCGGCGTTATCTTTCCCATCGAGCAAATCGCGGAAATGGTAACCTCCAAAGGCTGCGTTTTTCACACCGACGCCGTGCAGGTCGTCGGCAAAATCCCTCTCAATCTTTCGAAAAGCAAAATCGACCTGCTCAGCCTTTCGGGCCACAAGCTTCACGGCCCAAAAGGCATAGGCGCATTGTATATCAAGAAGGGCACTCGAATATCGCCTTTTATTGTCGGCGGTCATCAGGAAGCCGGCAAAAGGGCTGGCACCGAAAACACGCCTGCCATTGTCGGACTCGGAAAGGCCTGCGAGCTCGCCGCTGAAAATATTGAAAAGGAAAACACAAAAGTAAAGTCTCTGCGTGACAGGCTGGAAGCTGCAATCCTCGAAAAATGCCCTGCCTCGATGCTCAATGGTGACAAAGATAATCGTCTGCCGAACACGACGAACATCAGTTTCGAATATATCGAAGGCGAATCGATCCTGCTTATGCTCGACAAATTCGGTATCTGCGCCTCCAGCGGCTCGGCCTGCACTTCCGGCTCGCTTGAGCCTTCGCACGTCCTGCGTGCTATGGGTGTCCCCTTCACCGCCGCTCACGGCTCGATAAGGTTCAGCCTGAGCAGGTACACCACCGACGAGGAAATTGATTTCGTCATTGAAAAACTCCCGCCCATCATCGCCAGACTCCGCGAACTTTCTCCATTCGTCTCTTAATTCCCGAATTTTTAATTTTTGACTGGCGTTTGGTGAAAAACAAAGCCAATATTGGAAAAACGAACCCAATTTTAGCTCAAAATTGGGTTCGTTTTGGGTTCGTTTGGCTTCGTTTTTTGGGTGGTTTTCGTGCAGTTCGAAGGGCTGAAAAATTGCGTAACATCTTATATTGCAAATACTTAGCGATGAGTCACGGGCAGGATGCCCGTGGTACAAATTGGGTTCGTTTTGCAAAAAAAGGTTTGATTTGTAGAGCTCTCTCGACAGTT
>CAYLMG010000063.1:7724-10863 GCA_964384565.1 uncultured Pirellulales bacterium | reverse complement strand
TTTACATCGATATAGCATTTTATCTGCTTAGTTAAATGTTCAAAATAAGAGTCGTTTTCATAATCAAGCTGTGAGGCGTCGATTCGAATGACAGGTGACGTTTTCCATTCCGAGAAGAGCCGATGGTAATCGCTGTCAAGTGCATCGAGGAAAGTAAGCTCTATACCTTGTTCGTAGCGACGGTTCCGCCGGTGGATGCGGTCGAGACAATTTTGGGCTGTGTCCGTCAGATAAATTACGAGCACAGGTGCAGTAACCTTCGAGGACAGAGTGTTGTAAATTCTGTAATATAACTCAAGCTGGACCTGGTTTAGCTGACGGTTAGCGTAGATAAGCTCCTTTTCGAATATGTAATCGGTGATGTAAGTTTTTTGGTTGTTTAAGGCTTCGGGGGCTAACCGTTCGATTCTGTGAGTGAGAAAGAATAGCTGGGAATCGAGAGCCAAATCAGTTTTGCCGGCGTAGACTTCGGGCATAAAGGGATTTTTGTCGTAAGGCTCGAGCAAGAGTGTACCATCGAGTAAAGAGGCGAGTCTTTGTGCGAGGGTTGTCTTTCCGACGCCAATGACGCCGGCTATGCTGATTAGTTTAGGGCAAGCTGGGTCCGGGACAAAATCACAGCCGTTAAGCCTGCTGAGAAGCTGCTGTACAGAGACCTTCATAACCGGGTGCTCAAGAACCGGATTCAATTCGCTCAGTCCCTTCAATACAAAGGAGCGGAGGTGCAACTGAGGATGAGGGATTGTCAGGCTCGGCTGATTGATGATTTCGTCACCGAAAAAGAGGATGTCCAAATCGATGGTTCTGGGTGACCATTTTACGTTTCTTGTTCGGCCGAGACCGGCTTCGATAGCTAAAGTCTTTGAGTGGATCTGCTGAGCGGAAAGTGTGGTCTGTATTTCAGCGACGGTGTTGAGATAGTTCGGCTGCTCGTTACCGGCAAGAGGGGTAGTCTCAATCAGTTCGGATACACGAAGAAGCTTGATATTATCAGTCTGAGCGAGGATTTCCAGTGCTTTATCGATATTCTGCTTTCTGTCACCGAGATTGCTGCCCAAGCCGATATATACTGTTTTTACGTTTGTCATTTTCAGATTTTCACTTTTGCAAAGCGTTTCATTGCCTCTCTGACATTTTCCGGCTGAGCAAAGGCAGTAAGCCTTAAATACCCTTCACCCGAAGGCCCGAAACCCGCGCCGGGTGTTCCGACGACGTGGGCCTGATTCAAGAGATAATCAAAAAACTGCCACGAGCCGATGTTGTTTGGCGTCTTCAGCCAGATATACGGAGCGTTTATACCGCCATAAACTTTGTAGCCGAGCTTTGTAAGAGAGGTCCTGATGAGCTCTGCATTTTTCATATACAGGTCAATTATTTGTTTTATCTGCTTTTTGCCCTGCTCTGTATAGACGGCAGCGGCTGCAGCCTGTGAGATGTAAGAGGCACCGTTGAATTTGGTTGCGTGCCTTCTGTGCCAGATTGGATTTACGTCAACCGCCCTGCCGTCTTTCGTATAAGCCTTCAATTGTTTCGGTACAACGGTAAATGCACACCTAACGCCAGTAAAACCCGCCGTCTTCGAGAAGCTTCGAAATTCGATTGCCACGTCTTTTGCACCGTCAATTTCGTAGATTGAGTGGGGGATGGCAGGGTCGGTAATATAGGCCTCGTAAGCGGCGTCAAAAAAGATAACGGCTTTGTTAGCTTTTGCATAGTTGACCCAATCTTTGAGCTGGCCTTTGGTTGCGACGGCGCCTGTTGGATTGTTCGGAAAGCACAGGTAGATTAAATCGACCTTTCGGTCGGGCAGAGCAGGGATGAAATCGTTCTCGGCTGTGCAGGGCATATAAACGATTTTTCCATACCGGCCTTTATCATCTGCGACGCCGGTTCTTCCAGCCATCACGTTCGTGTCGACGTAAACAGGATAGACGGGGTCTGTAACGGCAACAGTATTGTATGTATCGAATATTTCCTGCATATTGCCGGTATCACACTTCGCACCGTCACTGACAAAGATTTCATCTCTGTCAATTTCAACAGCCCTGATGTTGAAATCGTTTTTGATAACGGCGTCGATGAGAAAATCATAACCGTGGTCAGGGCCGTAACCTTTTAGGGTTTCAAGACTCGCCATTTCGTCAACAGCCCTGTGCATAGCATCAATGATTGCAGGCGGCAGCGGCTGAGTAACATCCCCAATACCCATACTGATTACGTCTGCTTCTGGATTTTTGTCTTTGAAGGCCTTAATCCTTCTTGCAATTTCGGGGAAGAGGTAGCCGGCCTGCAGTTTCAGGAAATTTTCGTTTATTGCAGCCATTGCGTCCTTTCGCCAAATTACAGTTTCGTACTTAATTTCAAAGCCTAAGTAGAGATTTTATTACCACCGCGGCTCTAAGTCAATAAATAGATAAAGCAAAGTATATCGGTGTATCAGTGTGACAGTATATGAGGGAATGCGCTGGTGCGGGATAAGAAAATCGGGGATAAAACGACTCGATTGAACTCGCTGCAGTCCACAAACTAAGCTGTTTCAAGAGGTATCTTTACTGGAGATTTTTGCGGATAACGACTGCTGCAGAGAAGGTTTTCTGGACATCGCCTGAAGTAACGGTCATAGAAATCTGGACGCTCTCGACGAAGAGACCGCCCCCGCCGGTGTTTTTCGTAAAAGTCATAGCGACAACGTCACCACATAGAAGATAAGTACCGGAACTGTTTATCATATATAGCTTGTTCTGCGATGAGTCGAACTGATAGGTGATGTCCTCTCCGGCGGCTGAGAAAAATGCACACTCATTTGGAGGCGAGTTTGGTTCGACGGCCTCTGCAGTTCGAAGCTGTGTTGTAATGAGTGTCAGGGCCTGGCGAGCCTTGTTGACGGCTTTGAAGACGTCCTCGTTCATATTATAGTTCTTGACAGAGGCGTTAAAGGCGACGGCAACAGCGGTAATGAGCATAGCGGTAACCAGCAGAGAAACCAAAATCTCAACGAAGGTGAAACCTGCGAGGGATTTGCACTTATAAACTGACTTTTTGTATTTTATATTTTTCATTTTTTAGTACCTTGCCCGAATCCAGTTTTGTTCGCTGATAAGTTTTGAGTTGAGGTAGACCTGGACGGTGACCCTGACGA
>CAYLMG010000063.1:0-7624 GCA_964384565.1 uncultured Pirellulales bacterium | reverse complement strand
CTTTTCATATATAATCCTCATCAAACAAAAAATTTATTGTGAAACGAGGGCCGACATTTTGAAAATCGGTAAAATGATACTCATCGCGATAAACCCGACCAGCAAACCCATAACAACAATCATAATGGGCTCAATCATAGAAGTAACAGCCTTGATAACAGTTTTGAGCTCTCTTGCATAAAAATTGGCAATGTCCCTGAGCACCTCACTCATAGCACCCGATTCTTCGCCGCTTCTTATCATCTGGACGACATTCGGCGGCATTAGACGGTATTTGTTCAAACTTGTTGCGATTTTTTTGCCCTGTTTGACCTCGTTCTGCACGCCGAGCCACATATTTTTATACATAGAGTTTCCGGCAATATGAGCGGTAATTGAGATAGTATCGAGGATTGGGACACCCGCGTTTGTCAGGACTCCCATAGTGTGCAGCGACCGTGTAATATACAAACTTCTGCAGAGGGTCCTTATAATAGGCAATATGAGCTTTGTTTTGTCCCACCAGAGTCGTCCTTTATGAGTATTAATGAAGTAGAAAAAGGCGAAGCAGAGGCCGGCCAAGGCCGGAATCAGAAGGTACCAGAAATTTCTGAGAAAAGCACTGCTCGCCATAAGAATCTTGGTAGGAGCGGGCAGGAGGTGCTCGTTTCCGGCAAAGATAGAGATGAATCTCGGCAGGACAAAACAGAGCAGGAAGATGGTGACGACGACAGCCATAACGGCAATAATAATGGGATAAATCATAGCACCTTTGACCTGCGAGCGGGTCTCGTTTTCCTGGTCGAGATAGCCGGCGAGCTTTTCCAACATTTGACTTAAAGAGCCGGAGATTTCAGCAGCGGCTACCATATTTATGTACAGGTTGCTGAAAACCTCTGGGTAAGCCGCCAAGGCCTGCGAAAAACTATCACCACTTTCAATTCTTTTTTTCAGGTCGCTTATAACGGCGGCGAATTTCTGGTTCTTTTCCTGCTCTGCAATTGCTTCAAGCGAATCCTGAATGCTGATACCAGCCCGGACCATAACGGACAGCTGATTTGTAAAGTTCAGGATATCTTTTCTGCTCGGGCCTAACTCGACCCTGAACTGGCGTAACCTGTTTATCACAGTTTCCATAACCCTATCTCCCACAAAAAGGGCAAGGTATCAGTTAGGGTTCACTATTCCGCTAAGATTCTGACAAAACCTTTTTTTTAGTACTATCAATACCTTCCGAGCCCTCAGCAAGAACCTTATTCATCTTTACAGGATTTGTTGACCTCGCGATGGCTTCTTCTCTATCTATGTAGCCCTTGAAGAAGAGGGTAGCTATGCTGTAATCCATAGACTGCATACCGATTCTTCTCGAGGTTTCAATGACATTTTGTATTTCGTAAATACGGTTTTCGCGGATACAGTTTCTAACGGCAGAGGTGCAAAGGAGAATCTCGGCGCCCGGAACCATACCGGGCTCATCGATTCTTCTGAAGAGGGTCTGCGAGATAACAGCCTGCAGAGTATTTGCGAGCATGGTACGAATCTGGTTCTGCTGAGTGGCGGGGTAAATATCCACGATACGCTCAATTGTCTGAGGAGCGTTGACGGTGTGCAGGGTGCTGAAGACGAGGTGACCAGTTTCGGCGGCAGTGATTGTCGAGCTTGTAGTCTCGAGGTCCCGCATCTCACCGACCATAATGATGTCAGGGTCCTGCCTGAGGACGTGTTTCAGACCGGATGCGAATTCGGGGCAGTCAGAGCCGATTTCCCGCTGCTCTATCATACACATTTTGTTTTCCAGCAGGTACTCAATCGGGTCTTCGAGAGTAATAACCCTTTTTCTGTACTTTATATTTATGGCACCAATCATAGAAGCAAGTGTGGTGCTTTTTCCTGAACCGGTATGGCCGGTTACAAGGACAAGACCCCTCGGCAGGTCGACAAGCTCAGAGACAATTGGCGGCAAGCTTAAATCTTCGATGAGCGGAACCTGATTGGGAATAATCCTGAAGGCAATGGCGATAGTATCACACTGGTAATGCGCATTGACCCTGAAGCGATGTCCATCATCGAGGAAGGTTGAAAAATCGAGGTCTCTTTTTTGCTCAAGGTCCTCGAATCTATCCGGTCCAACCATATCGAGTATCATTTTCTTTGCGTCATTATCGGTTACGCAGTCGAAGTCCATTTCAAACAACTCGGTATTCCTGCGCAGGATGGGCTGCATACCAACATTGATATGGACGTCACTAGCATCCTGCTCAATAGCTTTTGCCAAAATATCCTTAATATTCATAATCTCATTCCTTTTGTTTCTGCCGACTTAAGTTCCATTATTTCTATGATATATTTTCCACGAACACCTCATCTTTATTTTTTCCATATATTTCGGTGACACGTAGAACCTCTTCCATAGTTGTTATTCCTTTTTTTACTTTGTTAATGCCGTCGTCAAATAGAGTAGTGCCGCTATTTTGACAAAAGGCACGACGCATACCGTTTACAGAAGGGTCTTCGTTTATGATGCTTCTGTAGTTCTCATCGATGACGAGCATTTCATAGATGCCGATACGTCCGAGGTAGCCTGAACCTCTACATTTATCACAACCCACACCCTTCAAGAGCTGTTGTGGTTCGATGCCTGCTCTTTCCACATAAGTTCTCATCTGTTCAGTTACCTGATAAGGCTGCTTGCAATGCGGGCAAATTTTTCTAACAAGTCTCTGAGCAAGAACGCCGTTCAAGGAAGCGGAAATCAAATATGCCTCAATACCGATATCGACCAATCTCGTAATGCTGCTCGGTGCATCATTAGTATGCAGAGTAGAGAGGACGAGGTGGCCGGTTAAAGCGGCCTGGACTGCGATTCTTGCAGTCTCATTGTCGCGGATTTCACCGACCATAATGATATCAGGGTCCTGTCTCAGCAGGCTTCGCAGCGCCGAAGCGAAGGTCAGTCCGATTCTTTCGCTTGTCTGAACCTGATTGCAGAAATCGAGCTTGTATTCGACGGGGTCCTCGACGGTCGAGATGTTAAGACTGTTTCCATCCATCTGGTTCAAAGCCGAGTACAGGGTTGTGCTTTTACCGGAGCCCGTTGGGCCTGTGACGAGAAAGATTCCGTGAGGCATAGCAATTTGTTTTTTGAATGTCTCCATTGCGCCAGGTTCCATACCCAACTGTTCGAGGCCTCTCATAATAGACTTGCTCTCGAGGATACGTATAACAACTTTCTCGCCCATACTCGTCGGCAGTATAGAGACCCGCAGGTCGACATTTTTCCCACCGATGATGACAGAGATTTTACCGTCCTGAGGCAATCTTCTCTCAGATATGTCGAGATTTGACATAATTTTTATACGCGAGACTATAGCGGGATGCATCTGGAGAGGAGACTGCATTGTCTCGAAGAGGACGCCATCTATACGATATCGCACTTTAGTGAACTTTGGCTTCGGCTCGATATGTATGTCACTTGCGCCGTCATGGATGGCGTTGCTAATAAGATAATTAACGAATTTAATAACGGGTGACTGACCTGCCATTTTTTCGAGGTCTTCAAACTGATTTTCCTCTTCCTGCACCAGCTCGACCTCTCCCATATCGCTAATGAGGTCATCGACGTTGTAATCGACTCTGCCGGTCTCGCTGAAAGAGCTGTAGATGCTCTCGATATCTTCCGGAGTGCAGACAATGGTCTTGATGTCCATCTTTGTCTGTCTTTTTACATCCTCGAGGACAAAGACGTTAGCCGGCTCAGAGGTAGCGATAAGGAGGCAGTCTTTCTCGATGTCGACAGGGACAACATTGTTGTTTTTGATGAAATCGAGGTCGAGTTTTTCAAATGCGAGCTTGTTAACCTTTTCCGGGCTGATTCGCCGGAACTCCATTCCGTACATAGACGCCTTGGCCTTTAAGATATCTTCAGCAGTGACTAGGCCCATCTTTAAGAGCACCTCTTCCGGATTTTGAGCTGCGTCGCCCACATTTCGGCTGACAGTCTGCCTTATATCCTTGTGCTGCTCGGCAGTAATGATTCCATTATTCAGCAGGGCATCGATGATATCATTGACCACCGAAGGTGTACTCTGCTCTGGAGAATCATCAGGGAAATACAGCTCACTAAGCCCCGGAATAGAGTCGTACTCATCGACTGCAGGCGATTCGGAGCTATTTTGACCTTGAGTATTTTTTCTAAAAGATAGCTTCATTTATCCGTTTCTTTCCCAAAACAAAGATGTTGTTAATAGTTAACCAATCTAAGTACCAGTTCAGTTTCGTCTGATTTGAGTTTGACGTAATTTTCGGTGATTTCACACACCTTAAAGCCTTTTATAGAATCACCTTCGTAAAGGATTTTATCATCAATCATACAGCACCATTTTGCATCTTCATTTCCAGAGCTCATTATGCTGAACAACTGCATATTATCGATGCTGTAACTGCCAATTAAGGAGTGCAAGTCTTCGTTACCCTGATCCCAGCCGTGCAAGAACTTATCGAATTTAAAGGGATTTTTGATAAGCTGGCTTACGGGAACCTGAGGGGTGTTGCTGAATTCATAGAATTTTTTTATTATTTTATCCATTCTATTCGACATTTCCGCTCTGACACCACCGAGACGAGCAACAATAACATCAATTCTGGCCTGCTCAAGGTCCGGCGTTACCGCTTCAGATGTTTGTGGAGTTCCTTTTTTTATCATAAACAAAAGTGACAGCAGACCTGCCCCGAAGAGTGCGGCAAGCAAAATTGTGCTTCCGTGCAGCTTTTTGCCTTGGGTTTTGACGGTGAAATATTCATCCTGCTTCTGCTCTTTATCATCTCCCGGTGCGGATTTTTCGGCAGTGTCTTTAGACTTTTGGCTTTTCAAATCATCGTCCTGCTGGTCATGTAAGAAATCCAACATAATCACAACTCCATAAATTTACTTTTTACATTCCTCTTAAAGGATACATACGACTAAATTGCCGGCTGGAAAAAAATACTGACAACAAAATCGGCGACGATGTTTCCTTCACCGGTTTTTTGCTTTTTCAGTTCAAGTTTTCTGATTTTCATAATTCTCGGCAGCCTCTCAAGCTCAAGCAAAAAGGAGTAAAAGGAATTGAAATTTCCGACAAGCTGCATTTGCAATGGCTGCTCGATATAACCGCTGTTATCTTTTTTAGCGAGAGTACGAATGGTTTTTGGTTCAAGCCCCTCCTTCTGAGCGATGACTGTTACCTGCTCAAGAACTTTATGTATCTGACTTTTCGGCGGGATTTTGCTTTCGAAGAATTCGACGGCCTGCTGAAGCATCTGGAGCTGCTCGTTGAGGTCTTTTGCGGCAGCGACGGCCTGTTCGAATTCAGCAAGCCTTGCAGCCTTTGCCTCAAGCCGAGACTTCTGGTCTGAGAGAGCTTTATTCGCCGGCCTAATCATATACTGATAGGCAAGATAAGTAACCCCGACGATTATTAGGAAAAAAAGAAATTTTCTTAAACCGCTTGACATAACTGATCCCTTCACAGAATATCCTCAAAACTGAATATCAAACACCACTGTCAGAGAATAATTTTATATCTTCGCTCGTAAGCTCGACATTATTGTTCAGCATAGCTGTGAGCTTGAAATGCCTGAACTTCTGGGAGCTTTTTGATTTCGTGCTTTTAGCCTCAAATACCCTTGATTCGATAAGAGTGACATTTGTAATGAGTTCTGAGTTTCCGAGCCGCTCGATGTAAGCAGCAACTTCGAGGTCACTCGGTGCGATACCCTCAATATCTATATGTGTTTCCAATCCTTTTTCAAGGGACTGAGTTTCGACAGAAGCTTTTGCACCTGAGTCCTTGAGGGACTGATACTTTGTTGCAGCAGATGAGGCTGCAAATCGGGACGGGCCCTTAGATTCCTTCTGGATAAGGTTTAACTTCAGAAGAGATACGCCATTCGGCAGATTATTTGTCAGAGACGCAAGCAACAGACTCTTTGAGACCGGTTCAATCAAGTCAGCGGTTATAAGAGCCCTGCTCCACATCTTATTTCTCCTGTCCTGAAGCTGCTGAACCTTTTTTATTTCTTCCTTTCTTTGAGCCAGCTCGCCGTCCACCATTTTTTCCCTGCTATTGAGCATTTTCTTACGGTATTTGATGGTAAAAAAGGAACCCGAAAGAGCCACCATCACAACAACAAAAAGGAAAATATAAATTAAATTCATTCTTTTTGACTCGTTGTTCCGTACATAATCATCAGGAACAAAATTTATATTAATCATAATTCGGCCTCATTTCTCAAGAAAGGCTAAGGCCAAAGGCAATAGCCCAGTTTATCTGACAATTCCTCCTATCGATGTCCATCTGCCCGTTGTTCAACACCCTAACAGCAGACAAACAGTCGCCAACGTGAGCGGCAATATGAATCTTTTTTGCAATTTTCTGATATACATCCCTCTCGACAGCCGAACCTGAAATGAAAACCAGTCTGTCTATCACCGCTTTTCTGTACATAGAGCCAAAATGTTTTTTACACGCCTCGAGCTCAAGAGCCAGCCTCGAGAAATCCTCGCTTTTTTTCAACTGTTTTATTCCTATGCGAATTGAGCGGGCGAACAGCAGATTCTTGTGCCTGCAAATAACAACATTTGTTATATTGCTGTCGAGGTCAATTAACATAACGACGGCCCGGAGGTCCGCCTGGCGTCTTCCAAAGAAACGGCTGTAGCTGTTTGTAAGAGCAAGAGGCCAGATACCCAAAGTTTTTATTCTAAGGTTGGCCTTTTCATATATAGCCAGATGCCTGTTTATCTTTTCTCTTTCAGTAGCAACGACGACGACGTTATCATCTTCGGCAGTAATGTATTTAACCAATGCCTGGTCGGGAGAAAATGGCAATTTTTGTTTTACTTTTGAAAGAATGACGTCATCTAAATTTCGGCCTTCGCTTTTGGGCATTTTAACATGGTCGATAAAAACATCGGCAGCCGGTATAGAAGCAATGATATCTCTATTGAGGAATTTATGTTTCGAAGCAAGTAATTGCAAAGTCTCGATGGCCCATTTCTGCCAATCGCAGCTTCCCGGCTGAATATGTGATGGACACTCTTCACCGGCGGCAGAGATGAGCACAAAGCCATCACGACCTCCTTTAAGCTGAGCGACCCTGACGGCATCATTACTGATATCGATACCGACCGGGTAAGTATTATTTTTCAAAAAACTAAACATATATGCCGTCCAAAGCGCACACGTCTACGGCGAGCAATTTTTGCAGCTCAGAAACAACCACGTTTACCCTATACATAATCGTTCCAAAAACAGGGCTATATTAGAAGCTCAAAAGCCTATCCTTGAGCCTATCTATAAAGCTCCAACATAAAATATATGAAAAAAAAACTGAGCCTGCCGGTAAGGAAGAAAAATAATTCTTACAACTTTGCAAAAAATTTTAACTGCTGAACGGCAAGACCGATAAAAGATGGAAGATTAGGTATTTATTAAAGAAAAAGTAAACGACAAGTCCGGCAGAGAAAAGCAATAGCGAGGCTCCTTAACCAGGCTCGCCTGCTTTCATTTTCTATATAATGTATTTAACAGGATATAAAATCAGAGCAATTAAAAATAAAGTTTTCCTGATTCGAGCTTAAGTAGAGTCTGATAAAAGAAGCGCC
>CAYLMG010000062.1:1993-10912 GCA_964384565.1 uncultured Pirellulales bacterium | reverse complement strand
GTTTCAATATGAAAAGCCCATAAAGACCCGAAAGGATGATTGTCATTCATTGTAGCCGACCAGCCGGCCATATCACGCGCCTGCTGCTCGTCCATATCCTCTGCGCTGTATGGCGGCTCATCCAGTACGCCGAAACCGTGGAACTTCGTCCACGTAAAGGCTGTGTATTCGGTATTGAGTTGGCCCGTCTCGCCTGGAACCGTCGAAAGGGGCGGCAGGGTCCGCTGTATCATATAAATCAGCTCGTCGCCGTATTTATCAATAGAATCTGAAAGCATCAAGGGCTGTCCGCTGAGCGAAACAAGAGATATCACAGACCGTACCCATTCGAGTTTAGCACGCATACATACATGGTCAGGGTCGTTCTGCCATAAAATACGATGGGTATGCCACCATCGTGCAGATTCCATAATCTGCATATGCAATCCGGACCACGTCGGCAGAGTGTCCATCGATATGCGGCAGGCATCGACAAGGCCGGCTCCTTCGGTCATAACGCCCCAGCTCAAGAGCCAGAAAACGTCTTTGCCTATGGCATCACGTGCTGTTTCGAGGTAAGCCCTGTATTTGGCCTCCGACTCCTCGTTTGTCATAATCCCATCGGCTATAGCCTTGTGAAAGCCGTCAAAAAGCAGATGTCTGGTAACATCGGTCTTGAAATACTGATAACCGAATTTTGCCAGCCCCTCATAAACGCCCCTGACATGTTTTGCAAGCGTTTCAGGCGTGCAGTCTATCAGGTATCTTATCCAGTCGCCCAGAATAGGCTTACCATCCTTGTCTTTGATGAGACAATCCGGCTGATACTTGGCGAACTCATCGTTGTATATGGATACGCTTGTCCATATCCCAGGCGTCATACCGCTGTTTTTTATTGTTTGAACAATACCTTTATGTCCATAGGGGAATTTTTGCTCATCTATATCGAGCCAGGCCTTTGGAATCGGCTCTTTCGGCTCAGCCGGCAGAGGCATCTTCTGAAAACCATCATCGAGTTGAATATACTTCATTCCATAGGGCTTAAAATGCTTTGAGCAGAACTTCGCTGTCTCTGTCAGCTTATCCTGCGAGACGTTTCTTCGATAAGCCTCCCAGGAGCACCATCCGCTGATGGGCTTCAGTTCAGGCCTGTGCGCCCAGGGCTCGTGATACTTGAAACCTAAATGCTCACGATAGAAATGTGGCTTGAAATTCAAAAACCAGGCTGCCGGACCAAGTTCAACCTCCAGTTTTGCAATAAGGTTACCGTTCTTATCCTGCTCAAACTGCTCTGTTCTCCAATGCCACTTTCTGCCGTACCAGCTAAGAAAACAGTCGTTATCAATACTATAAATGCCGTTTACACCATATAGCAGAATTTTGCCGACTGCTCCTATTATTGCCTGCTCACTGCCGGCGCGCCTTGGCCGCATATTAACCGTATCCTTACCCAGACATAAGGTAACGTCAGCCGTTACCGTCTCAGGCATCATCACATATATCTGCTGAACGAGCGGTATGCTGTTGAGAGTACCGTCCGAGTCGCGACGGTAGGAAATCTTGCACGTGCCCGGTATCTTCATCGTTATAATAGGAAGCTTGCCGTAAGTATAGGTCAATATCCTGTTTTCCTCATCCCAGTGGTCTTCTGCCTGGATGTGCGGCGGTACTTTCCCATTTAATACTTTCATAATCCTTTGCCTTGCGGTAATATTTTGAATCCGAATTATGGATTGATGATTTAAACGCTTAAGAAGTATTGGCAAGCTGCTTTTTTATCATCTCAGCAGCTTTTTCGAGAGCTTCATCGATTTTATCGGTCCTTTTGCCGCCTGCCTGTGCCATATGTGCTCTGCCTCCGCCACCTCCGTCCACAATAGGTGCGATATGCCCGATTATCTTCTCGGAACTAACACCTTTTTTTATCAAGTCATCCGTCACACCGGCCAGCAGCGTAACTTTGCCCTCGTCCTCAAAGCCGAATACTACAACGGCAGATTTCGCCTTCTTTTTGACCATATCTATAGCTGCACGTCCCTGTTCTGCTGAACTTGTTGACAGTCTGCCGACAACTACCGCAGCCTTGCCGATCCTCTCAGCCTTCTCAAGCAGTCCCCTTGCCTCTGCTAAAACGTCACTTCCTTTCAGCTTTGATGCGTTTTTGAGCTGTTTGGCAAGCTTCTTATTCTCTTTGATTATCTGCTCAACTCTCTCAACAACGCTCTCCGCCGGTACTTTCAGCGCTGCCGAGAGTTCATCTACTGTTTCGCTGGCCTTTTCGAGGTAAGAATTGAGTCCCGAACCTGTAAGGGCTGTTATCCTGCGTACGCCTGCTGATATACTTTCCTCTTTTATTATCTTAAAACCGCCAATAACACCCAGCCTGTCCACATGTGTCCCGCCGCAAAACTCTTTACTGAATGCTTTTGCAACGTCTTTCTCTGCGTCGGTTCCTATCGCGACCACGCGGACCTCATCGCCGTATTTCTCGCTGAATAGTGCCATCGCTCCGAGCTTGCGGGCCTGCTCTATACCCATTTCAACAGGCCTCACCGGCTCGTCAGAGTCGATTTTTTCTCGCACGAGCCTCTCAACCTCTTTTATCTGCTCAGCCGACAATGCCGTAGGACAGGTGAAATCGAATCTTAGATAATCCGGCCCGACAAGGCTTCCCTGCTGTGACACGGATTTGCCCATGACCTGCTGAAGGGCCCACTGCAGCAAATGCGTAGCAGTATGATTTTTCTTTATAGCATTCCTGTCCTTGCTGACGACCACACTGACCCTGTCCCCAATAGCAAATGCCCCATCTGCCATATTGCCCTGGTGAATCACACAATTTGCAACTTTCGTTGTTGCTTCAACAATAAATTTGCCTTTATCCGATTTTATCTTGCCGCAGTCGCCGACCTGTCCGCCTGCCTCAGCGTAAAAACAGGTCTTATCGAGCACTATCCCCGTCTCGACATCCTTTTCTATCTTTCCTTCAGTCCTAAATCCATCGGCGTCAATGAATCCGACTATTGTTGCTTCGCAGCTGTCCGTACGGTATTTGTGCAAATCTTCGGTAACAGGTAACTGGCTGTCAGCGATTGTTATCGTAAGGCCGGTGCCTTTCTGAGCTGCCCGTGCACGCTGCCGCTGGCCCTCCATAAGCTGCTCGAATTCGGCTGTATCAACCTTAAGATTTCGCTCAGCCGCCATTAGCTGTGTCAAATCAAGCGGAAAACCATACGTATCATAAAGCGCAAAGGCATTTTCACCGTCAATTGTTTTGCCTGCTGTTTTCTCTGCCTGTTCTGCAGCAGCATTGAAAATCTCGATTCCTCTATCGAGCGTCCTGCCGAAACTCTCCTCCTCAGCTTTGATTACCGTCGAGACAAATTCTGCCCTTTGCTCTATCTCACCGAATGCATCTGATAGGCAATCGACAACGACCGGCACGAGCCGGTATATAAACGGCTCATGCATCCCCAGCTCTCTGCCGAACCTCGCAGCTCGCCTGAGTATCCTGCGAACACAATAGCCCCGGCTCTCATTTGAGGGCATTGCTCCGTCGGTTATGGCAAAGACAAGAGCCCGAATATGGTCTGAAATAACTCTGAATGCGGTGTCTGTTTTATTATGCAGTTCGAAATTGTACTTATGACCTGTTATGTTAGCGATAGCGTTAATTATTGGCATAAACAGGTCGGTATCGTAATTGCTCTTTTTATTCTGTAAAACAGCTGCTATCCTTTCAAGGCCCGCACCTGTATCGATATACCTTGCGTTTAACGCCGATAGTTCGCCTTTTTCGTTTCGGTTATATTGAATAAAAACGAGGTTCCACAGCTCGATAAACCTGCTGCAGCCGTTGTTAATGCCGCATTTATGGCCGGGGACAGATTTTTTGTCGCACATTTCTTCACCGAGGTCGATATGTATCTCACTGCAGGGCCCGCACGGCCCGGTAACGCCCATCTCCCAGAAGTTATCTTTTCTGCCGCAAAACAGGATTTTCTCAGCCGGCAGCGGCGTAAGTTTTGTCCAGAGTTTTGCTGCTTCTTGGTCTCTCGGCAGATTATTTGATTCGTCGCCCTCGAAGACCGTCGCCCACAGCAGTTCCGGCTGAATCCCCCAGACCTTTGTTAGAAGCTCCCATGCCCACTCGATAGCTTCAGCCTTGAAATAGTCGTCAAATGACCAGTTGCCGAGCATCTCAAAGAATGTGTGGTGATAGCTGTCTCTGCCGACCTCTTCCAGGTCATTGTGTTTACCGCTGACGCGAAGGCATTTCTGCGTATTGGCGACTCTGCTGTACTGCGGCTGGACCAGTCCCAGGAAGATATCCTTAAATTGGTTCATCCCCGCGTTGGCAAAAAGCAGACTGTCGTCGCCGATTGGCACAATAGGGGAGCTGGGCACGAAAGTATGGCCTTTTTGCTTAAAAAAATCTATGAATCCTTCTCTTATCCGGCTTGAACTTGTCATCTCTGTTCCTGTTCTATTGCTCAATTATACCTTTAGCAGCCAGTATCTTATTTTTTATCTCGTTGCAGAGGTCGGGATTTTCTTTCAAAAAGCTTTTGGCATTTTCTCTGCCCTGGCCAAGTCTGGCATCGCCGTAGTTGAACCAGGCACCGCTTTTTTCTATCACTCCGCAGCTGCTGCCCAGGTCGATTAAATCACCTTCATAGCTTATTCCGCTGTCGAACATAATATCGAATTCAGCGTCGCGGAAGGGCGGTGCAATCTTATTTTTCACAACGCGTGTCCTGACTCTGCTGCCTGTGGTGCTCACAGCGTCCTTTATACTGCCAATCCTTCTTATATCCAGCCGAACCGAGCTGTAGAACTTCAATGCCCTGCCGCCGGTTGTAGTCTCAGGATTGCCGAACATCACGCCTATCTTCATACGTATCTGATTGATAAAGATAAGGCACGTCTTGCTCTTGCTGATAATACCGGTAAGTTTCCTCATTGCCTGGCTCATCAGCCGCGCCTGCAGGCCGACGTGACTTGCGCCCATCTCACCCTCGAGTTCTGTCTTCGGCGTAAGAGCTGCTACCGAATCAATTACAATGGCATCCACCGAGTTGGACCTGATTAGCATCTCTGTGATATCGAGTGCCTGCTCGCCGGTATCGGGCTGGCTGACGAGCAGACTGTTTACATCGACGCCGAGTCTCTTTGCCCACGTCGTATCGAGTGCGTGCTCGGCATCGATGAATGCCGCAACGCCTCCACTTTTCTGGGCGTTGGCTATAATATGAAGTGCCAGCGTTGTCTTACCCGACGATTCGGGCCCGAACAGCTCTGTAACCCTGCCGCGGGGCACACCGTTGCCGCCGAGGGCTATATCCAGCGATAATGAACCAGTGCTGATACCCTCAATCCGGGCGTATTTGTGCTCATCCATCTGCATTATAGCTCCCTGGCCATACTGTTTTTCTATCTGTGCTATCACCCGCTGCAGAGCTGACTCTTTACTGTCTATCTGACTTTCCTTTTGTAACTTTTTTGTCTTAGCCATCTTTGCCTTTCTCCTGCCTGCTTTTTTGCGTCTTTCCGTAAATGCAAAGCTATATCTCTATTTACACACTATTCCGTTGCGTGCTTACAGGTATGAAAATATATTATTGTTTTCAGTTTCTTTCAACCGGTAAGTTTATATCTGCCTAAAACTATATATTCCGGGCCTGTCGGTTTCAGTTGGCTTTGATACACCGTTACCGAGTCAATAAATGTCGTGCCCGCCTTAAAATCCTCGTGATTTTTTGCTATTAGTCCGAGCTGCATACCCGCTTTTGCGTTCTTTATTCTGCATAAGGTCAGATGTCCGGCAAATCTTCGCCTCTCTTCTGGCAAGCCTGCGGCTACCAGGCTTTGCTCTATATCTTCTGCGAGCTTATGTAAGCTGTCGCCGCCTGCACCTGTCCCAATCCATAATACGCGGGCGCTTCTTCCGCCGAAACTGCCCGCTCCCTCTATATCAAGCTCGAAACTGTTATGTCTGCCTGAAACCTCTTCTGCTATTTTACAAACTTCTACTACTCCTCTGTCATCAATTTCACCCAGAAATTTTAATGTAAGGTGCATCGCTTCCGGCCTGACCCAGCTTGCATCTTTTTTTTCGACAGACGACTGACGGCGTATTTTTTCCTGTAGCTTCGTTATCGCAGTCTTAACTTGCTGGTCGATATCAACAGCGATAAAAACTCGCATCTGAATCCCTTTCCTTCAAATAAAAAAACTGCAGGGTTCTAAAATGCCACGAGCTCTTTAAGCTCGTTAAATCTTTTTTCCATATCCTGCCGCGTGATAGAATTTATCCCGCTGACAGAGAAGTCGGAGATTGTAAAAGAGGCTGCAACCGTACCGTACACAGCCGCCTCTTTTAGCGATGCAAAATCAATCTTGTCAACTTCAGCCAATCTTCCCATCATCGCGCCTGCGAAGCTGTCGCCTGCACCCGTGGGGTCCTTGACCTCAGAAGCCGCGAACGCCGGCAGAGCAAACCTCTGGCCGCTCGTATTACTCATCGTCAAGCCGGATTCGCCTTTTTTGATAATCACAAGTCTTGGCCCCATCTGTAAAATTGTATCGCCTGCCCTTACAAGATTACTTTCACAGGCCAGCCCTTTGGCCTCTTCTGCGTTTATTACCAGGCAGTCAATCCTTTGCAGCAGCCGTTTCAAATCGTCAGCCCTGCCGCTTATCCAGCAGCTCATCGTATCGGCTGCCACAAAGGCAGGCCTTTCGAGCTGCTCGAGAAGCTCAATCTGCAGAGCCGGTGCCGTGTTCGCGAGAAAAACGAATTTACTGTCCCTGAACTCCTCGGGCACCTTGGGCGGAGCCTCAGCCAATACGTTCAATTCGATATTATCAGTTATCGCCTCGCTCATCGTATCGTGATATGACCCTTTCCAGCGAAATGTCCTGCTCAGCTCTCGCTTTTCCAGCCCGTGAAGGTCGATTTGTTTGCCGGCAAAGACCTCAGCCAGATTAAACGGACAATCGGAGCCTATGACACCGACCAGCCGCACCGGGCTAAAGTAGCTCGCTGCCAGACTGAAGTAAATCGCCGAGCCGCCAAGACAATTTTCACTCACGCCGTAAGGCGTCGTTACCGTATCTATCCCTATCGAACCTGTAACCAAAAGTGACATTTGTTGTCTCCTTAACTATCCCTCTTTTTTTCCTAACCGAATTTTTCTAATGCAATGTCGATTCTGGCCAGTGTATTTTCTTTTCCCAGCAGAGTTACCGAGTCGAATATCGGCGGGCTGACGGTTGTCCCGCAAATCGCCACGCGTAAAGGCTGGGCAACTTTGCCCAGCCCGAGCTGTTTTTCTTCGGCCAGGCTTCTTAGTATATCCTCGATTGCCTGCTCGGTAAACTGTTCTGTCGCTGACAATTTTTCACGAATGGTAGCGAGTATTTCCAGGGCCTTGTCTTTAAGCAGGACCTTTTTAACAGCTTTTTCATCATATTCTATCGAGTCATTATCTACAAATAAAAATCTGCTCTTATTTTCGATATTCTCGAGCGTCCTCGCCCCCGCATTTATCTCCAAGAGCCGGCTGAGCATTGCGTCATCTCCTTTTAATAGCGGTGATTTAATTTCTTTAAGATAATCCTTCAAACAGCCCAGCAGTTTATCCTTCGGTGCCATCCTTATGTGTTCTGTATTAAAGGCAATAAGCTTTGAGCGGTCGAAGAGGCTGTTAGATTTTGTAAGTCTTGACAAACTGAAACTTTCGATAAGCTCGTCAGTTGTCATTATCTCTTTTTTTCCACCCGGACTCCAGCCGAGAAGTGCAAGAAAGTTTACCATCGTCTCAGGCAGATAGCCGCTTCTAAAAAAATCCACTACGTTTATCTCCGGTAAATGCACACCGAGGAATTTTGCCATCGCATCGATGCTCGGCATATCCGGTGTCCACTTTTCGTTCAGAAAGCTTTTTAATTGGTCAATGGTGATATTTACTGTTTCAGCCAACTTTTTGACATTTGCTTCAGGCATATGGGTAATTGCATCTCGCAATGCTTTTGGCCTTTCTCTTTTTGACAGTTTGCCGCCGGACTGGCTTATTGTCACTGACATATGAACGTACTGCGGTAATTCGCCAAAGCCCAGAGCCTTCCATAACTGCTGCTGGCCGGGCGTATTCATCAGATGCTCCTGGCCGCGAATAACGCACGTTACACCCATTAAGGCATCGTCTATAACAACCGCGAAATTGTAAGTCGGGAAGCCGTCGCTTTTTAAGATAATAAAGTCACCGAACTCAGCGCCATTGAATGTCACCTCACCTCTGATTAAATCTTTGATGACAATCTGCTCACCGGTCATTGCGAAGCGGACAGTGACATCTTTGCCGGCTGCCCTTGCCTTTTTGACGTCGCTTTCATCCGGGAACTTTGCCGGTCTGGGGTAAACAATATTTTTCTTTTCTGCGACGGCCTTTTGCCTTATTGCCTCAAGCTGCTCCGTTGTATCGAAGCAATAATAGGCCTTTGCCTGCTCGATTAATTTATTGATATAGTTTTGGTAGATATCTTTTCTCTGCGATTGAAAATAAGGTCCGTTAGGCCCGCCGACTTCGGGCCCTTCATCCCATTCAATACCGAGCCAGCGCAAATCTTCTATCACCTGCTGTGTCGCCGTGGGTGTGTTGCGTTTAATATCCGTATCTTCTATTCGAAGGATGAATTTACCCTTGTTTTTCCTTGCCCACAGCCAGTTAAAGAGCGCGGTTCTTGCCCCTCCGATGTGCAAGTAACCAGTCGGCGATGGCGCAAAACGTGTTACTACCATAAACTTGTCCTAAAATTGTCCGATTTACCTGTAAAGTGTGCAAACTACGTTAAATTCTATTGATTGTCAAGCGTAGAGAGCCTAATGGTTTGTAGTGGCAGTTTTATGAACAGTTGTTGCTTTTATCATTCAGGCCA
>CAYLMG010000062.1:0-1893 GCA_964384565.1 uncultured Pirellulales bacterium | reverse complement strand
CCGTTATCAGAAGAGATAAAGACCCTCGCTGCGGTACAGCCGGTGACAAACATAATCTTATTCTCATTCGGCATTGCGATATTTGAACCGCTGGCGGAGAAAATTCCTTCACCTTCAAAGGCTTTAGGGAAGCTTTGCCCGGCTGTATTCTTCCACGTATCACCGCCATCAGAAGTTTCCACAAAGAAAAATCTTCCGCCAATCGGATCGCTGAGGGCTATTGCCTCTTTTTGGTTTCTAAAATGGGCAGAGTTAAAGAAGATATCGTTATGGTCGTTATAATAGACAAGCTTGAAGTTTTTTCCGCCGTCGGTTGTCTTATAGAATTTCGCGGGCGAGGCGATACCGAAAACGATAGCTGTTTTGTCATTGAAGGCCTCTATATCGCGAAAGTCTATCGTTTCAGCTCCTTTAATTTTGCCGACCTGCCAGTTTTGACCTCCGTCGATAGTTTTTGCAAATGTCCCGCTGTTGCTACTCGCCCAGACAATTCTTTCACTGACAGCGCATAAACCACGAAAGCTGAGCGTTCCCTCGTTTAACTGCTCCTGCCAGTAGGGCAATTCATTTTTTCTGGTTAGGTTTTGTGTGCAGCTGCTAAGTATCAGCAGGCCTGATAAAATAACAACCTTTCTCATTTATTAACCACCTTTTTAAGACCGCAGTTATCATCATAAAACGTTATATTGACGTTTCTATCAACGCAAATTATAATAACAGCGTGATATTCAATATTAAAGGATAAAAAAATGAAAAAGCACAATGCCTTAAAACTGCTTTCAGGTAACTTTGATTATCTGCAGAAGAATTTTGCTGTCAGCAGGCTGTCGATTTTCGGCTCGGTTGCTCGCGATCGTGCAACTGAAAAAAGTGACATCGATATACTTGTCGAGTTCATCGGCAAAGCAACTTTTGATAATTATATGAACCTGAAATTCTACCTGCAGGATATCCTGCATACCGGGGTGGATCTCGTAACAAGAAAAGCTCTTCGGCCGCAAATCAAAGAACAAATCGAAAAGGAGCTTGTCGATGTCAAGAAATGAAAAAATGTTTTTACAGGACATAATTCTCTGTTGTGAAAAAATTTCAGGATATATTGAAAACCTAACACTTGAGCAGCTTCTTGAGGATTCGAAAACCTACGATGCCGTTGTAAGAAATCTTGAAATAATCGGAGAGGCCGCAAAAAACATATCTGACGGAACAAGGCAAAGAATGCCTTCCATCCCCTGGCGTAATATTGCAGGTATGAGGGATTTTATCACACACGTATATTTCGGAATTGATAACGATATTCTCTGGGACGTAATCCAAAACAAAATACCCAAACTTAAGGAAGTGATGAGAAATTTTCTCAAATAATAAATAAAGAATGATAAAAGAATATGACCGAGGATAACACTGAAGCCAGGCTGGATTTTGTAAGGCAGATTGTTGCTGATGATATAAAGAGTAATAAATGGGAAGGCAGGGTAGCTACTCGTTTTCCGCCGGAGCCCAACGGCTATCTGCATATCGGCCATGCCAAGAGTATCTGCCTTAATTTCGGTATCGCCGCTGAGTTCGGCGGTACGTGTAATCTGCGGTTCGATGATACCAATCCGGAGAAGGAAGAAGAAGAATACGTCAACTCAATAATCGCTGATGTCCGCTGGCTCGGCTGGGACTGGCAGGATCGGCTGTATTTTGCATCCGACTATTTTCAGCAGATGTATGATTACGCAGTCGAGCTTATCAAAAAAGGCAAAGCCTATGTCTGCGACCAGACTGCCGACGAGGTCAGAGAATACAGGGGGACTTTAACCGAGCCCGGCAAACAAAGCCCTTACCGAAATCGCAGCATCGAGGAAAATCTCGACCTTTTTACACGAATGAAAAACGGCGAATTTC
>CAYLMG010000061.1:9446-11065 GCA_964384565.1 uncultured Pirellulales bacterium | reverse complement strand
TGCGCGCCTCAATTTGCCAGGGTGGCTCGTCAATTGAATGCTGAAAAAAGGGTAGGGGCTGTTAGCGGCTGTATCGGAGGAAGTGAGTTTGCGTTCGTGAGCAGCACAGGCGATTTGCAGGCTTGCGGATTTTTACAGATACCGGTGGGCAATGTCCTGCAAAAAGGATTCAGCTTCAAGAAGAACTGGCGGGATTCGGAATTGCTCAAACGAATCCGCGACCGGGCAAATTATACCGGTAAATGCGCATCCTGCGAATGGCGTGACATCTGCGGCGGTTGCAGGGCAAGAGCCTACGCTACGACGGGCGATTACCTGGCGGCGGACCCGCTCTGCGAGTATAAGTCGGGAGCGAAACGTTGAAGCTGCAGCTTACAGATTTTCAAAAGCGGCTCTGTAACGAGCTGCAAAACTGCATACCCATAACAAAAAGACCATTTCGAAAGATAGCTGACAAGCTGAACAAAAGCGAAAAACAAATCCTGCTGCAAATAAAACAATTAAAGAAAAAGGCAATCATCCGAAGGATAGGGCCTGTTATAAATTACAAGGCGCTCGGCCGGCAAAGCACGCTCGTAGCAGCACATATAGAAAAACGCAAAATTCCCCACGTCGTAAAGGCTGTAAATGCCCTCGACGGCGTTTCGCATAACTATCTCCGCGAGCATTACTATAACCTGTGGTTTACGCTTCGAGCCGATTCTCAAAGTCAGATTGAGAAAATCCTCGATAATCTGTCAAAAAGGTTCTGGACCGATTTTCATTCGCTGCCGGCAATTACGCAGTTCAAGCTGGATGTACGATTCAATGCTGAAAGTGACGGCCGAAAATTGCTGAGAAGCCCTTTGCGAAAAATTCCGGAAAAAAGAGTAAGACTAAGTGACATTGAGACAAGAGTTCTTTTAGGTCTTCAGCAGAATTTTAAGATAACAATACAACCTTTCGATTACCTTTGCACGGGCGTTCTTAATATTGAAAAAGTCCTTAGTACGATTGAGAGACTATTGAAAAAGGGTGTTTTGCGAAGGATAGCAGCAGTCGTTGATTATAGAAAAATCGGTTTTAAAGCGAATGTACTCTTTGTCTGTAAGGTTTCGAAAGGCCGAATTAACAAGGTCGGCAGGGCGTTGGCCAAACAGGAGATTGTTAGTCATTGTTACGGCAGAAAAGGCTTCAAACGTTTTGATTATAATCTTTTCGCTATGATGCATAGCGAAAGTTTAGACAGGATTGACAGGATAGTACAGGATTTTGCAGGAAAAGAAAAAATAAAGGAATTTGTAGTGTTGCCGACAGTGATTCAATAAATCCTAAATCCGAATATCTAAATCCTAAACAAATTCGAAATTCTAATGATCGAAATTCAAAACATTTTTTTACCACGGAGACTCAAAGACACGAAGAAAAATTTAGCCACAGAGAACATAGAACAAATAAGTACATAAGTCACACGTCACAGGTCATAAGAGAAAAATACGAAGCACTAAATCCGAAATCCTAATATCGAAATCCGAAATGGTTCGACTTAGCTCACCATCCTGAGCAAGGTCGAAGGACAATATCGAATCACCAAAATTCTAATTACCAAAATAAAGTTTAACCACAGATTAACACAGATT
>CAYLMG010000061.1:6359-9346 GCA_964384565.1 uncultured Pirellulales bacterium | reverse complement strand
CACAGATTAACACAGATTTACACGGATTTATAAATAAAAATAAAAATCTGAAAAAACTGCTATCTGATTTGCCTTTGGCGAGAATTGGGAGGATAATTAAGCCACAGTGAGGGATAACATAATGAAGATGGAACATAACAAATGCTGTGTTTTACAACAGTCTTTGGTAAATCATTTTGAAAGCATATAATCCATAGTTATCTTGGATTTTATAGATTGAAGGAGACAATTATGAACAAATCTGAAAAGTTAGTAGTTTGCCTGTTATTTGCTATTGCTTTGATACAAAGCTGTGGCAGCCGGACGGACCAGTCTACTCGGGTCCTGATAGCTCACACGTATGCGCTTGCTATGACCGATTCTAATACGTTCTTCAAGTTTGTCAGGGAGAATCCGGAACTGTTCGAAAAGGGAGGCAAGTGGGAAACAGCCGTCAAGCGGTTGGGTGATTTGCTTGTCAGAGAGGGCATCAAATCCATTCCTGGTTCAGATATCAAGGAAAGAGCAAATGAAATTGCCATTCAGACAGGTCGTCCGATCTGGGGCCCAAAGTTTCTGAGGGGTTAATGGAATCGGCGGGCGATCTCATTAGACTTGGCAATTTACTCAACAGCATGCCCACGATAGTCGATTGTATACTTCGCAATGACGCCACAGCATACAATCAGTCATTGTTCTCATGGTCGGCTTCAGCAATTGAGCTGTCTAAGACAGTCATGTTGCCGAACTATTGGGCTGATTTGAAGAAGGTATCTTATGAGCTGAACTTGTGGATTGTGTTTCAGTATGCCCAGCATATCTGATGCGGTTAGAGTTCTTCCGTCACCGAACGGTACTCTGTCATGCTCACAGCACGTATTTGTCCGCGCAAAGTACGCAGAGAATGCAGTATATGAGTGTATGGGTATATCAGTATATGAGTAATTCGAACGCGGATTTTTGGCTGTGGTTTGTTTTCAGCGGAAGATTCTTTGTGAAAAGAGATATACATCGTTTTTCCAAACAGAAAAGTCGTGTCCGCCGGAATCTACGTGCCAAATATGGGGTACATTTCTTTGCTTAAGATAGGTATGAAGAGCCTGGCTGATGCTTATCAGTCCATCTTTATCACCGCAGGAAATCCAGAGCAGTTTCAGCATCTCTTTGGTCTCGTTCGGATCGGGAACCAGCTGCTCAGGCGACTTAGTGTTAGGCGCCGAGGAGAATCCGCCGACCCAGGCGAATGTGTCAAGATGTGCCAGGCCGAAGTTCAGCGACTGTCCGCCGCCCATTGATAATCCTGCCAGCGCACGGTTCTCACATCCGGTCCTGACGGGGTAAGTGGATTCGACGAAGCCAATGACGTCTTTGAGCAGGTCATTTTCGAAATTCTCGAAAGCCCTGACATGTTCAGGTGCGAAAATATCACCCTCTGCTCGATCGTTCGGCTCAGCACGGCCGTTGGGCATTGCAACTATCATGGGAATGAGCTTCTTGTCGGCGTAAAGGTTGTCGAGAATGACATTCGGCGCGGCGTTTTTGTACCATTCCGTTTCATCGCCCCCGATGCCATGCAGAAGATAAAGGACGGGATACTTTGTGTCGGCGGAGTACTCGGGAGGGGTGTAAATCAGCATCTTGCGTTTGTTGCCCACGGTCTTTGAGTCGTATTCGACAGTTTTGACCTCACCGCGGGCAATGCCTTCACGCATCTTGTCGAATCCCTCGGGTGCGGCTGGGAAAGCCGGTTTGTCATCCGGACCCAGTATAATCTCCCGCTGAGAACGGCGCCTGGACAGCGGCCGCTGCGGCGCATCGGCGGGGGTAGCTTCGATTTTTTCTCGTTTGGCGACCAGTTCCTCGGTGACAAAATCAGCGACGTTGCGTGTGAACTTGATTTCATCGCCTGCAACTTTTCCCTCATAGCTGATTCGGATGTCGGTGTCCTGGAACGGCAGTATCTCAATGAAAGTAATGGTATCTTCCTGCAGCTTTAAATCCTGTAGTTCGACTTCCTGCCTTTCGCCTTCGATGTCCGAAACGGCCTTGCCGGTAATCTCGGTTCCGTTCTGCTTAAACGTGAAGGTGTATTTCTGGACGCCGATCTGTGTGTCGAATTCGGCCGTCCATGTGCCGGTGATATCCGCCGCACGCGCAGTCAATGTGAACGCTGCGATGATTAATATAATCAATGAAAACGAATGTAAAGTTCTGTTTTGCATCTAATTATCCCTTATCAATTAGCATTAAAAATTATATTATCTGCGTTGGTAATTAATGGCCCAACATTTGCCATGTAAACGGTAACAGAGCATAATTTGCTCTACATGACATCAATAATCTTCCAAAATTCACTATTATTTCTGAGCGCAGAGAATAAACTTTGAGGTAGTGAGATAACTGAGCACTTTATTGTTAAAGAGGTTATTATCCAGTAGAAAACTTGTCCCCGGCAGGATTGGAAAAAGCCATTTATAGTTTACAGAATTAAATTCTGCCTGCCTTATTAGCTCAGCCCAGACCTGGGGCTGCTGATGTTTATGCCAATCTACGGAGGGACTTAATGGATTTCGAATACCAAATGTATTCCATAAACCAGAGAAAAGATTTTTCCTTCCTGCTTCAAAAAGCAGAAGTTGTCCATTTTCTCTTAAAGAGTTTTTTATTTTTCTGAATAAATCTATGTACTTTTGACAGGCTTGCCTGTTATTTTGATGGAGCTTTACGAGAGAATCTTCGTCCCAGTGATTCACTGAATTAACAGAAACAGCAATATCAAACGAATGTGAATCGAGCTTATAGTTTTGTAAGGTATCTTTGACTAATTTCACATTGTCAACACCGAATTTTTTAAGGTTAACTTTAAACTTGTCCAACGCACCGGACCGAGAGCCTGCAAGTTCTGGCTCTATCGCTGTAACCGACTGTGCACCGGCAAGAGACAATATACACGACAAAAAACCACTACCTGCACCTATATCCAGGATTCTTTTACCTTTAATTTCTGT
>CAYLMG010000061.1:1692-6259 GCA_964384565.1 uncultured Pirellulales bacterium | reverse complement strand
TTTTAATCATATAACAATTTCGCCACCCTCCTATTATATTACAACCTGACACTTCCCATTTAAACGGTTGAAAAGCATACTTTTCTCCGCACCACATCGATGATTTTACAAAAAATCATTTTGAACAGTCAAGAAATTTCTTTTCCGAAGCATTGTTTTTGCGGTATTATGTTGTGGAAATCTGTTAGAAACGGGAGAGGCGAAATGATAATACCGTGGCGAGTTGATGTCCCTCAGGAGCGCCGGCCGATAGCCAATTATCTCTTCGTTGCGATAATATTCATTGTTTTCGGCTGGGAAGTTGCCGGCCCTATCGAGAAAATCGAGCCTTACGTTCTGAGCGGGCTGAATATTAAAGGGATGTTCGGCTATATGTGGCTGCATGGCGGGATTTTTCATCTGTTGGGCAATGCGTTATTTCTGTGGATATTCGGCAACGCGGTCTGCGCGAAGGTCGGCAACCTGCTTTACCTGGCAATCTATATTTTTGTCGGTGTGCTTGCCGGCCTGATACAGTTAGCTATCACAGGCGGGGCGATTATAGGCGCCAGCGGGGCTATAACGGGCGTCGTGGGAATGTATCTTTGTTACTTCTGGGAGAATGACATAACCTGCTACTGGATTTTTATTCCTTTTTTCCGGAGATTTACGGTCAGCAGTTTCTGGATAATTCTTTTGTGGATTTTTTATGATATTTTAGGTGTGATGTTAGGCGGATACGGGATTGGCTATTTTGCTCACCTGTCGGGATACGCCGCGGGCTTCGGTATTGCGGTTGTTCTGCTTATGACCGGTATAATAAAGATGGAAAGGTATGAAAAGTCGCTGCTGCAGCACCTGGGCCTGCACAAAACAGAAAGCCCGAACCAAAGCGGTTTGGGCAGACTTTACGGCGGCTTCGCAAAGGATTTGGAATACCTCAATTCAATTCAAACGCAACAGCCGACAGAGGCTCAGCAGGTAAAAACAGAGCCGCCTGAAAAGATTAGTCTGTCAGCATTACAGCAAAAGCCCGACCTGCCTCAGCAGTTTATTCGCCTGCAGTGTCCCTGCGGAAAGAGACTGAAGGTGCCGGCTGAATTCGCGGGAAGAGTGGGCAGTTGTCCCGCCTGTAAAAAACACATCAAAATTCCTTCTAATTGATACCCCGCAGGAGCGTTTTTTAGGCGTATGTGTGTAATTTTTTCTCCGGGATAAATTTAATCTGAAGCCTGCAGTTGACTGCTGCGGCGATTTTCTGGAGCATTTTAAATGAGTATCCATCATAGTCGGCGTTTTCCAGCCGACTAATATCAGATTGACTTGTCCCGATTAATTCTGCGAGCTCTTTTTGTGTAAGGTTTGCTTTTGTTCTGAGCTTGTATATCTGCTCGGCGATGTCTAAATCTTCTTTTATTTTTTCAATCTGCTTGAGTCTTTTGGGGTCATCTTTAATAATTATTTTGCGCAGAATTTTCACGCCGTCTTTTGTTTTTTTCCGCTCTTTTCCCACTTTCATCCACTCCCGTTATCAGGCTCTTTATATTTCGTGAGTGTGTTTTTCCGGATTTAGCAAAAAGGCTTTTTTATAATTGATTGCCTTTTCAATTTCCTGCTCAGGGACCTTATCTTCTTTTTGTAAACCATTTGTCAATAAGACTAATCCGCTGCCGACAAATGAGTATAAGATTCTATAAGGTACATTATTAACATTTATTCTTAGTTCCCAGATTCCATTCCTTAACACTTTTGTGTGAGGCATTCCTAATTTATTGCCTTTTTCTTCCAGCCGTTCGATCAGAGCGAAGGCTTTATCCTGAACTCTTTTATTCTGCCTTTTTAACCATTTTATTAAGGGTACTTTCCCTCTTTCAGTTTTGTATATATAAACTTTCACTTTAAGTATCCGTACCTCAATACCAGCTCCTATTATATAATATCTCAAATTTGATATATCAAGTCAAGTAAAAAATGTATTTTTTTTAAAAAAATTATAATCGCCTATCTGTGTTAATTTGTATTGAGGCGCGCAAATGCGCGCGGGGGGGTATTGAGAAAATCTGATTTTTTTGAAATTTTTTTTACTTCCTTCTCTATAAGCACTTACGAAAATTCACGCCTTAAAAAAAACTCAAAAGCGCGCAAATTCATGCAAGGGGGTCTAATTGTGGGGGGGCGGAGTACAGACGACGGAGGGCGGGAATAGTTGCACACGAAAAAGTGTAAAAACTGCATTTACTTCGCAGAAGCGAAAGGCGAAGGCAAAACGGTTTTTGTCTGCGTGAATAGGCAGGACTTTGTCGGCCGGCTACGACTCGTGGAAAACAACAATTCTTGCAGAAACTTTCAGGCAAAACCTTTAATCGACCGGCCGATAGTCGAACAGCCGAAAAATGGTAACATCAGGTTCATACCACTGACAAAAGGTAAAATCGCAATCGTCGATGCTGAAGATTACGAGCACTTAAAGCAATATAAATGGTACGCGGATATTCAAACCGGCAGATTTTATGCTTGTCGATTCGCTAACAAGAAAAAGATTTATATGCATCGATATTTAACAAACCCCCCGGATGGTCTTGTTGTTGACCATATAGATGGTAATGGCCTCAATAACTGCAGAAGCAATCTTAGAATTTGTTCTGCCGGGCAGAATATGTTTAATAAAAGAGCGGGTAAAGGAACTTCAAAATACAAAGGTGTCTGCTGGGACCAAAGAGGAAGAAGAAAATGGCAGTCTGCTATTACCTGCCGGGGAGAATATAAATTTTTAGGCCGTTTCGATAATGAAATCGACGCTGCAAAGGTCTATGACAAAGCGGCGAAAAGGTCTTTCGGCGAGTTTGCATATTTGAATTTTCCTGATGAAGTTGAAAGGGCAAAAGAAAAAGGGCTGTGAGGTTTAATTCACAGCCCTTATTTGTAACACGGGCTTCCAGCCCGTGTTAACACGGCCAAGATGGCCGTGTTACTGTATCGCTTAATAAAGGTACGGGTCGCAGCATTGCAGCCACTGATTGGCGAGGATAGCGACGTCGACGAAGTTGACTATACCGTCTTTATTAAGGTCTGCACATGGGATTTCCGGCCGCTCATTCGTCGTGAGCTGGAACGCAACATCCCAGGAATAGGCCTCTTCAGGCGGGTCTTCCGGGAACTTTATGGGCTGACCGTCACCGAACCACGAGCCTACTGTCGGCGGCCAGGTGCCATCGGCTGTCATAAAGATTCTTACAGCATCGTCGTTCCATTCCGGCCTGCGTGTCTTCCAGCCCCACGGGTAGAAGTTCGGGTCATCATAATCCCACGGGTCGTAAACCGGAGCAATGCTCAGCCAGTAAACCGTGCCGTTCGGCTCGTCTTCGTTCGGTTCCTGGGCGAACCATTCATTCTGTGACAGGAGCTGATTGAACTGGAAGCAGGTATCCATCGGGTAATCGTAGCCGGGCTCATTCGGCTCCCAGATGTCGCCCATACGCGGGTCTCTGTCGTAGCCTGCGAAGTTCCAGACCCAGTTTCGGCATTCGAGTTCCCAGATAAGCTCGCCCGGGTGGCTGAACGATGTCGGGTCACCCGGGTCGGTGTCGGGGACATCGGTCCAGATTCCGATGTGGAATGCCTGCGGCAGTACCGGCGGTAGGTACGGCTGTTCCCAGCCGATAAATGAGCCCCACCAGTGGATGTCGGTGACGGGGCGGTCGTCTGTGCACAGCCAGTCGTCAGCGATTATCGGCAGAGGCATATAATTATAATCGGACAACTCGTCCCAACCGATGATGACAGGCGGGTCGCTATTGGGGTCGACTACGACGGGCGGCTGAGTCCATTTTGGATAGACGCCTTTATCTACGGTGGTCTTCGGAGTGACCATCAGCCAGTGCCAATAGTTCCACATAAACAACCAGCCGCCAGGCCCGGGTGCAGCAGAAGGCCCGCCGATCCAGTTGCCGTTTTCGTCAACGATTATCCAATCGACGGTGCTGAGATTGAAGGCAGGATTGTTCATATAGTTTGTTGCAACCGGCGTTGCAGCAGTAACACCTGTTTTTGAGGTGTCAATAGTAATCGTCGTCGGCGTGTTCCAGGTTATGGGGCAACCGCTGCCTGGGGCACCGCAGTTCCAGTACCAGGCGCGTACCGGCCCTCCGGGTGAGGGGCTGTTCTGCAGGCCGAGGGAGACCTGGGTAATATTTCCGGATGGGCCGAACTGAGGTGCGGTTACGGTGACGGTGATGAGGCAATTTCTGAAGTCGGGGTCTTCGCCGTATGTTAACTTCCAGGCACTCGAGATATTTTCGCCGGGCATACCACCTTCGTTCCAGCCCATAAACAAGCCTGCATCCTCAGGTTCATAACCGCCGGCTCCGCCTCCTTCCCAGGCGTAGAGCACAGGTGGTGAGAAGTAGCTGTCGGGATATGGTTCGTTTGGTTCTTCGCAGAAGGCGTGCCACTGCGCTATGTAATCGTAGAAGCCATCTTCAGTCATCGGCCTGACTACTTTGCTCACCAAACCTTTCAGCCACTGGCCCAGTTTATCAAGCAGTGCATAGGGGGTTACAGTTGAAATCGGCCCGGGCTCTTTTGGACA
>CAYLMG010000061.1:0-1592 GCA_964384565.1 uncultured Pirellulales bacterium | reverse complement strand
TCGGGCCAGTCGGAATCGGTTCCGTTGGCATCGGTACCGAGAACACCTCCGACGTCACTTATACTTGTCGGCAGAGTTGATGAGATTTTCCCCCTTGCCTGCAGGTATTTGAGGCTGTTGGAGACTGCGCCCGGAGCGCACTGGTTTTTGCCCTGCGGCTGATTTTTGAATTTATCGAGGTTGGGCAATTTGGCAGAGGAGGTGACAGTAGGTGCGTTAGGGTCAGGTTTTGCTTTTGGTCCTGCTGGAGTTGGGCCGTGGTCCATTTCATCCTCGGTACCAACCTGGTATTCGAGGTTTTCAACAGTTGCGCTGCCGGTGGTCCCGGGGGGCATTGCGGGTTGCGGAGAGGAATCGAAAGAAACGACATAGCCGACGTTTGAGACATCAATTCCGTGTTGTACGCCGAGGTCAAAAAAGCTCATAACGGTTTGTGGATTGCCTGAACTTTCGATACTGAGGTTCTGAATGACCCAGGTGCCGTCAACCTCGAGGTTGAAATAATAGAAGCCTGTGGGTTTGTGGATATCTACTGTTACCCGTCCCCAGTTGCTGTCCGGTGTTGAGGAATACAATCCCTCCCAGTCGAGCTGCTCGAAGTTAGGTTCGGGCGGTTCCGGAATGATTGTGATGTCGGCATCGTTATGTAGTGTACCGGTTAATGGCGTAGTTGAGAATGGGCTTTGTTCGGGTGGTGCGCCGGGGTCGAACAAAATAGGTGTTGTGCCGATTAGATATCCCGGCAGGTCATCACATTCACCATCGACGATTTCGTAAGATTCCTGAGTAGGTCTTGGGTCAGCGAGCCATTCTTCGAGATTAACAAGAACGTATACGTGTGGTGTGGTAGCGGTCGGGTCGCCGATGGAGGGGATAATTGTATCCATTTCGACGTTTGCATCAATCCAGGAGGGCAGGTCTGTTAATTCCCATTGGCCTGTGTCGCCGTTGTAGTTCGGCAGGGCGAATTTGATGTGGTCTTCGTTGCCACACCAATAGTCCCAGTAAAAGTCGAAGATGACATCGTTATAAGGTTCACCGGGTACGAATCCGCCGTAAGTTTGACAGTTTTGTGTATAGCCTTCGAAAAGCAAAAGCTGCGGCACACAGTCGATAGTGGCAAATACGTTGAGAGTGCCGCCGGGACAGTCGTAGTAATGGAAGTGGAACTGCCATCTTGCGGCCTGTGCTGCGGATGTGAGCAGCAGCAGGCACAGGATAAAGAAAAGTAATTTTTTCATTTTTTAATCCTCCTGAAAAAAGCGTTATATTTTTGGTTTTTATTGACCCATTATAGCTTAATAGTAACCACTGTATATAAAAAAAAACGCAATACAAGGTTTTTCTGCCGCTGTTTACTTCCCAAAATATGCCGGTTTTCACTATATCGGTTTTCAGGTTTAATGTCAAGCAGATTTTTGGCTTAGAATTGCGTTTTGCAGGTTTTAGAGACCGATAAATCTTTTTATAATGAGGCTGTGAGTCGAGGAGGGCCGAGTGGAATTTACTATTTACGATTTAATATTTATTATTGTTAAAGCGCGAGAGAGACGACGGAAGACAGAGGACGGAATCGTAAAAATCATAAATCC
>CAYLMG010000060.1:7624-11151 GCA_964384565.1 uncultured Pirellulales bacterium | reverse complement strand
CGGAGGGCGTCGATTGGGTGGTCGTAAACGCCGTCTTTTAAGGGCAGCTCCCGGCTGGAATCACCAGCATTCTCCGGGTAATGGTAGCACTGTAAAGCCTCAATAAGACGGGGACATTTAGGTGAGATAAAAAGCGAGGTTCGGCTATCACCGGAACGGACAGCTCTTCTTATAAGCTCGATACCCTCAAGGATGGAGCTTCTGCGAAAACGAGTTCGTATGCCGTGAGCGTTCAGGCTTCTGACGGCACTTGTGCCGGTGACATCATTCGCGGCTGAGCCCGACGGGTCGCAAAAGGTTGCGGCGACCTTTTCTTCGCTTAGGGGTGTTCGTTTTTTGATTTCGTCGGCGTGAGTGTCAATCGTAGCTCGCGAGCGGACGTATTCGTCGATGACGTAAACGTTGTTGTCGCTATCGGTCTGAATCCACAAGCAGACGAACGGATTTACGAAGCCGAAATCAATGGAACGATAAAGCAGCATATCAGGATTGAAGTCAAGAGCTCTGACGTTTACGGCTGGGTCAAATTCATCGAAAACGATGTTTTCGAGCGACGGTCTTTGGCAGAGCATTTCTGATTGCCAGGCAGCTCTTGAGGAGCGTTTCATAGCTGTAATGACGTCGTCAATTTTCAGATAGCCGACAGCTTTTTTGGCCCGGCCCTGACAATCAGAATTCAGGGGACATTGAGAGCAGTTTCTGTGGATACATTTTTCGATTGTCTCCCAGACGCACCATTTGAAGACGGGGACATTTCGCTGTTTTGCGCCTGTTACGATTTTGTGCATAAGGCCGTAAGGTCTGTGCATAGTGCTGATGGATTCTATTGCGGGGACGATGTTGTTTTTGGAAATCGTAGTGAACTGAGCTGCTCTGAAGACGTCCTCATCGAAGAGTTCTACTTCGTCGCAGCGGAGCTTTTGTATGTGCTGGCCCCGGACCGAGGTGTGCGATTGCGTTAGCAGCTCGACGGCAGAGCCGTTTTTGAATTTGCAGCCGTCTTTTTTGATTGGTTCTGCGAGCAGATTTTCGTAATCCTTTGGCAGAAAAGAGGTTAGGTATTCGTACATTCTCTGTGCCTGCTCGGCGGAGCCGGCGAGTATTCTCGTTTGACAGCTCGGTTTAAAGACCGAATCGAGCAGGGTAGCGATTGCGGCGAGCTGCGTTTTTCCTCCTGCACGGTTCGCCCAGATTACTACGTCTGCGTTTGCCTTTTTCGAGCTTGAAAAATCGGCATTAAAACTATGCCAGAGGTAATCGAGCGGCGAGTTATGGTTCGGGCAGATACGCCTGTTTGGAATATCCAGGTTCAGGAAAATTTTTATATAGTTTTTGAGATGCTTTTTTGATGCCGGCATGGTGAGCCTTAAGCTGTCATAAATATGCGAGACTCTCACAAGAGCCATCGATTTGTCCCTGTTTTTTTTCGTTTTTGTCATGGTATTTTGTCCCCGTGTTAAGCTGGTTAAAGCTGACAGAAATAAATGAAAAAATATTTTATATTTTACTTTTTTTATAGAACACTTTTCGAGTACCGACATAGGAATTAATAGCCAAACTTTTTTGAGACGTTCATTTGGCTTCGGCTGGGTGACACGATAAAATAAAAAGTTATGCGGAAAGAGAGATCAGTCTTACAAACAGCGAAGGCATAAAGGGAGACTGGATTCTCTCTTTCTTATTTAAAAACCGGCTCATGCCTGCTGTAAGGTTTTGGCATATGAGCATCAGGTTTTTTTACCTCTCAATCTCCGAATTTTCTTATGCACACTTTCTTTCCTTTGTGTGTATAAATTATTAGATAAGCCGAAATGGCAAAGGCAACCTGGTTTCGACAAAGGTGATGTTTTGAAAAGTTAAGCTTATCGGTTAGCCAGACCAGTCTAACAATTAATTATGAAAAAATTATCGTCCTGGAAAGACTTTGGTCTGGCTTTTTTTATGCGCTGATTTTTTACCGCTAAGGCACGAAGGCACTAAGAACATTAGACACGGATTCCTTCGGCTCCGCTCAGGACAAGTTACACGGATTAACACTGTTGAAAAAACATAAAAGAATTTGGAAATTAGACACGGATTAACACGGATTAACACTGTTAAAAAAGATAAAAGAATGAAATAATTCATGTTAATTTGTGAAAATTCGTAGTTAAAATCATCCATAGTTCGACGTTCAAGGTTCAGTGTTCGGCGTTCGATGTTCAATAATTGCTGCGGGATCCTGGTGGTAGAAGCGTTTTAGCTCGTTATAGAGTTCGGCGTGAGCTTTTTTGAGCTGCTGCGGTTTCTCAAAGAAGAATTCCGTTGCGACGGCGAAGAACTCAGCTTCGTTGGTTGCGGCGTACTTGCTTAACAGTGTCGGCCGATTTTTTGAGACGGCTTTTTTGTGCTTTTCAAAGTCTTTCTGCAGCACCCTTGCCCAGGCGATATAGCTCGAGCGTCTTTTAAGGACCTCGGAGCTGTCGGACTCGCCACCAGTCGAGTCTATCTGATGCGCGAACTCGTGAAAGACGACGTTCTGGCCGTCGTGAGCGTCTGCGTATGAATGCCTGACATCATCCCAGGACAGGATTACTGGGCCCTTGTGCCAGGATTGTCCCCTGAGGGGGATATTTCCCTCAGCTATGATGCCGCCGGGAAGGTAACTTTTATGCGGAGCGACGAAGGTCTTCGGATAAACGAGTATCGAGCGCAGGCGAGGATAGTAGTCGGTTCTGCGGTGCAGCAGCAGTATGCAGGCGTAGGCGGCTATAGTAACCTTTATTTCGTCTATGATTTTGAGCCCGCCGCAACCTTCGAAACGCTTCTCCGATAGAAAGATAAGGATGTGCTGGGCCAGCTCTATTTTATCGTTGGGCGGCAGCGAATTGTAGTACGGGACATTTGCCTCGATGATTTTCAGCCAGTCGCTGCTAAACGGCTTTTTTTTGACTCGATTCCGCCTGAGATTTTTGAACAGCAACATATATCTTTCCCTTATCTGTCTCTATCGCCACTTACATTTTACCATATTTGGCGAAAAAGTCCGCAGGATAACTATAAAGTTGGAAGTTAGAAGTTAGAACTAAGAAAATTAACTCTGCACGCTGCCTAAGTGCCGTCTCTCGATATTATTGTTCGGCGATTGTTGCGAGCAGTTTTTCGGCGAGTGCAGGGGCTATGTTCGGCATTGTGCCGGGCTGCGGCTCTGCAGAGTCGGGCCTGGTCTTAGGATTTTCATCTTTCAGCAGGCTGATAATATCCAGACAGGCTTTGCGCGCGGTCTCCTGATTTGTTGACTCGGTCAGCGCGATAAGCTTTGCAGCGGCGAGTGATGAATATTTTGCGATTAAAAGTCTGCTGTTTCTGCCTAACTGCTCTATTCGCCTTTCAAGCTCGGCGATGTAGCTGTCGTCGCTCTGCCATCTGCTGTAAAGGTTTTGATTCACTCTGTGCTTTTCGAGTATCTGCTCAACTGAAAGCTCGTTGCTTGAGAACAAATCATCGAGAACAGCGAGTTGTCTTTTATTTGGTTTTTTCGACATTTA
>CAYLMG010000060.1:0-7524 GCA_964384565.1 uncultured Pirellulales bacterium | reverse complement strand
GGTGATTTATTTTTTATATTTTCAATAGAGGACAAAGCCATTGAATCGCAGGGGGAACCAAAACTTGCTTCGCCGAGGAGGGTGATAAAGAGCTTTATCTCCTTGTAAAAAGGCAGACAGGCCAGCCGGTACTAAATGATACTAAAAGAGCCTGATCTGCCTTTTTTATTTTTAAAATCAGCCCATGAGTGTTCATAAATGCGTTGCTTTTTTTATATTCTAATTTAATCTTTTGTAGATTTCTTTTTTTTACACGACTTTTATCGAGCGGTGGATTCGTTTTCATAGTCCGGCTGCTGGGGAGTATCCACTCCCGCTGAAAATCGAAGGACGATTTCCACCCGGCGGCTCTGGTCTTCGGTCTGGAGCGGGTGGAACTGGCCTCGGCTTATCGCCGATAACTTGGAACCGGGTATTCCTTCATCCTGCAGGATACGCACAACCGCCAAAGCTCGCTGTGCCCCCAAATTCCAATTATCCTTAAACGTCTTTATTGTTTGCGGCCTGACAAGAGGAAGTGCATCGGTGTAGCCGGTGACCAATACTTCACAGTCCACATAATTTTGTTTGATTTGTTCTGCTACACTTTTTATCTTTTCCGTTGCAGCAGGTTTTACCTCTGCTGAGCCCGGGCCGAAAAGTTCGTCCCCCGATAGTGTGAACTTCTTTATATCCCTGTCGCCAAATTCACGCAGCTCGCTGTCAGCCTTTTCCTGTGCCGCCAAATATTTTACTTCCCACATTTTTTTCTGCGTTTCAAAATTCCGCTGAGCAGCTTCTAATTTTTCCTGCCATACTTTGTTTTGTGTTTCAAGGTCTTGTTGAGTAAGCTTTGCTCTATCTCTCGATCTGATTAGTGCGATGAATGCGAGCAATGCAATGACAGCGAAAGCGAGCAGTATCACAGCAATAACCGAAGCAGGCAGGCGATAACCGCCCGAGGTCTTGGTCCCAACTGCCTTGTCGTTCGGGGGGCTTTGTTCTGCGACTTCGAGTTTATAATTACCTATCGATTTGCTTTCGCCGGCTTTTATCGTTACCGATTTATCGGAACCCAGACGGATTGTGCATCCCATTTGTGCATCGGCATCATCGAGGCGTTTGTCACGTATTAGCCTGCCGTCTTTCCATATTTTAAGATGCCAATGCTTAATCGCTTTATTCCTCCCTATATTGCAAATCTAAACAGGTAACCGTCGATTGGTTTACTACTCTGTCGGCCAGTTGTCAACTAAAATCACATAATCCAGAAAGTCGACGTCCTTATCACCGTCAAGGTCGGCTCCGCCGCAGGCGGGGGTGTCCGCACAGCCGGAGCTGAGCCAATTAGCAGCTAAACCTTCCACGTCTTCTAAGCCGCGGACTCCGGAATAAATATTATCTACATAAATATTCATCACGGCCGTATCATAAAGACCGCCGGTATCTTCGGCTCGAACTGTGAACGTATTCTCACCGACATCCGCATCCGAGGGCGTTCCGGAAAGCGAACCGTCGCTTGCCACATTCAGCCAGTCAGGTCCCGCGGTTTTGCTGTAGTAGAGTGTTCCGCCATCCAGGTCAAAGGCACTGGCTGCGATTGACAGGCCTGAGTAAACGGCATCCTCAATCGCATCGATGTTGCTGAATGGGTCGTTTATAAAAGACGGGGGGTTGTTCTCATAGCCCTCGGCCAGGGTTGCGATATCGGGACCTGAGAGTGCAAAATTATAGATACGGAAATCGTCGACTCGTCCATTGAACAGCGGGTCTGGGCTCCACTGGCTGTCCCCGATTAAGTTTATTGCCGGATTGAAATCGGAGGGATTGAGTGTCATACTGGGGTTGGTAACTTTGAGATCGCCGCCAACGTAGAGTCTTGCGACATCGCCTTCAAGTGTGACTGCCACATGCACCCATAGGCCGGTGGCTAACTGCGAGGTCTCAATCCTTTGCTCGCCGCCGTTGCCGGAGGTTGTAATTGCGAAGCGCAGCGTGTTGCTGTATGAGCTCGGTGTAAGGAACATATACTGAGTTGTGCCGTTTCCGAAATCGAAGATTCGCTGCCATATATCTCCGCCGTCCCAGTTGACCCAGGCAGCGATAGTAATATCGTCGGTATTAACCAAGCCGGCAGGCAGTGTCACATAATCACTCGAGCCATCAAGGTCGATAGCCTGACCTATTTTTCCCGTCGGGTAACTGACGGTACCGGTTACAGTGCCATGATTCGAGCCGATACTGTCATTGGCATTACCATCAAACTTATAATGCGATTTAATGCCGATACCGAGGACCGTGATATTGAGCGTGGCCTCGTCGTAGGCAGCGCTGTTATCGGTAACACGGACGGTGAAGCTGTTCTCTCCGAGGTCGCCGAAACCGGGCGTACCTGTAAGCTTGCCGTCGGTATCCACATCCAGCCAGTCGGCCCCTGCAGTCTTGCTGAAGGTCAATGTTTCGCCTAGGTCGATGTCGGAAGCGTTATAAATCAGCGTACCGACGAAAGAGTCTCCCGGCAGACAGGCAGGCTTGGCGATTGGGTCGCTGGTGAACGCCGGCAGGTGATTGTCGGGTGAATCGGCGGCCAATGCTGCGATTTCCGTGTCGGTCAAGGCATAATCGGCGATGCGAACCTCGTCGAGTCGGCCGTTGAAGTACGGGTCACTAACAAACTGACTCCTGCCGAGATAATTATAGGCTGTCTTGAGAACCGACGGGTCAAGCGTCATTGAGGTGTTCTCGTCAACGGGCGAGCCGTTGACGAAGAGTTTTCCGGTGTTGCCGCTGATGGTGACAGCGACGTGCGTCCACGCACCTGCGGTCATTTGGGTTGTCTCCAGCCTCTGTTCATCGTTGTAGCTGTCTATCGAGATTGCGAAACGTAGCGTGTTGCCGCCCGAACGAGGGGTAAGAAACATATAATACATTGTGCCTTTACCGAAATCGAATATTCGCTGCCATTGCCCGCCGCCGTCCCAATAGACCCATGCTGCAAAGGTGAAGTCGGTGCCGTCAGCGAGGTTGGCAGGAAGTGATACGTAATCGTTCGAGCCATCCAGATTAATCGCCTGGCCTATATGACCAGAGACATAAGTCGGCCCGCCGTATGCAATACCGTGATTGCCGTAGCTCGTGCTGTCCTGCGTATCGTCGTTGAGTTGATAATATGCGCAACCGCCGGAGCCATCGGCTGGCGGCTGAACGTAAGCCATCGGTGCCTGGTTGTCGCGATAGACCTCGCCGGCTAGAGTCAGAACGCCGCCCGTAATCAATTCGCGGCTCTCGCCGCAGGCGTTATAAACAGAGTAACGCTCCACAAAATCCGCACCGTCCATCACTTCGATAAAGTCACCAATTATTTGCGCCTGCTCTTCGGGGCTGGACGGTTCGCAACCTGTCCAGTTGCATCCGTTGTTCCATTCCGTCACCCAGAGCGGTCGGCCGCCCACCCGCTGGTGGACGTCTCTCAACCAGTTGAATAATTGCGAGCCGCTGTAGCAGCCCTGGTAGAAATGTACCGCGACGAAATCGACTCGATAATTCAATGCATCCGCCTGGTCGATGAAATCATACAGCCAACTCAATCCGCCATCGCTGGTGGCAGGTGAACCGATTCGCAAACCGGAGGCAAGCAGGTTCGGCCACTGTCCGATTGCTTCTTCGACGGTCATATCCGCCTGGTCCGGTCTATCGGGTTCATTGAAGCCAAGCGCAGCGGTGGACTTTTGCTTATTGTTGATATTGGAATATGCGTTCCAGAACATATTGTGCCGCATCGGGACGTATTCTGTGTTCAGCGTCGAGGTGACGACATTGTCCCAGTCGTAAAACCAGGCACAATTCAGCATTTCGTGCACCCAGGAACCGCCGCCGGCCCAGCCTTTCTTGTTCGTCCATCGCCAGGGAAAAACGCGAATGAAAGAAATCGAATATGACAATTCCTCCGGTATGACTTCGATTTCGATATCGTCATCGGCTGCGACGTAAACTCTGCTTCGGCCGCCACCGCCCTCATTCTGAGCAAAAGTCGCCATATAGCCTCGCTTGAGCTTGAAGCTGCATACGTTATCATTCAAAGCGCCAAGCGAAGCCGAGCCTTTGTAGTAAGTGTACAGGCCGAGTGACATTGATGAGCCGCCGAAAGAAAAGTCACTGTAGATTTGCAGAGGCTGGTAACTCGGCGAGTGCGGAATGACGACGGCGCCGTTGACATACTGGTCGACGCGGACATTAGTGTTCAACTCGGCGGGTGAGCCGTTGACCTGAACCTGGCTCAGATATGTCGAGACCAGGTCGGACGGCAGCACCTGTTCCATGAAGAACCAGGAGTCCGACGAATTGAGATTTATCTGACAGCCGGGTATCGGGTCGGTTGCGGATGTGATATGCAATTCCGATTGGCCGGTCATGTTCACGGTCGTATCGGTCAGGGTGGGGTAGGTATGGATTTCGTCGTTTATATCCAGGATATCAGCATTGGTTGTCAACGGCAATAGCAAGAGAAACGCTGCTGCCAGAGCCCCTTTCAGCAATGGATAATGCCGCATCGTCTGGTCCTTTCGTTTATTAAGTATTACTGCTCAAAAGCTTCTTTGGTGCGGTTCTTTACATTTCAACTGCTGCAACATGCTTTTTTTAAGGCCGATTCTCACCTGCCGAGACAGATTCTTTCTCTATCGGGAGGAATTGGATTTTGAACCAGAAAACCTAAGTAATTGTACTAAAAAAAGCTGCATAAATCAAGCAAAAACTCTGATTTCGAAATGTTGAAGTGAATTTATTTATTGACTTCTTTTTTTACTTTCGCAGGAAAAAGTCGAAAAACGGGAATTGTTAATGGAGGCAGAGACATTCTTGCAATCGTATTTTGAACGAACTCACGCCAGTAAGGCCAGGCATTATAAATTCCATTAGTGTTTCCAAAAGCGTTAAAGTTGTTTTTGCTGAGGTCCTTAAGGTTGTCAGCTTTGTAAACCAGCATAAAACTCGCTTCTATTAGCAAAGAAGGCTCTTCGCTTTTACTCTCGACAGGGAAACCCTGAAGTTTGAATTCGGGGAAAACAATAATAAAATGGCTTTTCCTGTTAACTTCGACTTTTACATTATAATCAATGCTTATCGATTGTTTGCCGCGGCCAACCTCCGGTTTCTGATAACAATTACAACGCAGCAAACGTACATTTTCGATACTTACTCTTTTGGAAACATCAGCAGCTAATTTGTAATCGATAACATTTTTGGCTTTGGTTTTTTTATTCTTCTTTTTCATTTTTTATCCCGCACATCTTAATGGCTCTGCTACTTTTACTTTTTTTGAAGGTTCTACACTTTCTGGAAACCGTCTGATTCTCGGTTCAGAATAATACTGTTTGGATTCAGGTATGTCGTATTGAGCTTCATGTTCATCATGTTTTCCATAATCTATATTTGCCGGCTCGGCGTTAACCTTCATTGTCGAATCCAATGCCCACATAACATCCGATATCGTCCGCAGTGTCATATTTGCATTGCCGTTAAGAAGTTGTGTAATATACCCTTTTGTCCTGCCCAGCTTTTTAGCAAGATTGGATTTGGAGACATTTTTCTTCTGCATCATCTCCGCAATGCACTCAGTTACTTCGAGGATAAGTTCTTCCTGAAGATAGAATTTCATATCTTCACTTTCGTACTTTATATCTTTCAAAAAAGCGTTATACATTTTATTCTCCCCTTTCTTTTTCAACTTCAAGATGCTCATCCATAATATCTTCTGCTTTTTTAATTTCTTTTCTTGGGGTCCTTCCCTTCTTTTTTATAAATCCGTGTGTTAAAATCCAGTTGTTGCTTTTTTGAAAACACAACGCTCTAACTTGATAGCTTTTGAATTCGAAAATATAACCTTCTAATTTGCTAAATTTTTCTTTGTTGAATATCCTGCCTGTTTCTGCCATCCGTTTGAATAACACGTTAATTTTACGACCGTCAGCCTTATCTAAAGACTCAATAAATTCTTTAGCTGGCATTTTTCCATTTCGTCGTATCGCATATTTAATCGTTCCCCATCTTCCTTCTACTTCTACATTGTCGGGTATGTTCGCCATCTGGTTTAATTATATCTAAACTTTTTCAAAAACAAAGAAATATTTAGTTATATCTAAACATTTTTCCAAAACCCGCATTTTTACGCAAAAAACGCGGACATCAACTAATAAATTTTACGATATTTTCCGCTTGTTTTTATTATACATTATCAATGCCTTGGGTTAAACAAAAATCGGTGCTCTGCTGGGTGCTGAAAAGTCTGGTTTCACTTAGCCATTGGGCAAGCTCCGGGCGGTACTGGCAGTTTAAGGCTGCGAACTCGCCAAACAATTCCGCTGCCCGGTCGTCATAGGCAATCGCAGCGTCAAGCTCATAATCGAAACAGCCGATGTGAATTAACCTATTATTGAAACCTATTACCGCAGCCCATCTCTTTTTGTCACTGCTCCAGTAAACGCCTTTGTACCTGCTCGTACCTTTTTCCGAAGGGATTCGGTTGAAACAATTCTGCGCGGGCGTGCAAACTCTGAGATTGCTTTTGCGATTATCTAAAGTGTTATGGTTTTTATGGTCCACGTATAATCCTGCAGGCGGGGCCAGTATGTCACGGTGCATCTTTATCATTTTATTTTTTTCGCTTCGAATCGCATACAGATACCCGCAGGAACCGATGCAGTACCATTTGTACCGGGCGAGCCTTTCGTAATCGTCGGCATCGACCATCGCAAAGCGTCCCCTGTTCAAAACTATCCGCCGAAAATCAACGCCCGCAACTTTTCTCGAAACTCCATTCAACATTTTCGTAACTCCTTTCAAATATGGAAATTAGAATTCAGAATTGAGATTTTGAAATTATGATTTTTGATTTTGGTACTTAGATTTTGGATTCTGTTTATAGATTTGGATTTTAGATTTTAGTTTCGGATTTAGGAATTAAAATTTTGTCTTACTTCGTGATTGTGTTGACAATTACAAAGTTATTGTAGAATTCATTATTAGAGGCTGTTCATTTTCTCTGCGCCGACCTGTTCCGTTAAAAAAGTACTAGCCGCCGGCAGCTGTATTAACCCTTTCGGCAATAGCACTATATACTGCTAATATCGCTTCCCTGACCGGGTCATATATCACCACAAAACCAAGCACGATAATCGCAGCCATCAGCGTCCACTCAATTGTCTCCAGGCCTTTTTCATCTTTAATAAATCCTTTTACCAACTTCTTCATGATGATACCCCTCGTTAAAGTTAATATTCCCTTCCTAATCTTTCTATCATTCGTCAAAATTAAATATTTTGTTCAAAAAAATACCATTTATCCTTATTTTCGTTAATTTTACGCCAATTTTTAACGCTTATAAAGTCTTTGTTTATGCTTTGGTCTTTTTTTTTACGCTTTTCAGGCCTCAGGATAGCTTATCGCCGGTTCCTCGGCCCAAGGGCCGGTCGCTCGTATCTCGCCGGCCCGACATCGAAGAGCCGGCTCCGGATAGATGAGCGGCAACTTATAAACTGCGCAGCTGTT
>CAYLMG010000059.1:7000-11545 GCA_964384565.1 uncultured Pirellulales bacterium | reverse complement strand
GTGACAGACGGCGCTACCGTATTCCAGATGTCTGCCGGTAATGGTTTGCATACGAAAATGGGTTCTTTCAGCTTTTTTGTGAAAAGTTAAAGTGACATCGCAATTTCTGCAGTGCAGTGTGTATTTGCAGGCCGAGCACATAATCAGGTTACTGTAACCCCTTCGATTCAGAAGCAAAATTGCCTGTTCTCTTTTTTCAAGAATCTGCTTTAAACGGTCGGCCAAAGGCGGGCTGATAAGCTCTGCAGACAATGAGATCTGATTGCGCATATCAATAAGCTCAATCTTTGGAAATGGAAAGTTCATAACTCTTTTAGGCAGATTGAGCAGTGTAAAATATTTTTTCTTTTTGCAATTATAAAGAGATTCGAGCGAGGGGGTGGCAGAGCCGAGTATGCAGTGAGCGTTTTCGAACTGAGCCCGCTTTATGGCGACATCGCGGCCGTTATAACGAGGGACAGTATCCTGCTTGTAGCTCGGCTCATGCTCTTCATCAACTATAACAAGGCCGAGATTTTGCAGCGGCGCAAAAATCGCAGAGCGTGCACCTATAACAACATCAGCCTGTCCTGCTTTTATTTTATGCCATTGAGCGTTTCTCTGCGACGCGGTAAGAGCTGAATGCATTACAGCAATTTTTTCGAACCTGCCTGAAAAACGCTGGACAGTCTGGGCGGTCAAGGCGATCTCCGGCAGGAGCACAATTGCGGTTTTGCCTTTCTGTAAAACTGACTGTATCGCATTTATATAAACCTCGGTCTTTCCGCTGTCGGTCACGCCAAATAGGAGCGTAACGCCGAACCTGCCGGAATCGAGCTGCTGGTTTATATGCTCCAGTGCCTTTAGCTGGTCCGCGTTAAGCGTCACTTCGCCGGTTTTCAAAACCATTTTTTCCGATATAACAGGCAGCTCGGGCAAAACCTCTTTGAGAACCAATTTAACTATGCCCTTCTGTGCGAGTGTTTTTACAGGTAAAACCGTACAACCTGCTTTCGAAACGAGGCTGTCAAGCTCCACTGCTGAGTCAGAACTGAAGCATTGCATATCAGAAAGGATAGAGACAATCTGCTTTTGCTTTTTGGATTTGAGGCTGTCGGTATTTTGCTTTAAAGGCGAGGCGAGATAGACAAGTTTTTTCTTTTTAATTCCTATACCTTTTTTAACCGGAGCAGGTACCATAGCAAAAAGGACCTGGCCCAGTGGACAGACATAGTAACTGCTTATCCAATCAGCGAGCTTTAAGAGAGACTTATCAAGCAAAGGCTGAGCATCAACAACCCTGGTTACTATTTTTAAGCGACGTTCTTTTCCCCGTGCCGCAAAAGAGTCTTCAGACGGAATATCGGCGGCGACGCAGAAAGCGGCCTGGAGCTTATTGCCTCTGCCGAAAGGCACTTCAACTCTCTGGCCGGTCTTTATCGGCCAGAGCCTATCGGGAACAAGATAATCAAATTCGGAATCGACGCCGGCTTCGAAAGCGACACGAACTATATGACTGCAGGGTTCTGTGTTAATCTCTTGTGATTCGAATAAACTTTCCGACTGGAAGCTTTTCATTTTGTTTATATTGTTAATTCCTTCTTAAAGAACTGAACACTATTTTTGGACTGTCCGTTTGTTATAACAAGCGGCACGGCAGGCAAAAATTGCAGCCAAAAGCGACGCAAGAGCCGTTACTAACAAACATATAACTATTAAAACCACCGCATTTACCAGCTTTTGAGGTACCTTTGGCATTTCAAATTTAACAGAAAGCGATTTTTCATCTTCCATATTAAGTCTTACAGACAATTCCTCGTCGCTGGCAATATTGACTTTTACCGGCTGGCTGTCGTTACTCTGCCACCGGACTTCAACAGGCAAACTATTTTTTGCAGCTATATCTACCGGAAGTTTCTGGGTATCCGTCAACTGCAGCTCGACAGGGAGAGGTTTTTCTTCGTCAAGCACTAGCTGCACAGGCAGGCCCTGCTCGCTCTGCAGGCCCACCTTGACTGGAAGACCAACGTCTGCTCGCGCCTGGGTTTTCTTTTGCGGCTCCTGCTTATCCGGCTGAGCACAACCATATAACATAAGCAAGCTGATTAAAATAAGAATAAATTTTTTCATTTTGCTTCACCTAAAAAAATCATTTAATTACGGCTCCAACCAAAAGCCTCTAAATGTTTTTTTATTCGGGTCTGTGAGGTGCTTGTTTTGACATTTTAAGCCCTCAAGCAGCTCGCCCTCCAAACATTCAACAGGACTTGAAACATTCACTATCAAATTTCCATCATCGCTGAGTAGAAACAGCTTATCAGAGTTATCAGGAAAAAACAGGGCTTCGGGAGTAAAATCCTGCGGCAAATCCGTGATTTTCCTGATAAGCTCAGGCTGTTGCTTTTGGTCACCCGACCATTTATAGAGAGCAAAATCTTTTTTTTCACCAGCAGGGCCGGCAATAATGAAAAAAGTTTTATGAAAAACTGAATATTCCATACTGCGTATTCCCCTGTCTTCCAGATTCCACAACATCGGTCTACCAAAAACCGGCTCCTGGTTTTTCTCTATTACAGAATCAGCATTCTTTAATGGGATTACAATAGCTTGCTTTGAGCCGGAATCGGTTTTGTGCAGCGGATTTCGAAAACCGATGTAGAGAATTTTACCGTCGGCAGAGGCACAAAGCCCTTCAATATTCAGACCCTGCTTTTTAGGTGCAAGATTTTTAAGCTCTTTTATCTTAAGCCTGGCCGTAGAAAATCCTGCTGCACGGGCCAAATCATCCTTAACGATGCTTTCCTGCTTTAGCAAATTGTGCACAAGAGTTTGGCAGGGCTTTCCTGCGGGGACGATGCTGATTTTGTCATTTTCTATTTTAAAATCAGCAGCAAAAAGCCGATACCTGTTCAGCCGGATTTTACCATCTTTGTTTCTGCCGTGCGAAGTAATCCAGTAAATACGATTACCAACCTTTGTTGCTCCTTCAATATCTGCTTCCGGATTCTTGGCAGTTGTGGCAAGAAAGCCGGTTAAATCAAATGCAAAAACCGGTCCCGGTGTTGTGAATTTATATACACGCAATACATTGTTTTCGTCATCAGCAACAATGAAGGTATCTTTATCAAGTGCTACGGCAGCGGAAGCATCGGCTGCACCTCTAAATGTGAAACATTCATTCGGCTCATTCGCCAGGGCGAAACAAACACTCAACAAAAAAAATATAAAGGCCACTATAATCTTCATACAAAAAAACCTTTCTTTTATTATTGTCCCAACTTGTATGCCTAAAGTCAAGATTGCACAACAATTCTTGAATTTTGCTGATCTCGAGCATATAATAATCTGTTTCGGTAGAAGAATTTTATTTGTTGTCAAGAGTATGACGAATTTCAAGCTAAAAAGTAATCTCAAACCAGCCGGTGACCAGCCCGATGCTATTTTGAGACTGGTTAAGGACTTGAAAAGAGGCAATAAGTTCCAGACGTTAATGGGCGTAACGGGCTCAGGCAAGACCTTTACTATGGCTAATATAATAGCTCAAATCAATCGCCCTGCCCTCGTTATCTCTCATAACAAGACACTGGCGGCACAGCTTTACGAGGAGTTCAAGGAATTATTCCCGGAAAATGCAGTCGAATATTTCGTGAGCTATTATGATTACTATCAGCCGGAAGCATATATACCACAGCGTGACATTTATATCGAAAAAGACGCATCAAAAAATGCAGACCTCGACAGGCTTCGGCTTTCCGCAACGACGAGCCTGTCGACAAGGGACGATGTAATAATCGTGGCGTCGGTATCCTGTATATTTGGTCTCGGCTCGCCGGAAGATTACAAGGCGTCAGTTGTAGCGGTACGGGCCGGTGACAAAATAGAGAGAAATAAGCTCTTAGGGAGGTTCGCGGATTTACAGTATACGAGAAACGACTTTGATTTTCAGCGAGGCCGATTCAGGGTTCGCGGAGATGTAGTCGAGCTGTATCCGTCATACGAAACCTTCGCAGTAAGGTTTGAGTTTTTCGGCGACGAAATAGAAAAGATTAGCTATATCAACCCCGTTTCCGGAGAAGTCCTGGCAGAGGAAAACCAGGTCTTTATTTACCCGGCAGAGCACTACATTATGCCTTACGATAGAATCTCATCATCCATTGCGAATATAAAAGCCGAGCTTGAACAAAGACTTAATGAATTTAAACAGCAGGGAAAGCTACTCGAAGCCCAAAGGCTGCAGGCGAGAACGATGTACGATATCGAAATGCTGCAGGAGGTCGGCTATTGCAGCGGGATTGAAAACTACTCTCGCCACCTTTCAGGCCTGCCTGCCGGTGCGAGACCATATACGCTGATAGATTATTTCCCCAATGATTTTCTTCTATTCATTGATGAGTCACACGTCACCATACCGCAGCTTCGTGCGATGTGGGCGGGCGACAGGAGCAGAAAAGAGGTTCTGATTGAACACGGCTTCAGGCTGCCGAGCGCTCTTGACAACCGGCCTTTGCGCTTCGAGGAATTCCAGGAGAGCTGGTATCGAGTGGTTTTCGCCTCGGCAACGCCGGG
>CAYLMG010000059.1:0-6900 GCA_964384565.1 uncultured Pirellulales bacterium | reverse complement strand
CTGGACCTGCCGGAGGTTTCAGCAGTCGCGATAATGGATGCCGACAAGGAAGGCTTTCTGCGAAGCGAGACCTCGCTTATACAAACGATAGGCAGAACGGCCCGCAATATCGATGCAACGGTGTTTTTATACGCGGATACAATTACCAAATCGATGCAAAAAGCTATTGACGAAACGCAAAGACGGCGTAAAATTCAACTAAGGTACAACAAAGAGCATAATATTAAGCCTCAAAGCATAAAAAAAGAGATTCGAAGAGGCCTTGCAGAACAGATAAAAGCAAGGCAAACAGCGAGAGAGGCAGTTAGATTCAACGAGGACGAATACGAAAAGGTCGAGCTGGCCAGCCGGATTGAAGCAGAAATGCTCGAGGCGGCAAAAACGCTTGATTTCGAGAAGGCAGCGGCTCTGCGGGACCAATTGAAACAATTGAAAGAGCTGCCGGAATTCATACTGATAGACTCCAAAGAGAAAAAAAGGCTGGCCCGGAAAAAACGAAAAGAAAATCTTATGCAAAAAAAGAAGAACTAAGAAACAGAGAACACAATGAAAGAACTTAATATTAAACAGGTATTACCGCTTATAGAACTGGCGATAGCCGAGGACCTTGGTGAGGGTGACACGACAAGCAAACTCATCTATAAAGATGAAGCCAGTATTGCTAAGGCTAATATTATCTCCCGTGAGGAAATAGTCGTATGCGGGATGGACGTTGCAAGGGAAGTTCTGAGGCATTTTGACAAGAGACTGAAATTAAAAGTTCTCGTCAATGACGGCGAACACGCATACGTCGGCAGGAAAATTGCAACTATCGAAGGGCCGTTGTCTTCTATGCTAAGCGCTGAGAGAGTAATGCTGAATTTTGTTCAGCGACTGAGTGGGATAGCAACAACGACGCGGCAGTATGTGCGTGCTGTCGAGGGGACTAAAGCAAAAATTTACGATACTCGCAAGACCACACCCGGCTGGCGAATACTTGAGAAATACGCTGTTAGATGCGGCGGCGGCTATAACCACCGCCTGGGCCTGTATGATGCCGTGATAATAAAAGACAATCACCTTGCAGAGATGGGCAGAAATTTTTATCCCAGGCTTGTAAAGATAATCGAAGAAGCCAGGAATGTGAAAGGGATGAAATTTATCGCAGTAGAGGTCGACCACGTCGACGACCAGCTAAATTACGTACTGAAAATACCCGGAATCGACATCGTACTGCTCGACAACATGGGTCAGTGGCAGCTCAAACATGCGGTTGATATGCACAACGAGATGTGCGGCAAAGGCAAGAAGCCTCTGCTTGAAGCATCCGGAAACATAAACCTGAACACTGTTTCAGCAATAGCACAATGCGGTGTTGACAGGATCGCGGTAGGCACAATAACCCACTCAGCCAGGGCGGCCGATATCGGACTTGACAGGTAGGAACAATGCTTAAAAGCGACGGCCTTGACTGTGATAAAATAAAGATAAATCTGAAAACCCGCTGGATAGGCAGCTCAATTATTGTATATAAATCGACATCAAGCACAAACGATATAGCGGCAGAATACGCAAGAAGCCCCGACAATCACGGAACAGTTATCCTTGCCGAAGAACAAACCGCAGGCAGAGGCAGAGGAGGCACCAAATGGATAAGCAAAAAAGGTGACAGCATACTCTGCTCAATCGTTTTGAGCACAGAGCAAATCAATCCGGAAATTCTCTGCCTTAGCTGTGCGGTGGCGGCTGCAGAAGCTATCGGCAAAAATGCAAAAATTAAATGGCCGAACGATATAATTTTGAACGATAAAAAAACAGCTGGTATCCTGCTGGAGACAAAAAAGTATAAAAATCATACAGCGTATATCCTGGGAATAGGAATAAATTGTCATCAGAAGCGAGAGGACTTGCCCAAAGAACTGCGTAAAACCGCGACAAGTATCGATATCGAAAGAGGCAACTTCGTTGACCGCAACACGCTCGCCAAAAGACTATTGAGTTCGATAGAGCACTGGATGGATATCGCGAAAAGAAACAGCGACAAAGTTATAGAGCAATGGCAAAAGTTAAGTATTCTGCTGCATAAAAGAGTCACGGTTATCTACAAAGGCAAAAGTTTTACCGGCAATTGTATTGGAATAGACCCCGAGAAAGGTCTGATAGTCCAGCTCGACAGCGGTTCAGTAAGAATGTTCGAAGCCGCTCACTCAAGCATTGAGAAGTAACCGCAAACCATCAGAATTTATACAATCATACCCGGAATAATCTTTACCAGATAAAAGATTTTTATTTAAACCCACTTTTGCTATACTCTTAATTTATGAGAATGAAAAAATGAGAGGAAAATTATGGCGGAAAGATACGATGTAGTCGTGATAGGCAGCGGGCCTGGGGGAGCAAGGGCTGCGAGAAGGTGCGCACAAAAAGGGGCAAAAGTCGCTCTGATTGAAAAAGAGTATGTCGGGGGGATATGCTTAAATTGGGGCTGTATCCCGTCGAAAGTTCTTCTTGCAAGTGCCCATCTGCTGCTTTCGGCTAAAGAAGCTGGCGAGCTCGGTATTACAATACCTTCCGTTGAACTAGACTGGCCAAAGATACAGCAGAGAACAAAACAAATTGTTGAAAATCTCCGCAAAGGTATGACACAGACTCTGAAAAACAATAAAGTTGCCATCATTGAGGGAACAGCTTTTGCCGAAAGTCCAAACAAAGTTATTGTTCTGCATGAGAAAGAAAAGCTTGAGCTTGAAACAGACAAACTTATCATAGCAACAGGCTCTAAGACCATCCAGATACCGGCTTTTGCCTTCGATGGTGAAACCATTATAAGCAGCAAGGAAGCACTGTTTTTAGACGAGGTGCCGAAGGCGATGGCTATTATAGGCGGCGGATTTATCGGCTGTGAGATAGGCTGTGCCTATGCAGCGGCAGGCAGTAAGGTAACAATTATAGAAGCACTGGACAGGCTTCTGCCGAGAGAGGATGCGTGGGTCGGCAGACTTTTGGCCAGAGAGTTTAAGAAATTGAATATCGATGTACTTACCGGCCAGAAGGTTACAGGTGTAGAAAAGACAAACACAGCGGCAAAAGTCAGACTCGAAAACGGCTCAGCGGTAGAGGCCCGGAAGGTTCTTGTAGCCGTTGGGAGAAAGGCAAGCTGTGATAAACAGACAGTTGAAACGCTGGGGCTGGAGATGGAAGGGGAGGTAATCAAGGTTAACAGCAAATTCGAAACGAATGTGCCGGGCGTCTATGCCCTCGGTGACGTTATCGGGACGACCTACCTTGCTCACGGCGCAACAAGCGAGGCGGAAGTTGCTGCGATAAATGTTACCGGCGGCGCGAGACAAATGTATGATTATGCGCTCATACCGAGGGTGATTTTTACCTTCCCGGAAGTGGCAGCGGTAGGCAAAACCGAAGAAGAATGTAAGGCTGAAGGTCTGGATATTGCGGTGGGAAGAGCTTTTTTCAGGGCGGACGGCAGAAGCGTTGCTCATAACGAATTAGCCGGTGAGGTTCGGGCAATCAGGGACAAAAAAACTGATAAGATTCTGGGAATAACAATGGCCGGTGCGAGAGTGGCTGAATTAGCAGTGCTGGCGAGAGCTCTGATAGGAACACAGGAAAAAATTTCGGATATTTGTTTTCCGCATCCGACGGTATCGGAGGTTGTAGGTGAGGCAATAGAAAATGCTTTCAGCACAAAATAAAAAAATTTCTACGAGTACAAAGCCCCAGGAGAAATTCGATTTGCGAATCTGCGATTGTGGAGTCGCAGAGTATCGCAGGATACTAAAGCTGCAGAAGCAACTATGGGAAAATCGGTATAGGGATGAAATACCAAATACCGTTTTGATTGTGGAGCATCAGCCGGTAATTACACTCGGGGTACAAAAAAAAGCCAATAAACTTTTCATCTCAAGAAAAGATTTAAAAAAAAGAGAGATTGATGTTATCGAAATACGCAGAGGCGGTGGTGTGATGGCGCATAATCCCGGCCAGCTTGTTTTCTACCCCATCCTAAAGCTGCAGCAACTTGGTTTAGGAATAAGTGAATATATCAGGAAACTGGAGGCAACAGGGATAGAGCTTTTAAGTATAATGAAAGTTCGGTGCGAAAGGAGAAGTGGTTTTCCCGGTCTTTGGGTAGGCGAGAAAAAGATTGCCTCAATCGGAGTGCGTGTATCACGCTTTGTAACTTATCACGGGATGGCGATAAATATAAATAATGATTTAAGCATTTTTGATTTATTCGTACCCTGTGGTATCGAAGGGGTAAAGATGACATCGGTATTGAAACAAACAGGTATAAAACAATCGATGAATGACGTTAAAAAAAGGCTGATTGAACTGCTCAATAAACATTTTACTGTAAAAAATGAAACCTATGAAAACCGTTCGCAAGTTGCCTCGATGGCTTAAAAGGCCGATGCCTTCGGGCAGAACTTTTTATCATACCGACGAAGTATTAAACGAACTCGGCCTTGAGACTATATGTACTAACGCTAACTGCCCCAATCGGGGTGAATGCTGGGGCAGGGGTACGGCAACCGTATTAATATTGGGCAATGTATGCACAAGAAGCTGTAAGTTCTGCTCGGTAGCTAAAGGAAAACCTTCGCCGCCGGACACTCAGGAACCGGCAAAACTGGCAGAAATGGCTAAACGAATGAAACTAAAATACTTTGTGATAACCAGCGTCAACCGGGATGATTTACAGGATGGAGGCGCAGGACATTTCAGAGACTGCATAAATAAAGTAAGAGAAGAAATACCTGAAATGAAATTTGAGATACTGACACCGGATTTTGCAGGCTGTCAGGAGGAAGCGATAGAAATACTTGCTGACGCTTTGCCATTTGTATTTGCTCATAATGTTGAGACGGTAGCATCACTCTACAGGATAGCAAGAAGCGGAGCAGACTATCAACGTTCGCTGCAACTGCTTAAGATGGCCAAAGAATCTTATCAAAATATCGTAACCAAATCATCGCTGATGCTGGGTCTGGGGGAAAGTGACCAAGAAGTTGAGCAGGTCCTGCGAGACCTGCGTTCTGTCGGCTGTGACAGAATAACAATAGGTCAATATCTTAAACCGTCCAGAAATTCACTTGATGTTGCAGAGTATGTTCAACCGGAAAAATTCGACTTCTGGAGACACAGATGTATTGACTTAGGCTTCAGGTGGGTAATGAGCTCACCATTTACCCGCAGCTCATATTTTGCAGAAAAGGAAAACGTACTATAGCAGTCATACAATTCAACAGCAACGATTATTATCGGTCACATCAATATATGAAAACAATTTTGTTTCGACGATTTTGCCTTTTTTCAGAATATTTTTATACTTTAAAAGGTGATTAAGAGCCTTTAGGCTAAAAAACAACTTTCAAAATGGGGGCAGCAATGAATTCTTCTATAAATAGGAGCCTTAATCATAAGCGCAAAGCTTTTGCGCTTATTATAGCTATGATTTTCGTAGCTATTTTTGCCACTCTGGCGATCGGCCTGTCCGGAATGTGTACAACGAATGTTAAGATAGCAGACAACCAGCGAAATGCCAACAAGGCAAGGGGCTGTGCCGAATCGGGACTTGAAGTAATCCGCTTATGGATGAGCAATGTATCAATACCGGGGGATACCGAGACAATCAATAAGTTTTCGTTGCTCGCAAGTTCTTTTGCCGGATATGCCGACTCGATATCAAACATTAATATCCCATACGACAGCACTAATATAACGATTCAGTCGATGAATCTGGGGACGGCTGATAAATACTTTTCAGCTGTTGTTACGCCACAGCCATCAGCAGATAACCCAGATACTCTTGCCGTCGAAGTAACGGGCAGCTATGGTGATATCACAAGAACAATACGGGCCAACTATGCTTTCGGTCAGAATGCAAGTACAGTTTTTGATTTCGGGGTAGCATCAAAAGGACCACTGTCTTTATCAGGAAATATAGAACTCGAAGGTATCAACGTTTCGGTCGAGGCAAATGTATATATTGAAAGTCAAAATGATAATCTCGCGTTATCAATCATAGGCAACTCACAGATTGCCGGCGACGTCAAAATAGTCAATCCACTCGCCAACGTATATCTTCAGGGAGGCCAGGCCGGCATCGGCGGAGAAACAGGAGATGCTGCTATCGAAAATCATGTAGATATAGGCGTACCGCCAACAGAATTCCCCGTTCCCAATCCTGGCTATTTCGAACAATATGTTACAAACGTAATTGATTCAAGCTGTGATACGGCTGCTGACGCAAACTATGAAAATGTAAGAATCCTTGCCGGCACAAATCTTAATTTTACAGGAGACGTTACCCTTAAAGGCATCATCTTCATAGAAACTCCGAATATCGTTACCTTTGGCGGAAACGTCGACATCACAGGCATAATAATAGGTGACGGCAACCACGAGGATGATTCTGGAACAAATCAGATTAATATTACAGGTAACGTCAGTAGCCAGCCTGTTACTGATTTGCCCGATGAACCGCAGTTCGCCGGCATAGAAAATGAGACGGGAACATTCCTGATGGCACCCGGTTTTTCTGCCTCTTTCGGCGGCAATTTCGACACCGTCAACGGCGCTATCGCAGCCAACGGTATTAGCTTCTTCGGCAACGCGGGAGGAACAATTAACGGTTCGATACTCAATTATTCGGACGAAGAAATGGACTTATCAGGTAATGCCGACCTTTTCTTTAACAAGTCAGGTACGAGCGAAATACCAGCAGGTTTTATTCCGGAAATCGTACTGGAATACGAACCATCATCCTATACAGAAGGTCCTTTCGATGAAATCTGAGCTCTGAGCAAATCAAATTCTTTAAAGATAACTTGAGCCAGATTAATCGGCTGATAAAAAACGAGCATACTCTTTCAAGCAAATCCAATAACAACTCAACCG
>CAYLMG010000058.1:0-11945 GCA_964384565.1 uncultured Pirellulales bacterium | reverse complement strand
GAGTACAGGAATTAGCTTATGGCTTTTTAAGCCGGCAGGTCGGTATAGGTATGGCGCAGGGTGTCATTCTCTCCGCCTTTATACGGGTGATAGCTGTGTCGATTGTTTTGATTTTAGGCTCGGCTCTTGGCGGAATCGATTTGCTGCGTCACCGCGAGGAATTCACTAAATCGCAAAAATAATTCTTATTACACCTAACCGTGCCTCCTGCGAAACAATATTAAACAACCAGTACCAATCAAAATCAGTGTTCCCGGCTCAGGTACTATATCTACAGATGCTGCATCTGCATAATGGCCGTCAAACTCCGGATAAGAATAATCATTAAAAATATCTTTATTTGCCTGAATCTTAATAACTAAAAAAGATGTATCCGTTGGCAGCTGCAAATTAAAGCCAATCTCTTCCCAGGTCAGAGGATTTGAATCAGAATAAATACCATCAGCTGCCCAATCCAATGCAGAATCGTATTTGCTAGAAATCCACCTTGACGGGAAAGTCGAAGGGCTTCCGTCGTATGCCATAAAAGCTATGCCAAAAGCCGCTGTCAAATCATGCCGATAATCTATTCAACAAACGCTGGCTCCAGCCAGTATTCAGCAATCCAGGCAAAATCAAGATAGTTAATTATGCCATCTTTGTTAACGTCCGACCGCATCGCAGTTAGTTCTCTTGGTACCTTACCGACAATAACAACACAATCCGAACCCACTATCGGCTGGTCGCTTGATAAGGTAGCAGTAAGTGTCAGAGAAATTACATCCCCTTTGCTGATTGTCCCGCAGGAATCCACAAGAGCTGCTACGATTTCAGGCGTTCTGAATTTAAGCACGAGGTCTGTAAACCCATCAGGCCCTTCGGTATTACAAGCACAGTCATTCAAATCGGATACAGGTGTAGCTACATCTTCAAACCTGCTTCGGACTGGGGCAACACCAGCTAGGCGTATTGAGGTTAAGTCGATGGAATTCACATCAAAATCCTCAGAGCCCAGCATTGCAACAGGAAGAACGCCTCTGCTTTTAACGTTTAATGGATTCGGACAGTCTGACGGCTTAATGTCAACCGATACAGGAATAGGCATGCCATCAAGATATAACTGGTTGACTTCTTCTGGAGACAAGGCATTGTCATAAAAACGAATATCATCTATCAATCCGTTAAAAAAACTTCGAGTAATGCCATTAAATCTTCGCCTGCCAATATCAACATAATCTATAGAAATGTTATAAACGCCTTCCTGTAAATTTTCCACTCTATCAACTTCCATACCATCAATATAAAATATGAAATAGTCCAGACTCAGTGTACAAGCATAATGATGCCACTGCCCATATTCCTTCTTCGGAAACGACAATGTCTGGGCGGTACCACTGCTGCTTCTTATTGTAGTGGCTGCCGAAGACGGAACCATTTTGGGATACTCTGTCACCAACGTAACGCAGGACCTATTATCACCAGTTAGGTCATCTCTCTGATTAAATATCTGATTTGTTCTTTCTATACCTCCGGCCATATCAAGATGATTAGCCCATGCTGCTATCGTAAACTCTCGTGTTGTAATCACAGGTATAGATAGAAATACGTAGTCGTTCTCTCCATCGAGACTCAAAACCTGTCCTCTTTGTAAATTGGTGATGATTTGAGCCCCATTCATCATGGTACCGTGATTGCTGCCCACACTGTCATTTGCATCAACTTCAAACTTATACCAGGCTACAAGCCCCGCCTCCGCGCAAACAGCAAAAGAACTGATTATTAAAACAAATGCCAATACTTTCATTTCTATTCTCCTTTTTTTCTTTAACGCAAAATATCCCGCATAAATATACAGACCTTATATATTCAAATCTCGGAGGGCTTAGAAAAAAAGAAATGTATTCAGCCCTCTTTTCATCTCGCCGTATCATATATCACTAACAATATTATCGCAAACTCATAACAAAGTCAAACAAAAAAGGCCTATAATTTTAATAATGGTTACTCAAATATACGTGTTTCTGTGCCAATCGGATAATACTAATCACTTAATAATAAATAACTTACCTGAATTGCTCTATAGTTTCTACCACATATTCTGTTACATCAATCTTCTCAGCCAGCAACTTTTCACGAGCAGTAAGGCATTTTTCTTTCGCTTTCGGGTCAATAAGCCAAGAAACACTCTTTTCAAAAGCTTGCTTTGTATCGGTCGTCTGTTTCACGAGGCCATACCCTTCAAGCATATCTATGTATCCTGGTTTCAGAGTATTGATATAAACCGAGGGTACACCTAAAACCGCTGACTCCGAAGCCATTGTAGCCCCCTCGCCAACATAAAGGCTGGAAAAGGCCATAACATGGTGTATCAAATGTGCAGGGACCGGCAGCCGGTATTGTTCCAATTCTCTTGATAACGCAGCCTCAGATGTTATATAAGGTTTTGCATAGCTCGATAAACCTTTTATAAACTCAAATTTCTCCTCCTCCGCTATACCTCGCTGACCAACGTCATGATGTGCCTGCCAGCTCACAAATCGCACTACGCAGTATTTTTCTTCCGTGTTTATTCCAAACGACTTGACAATCTCGATATCAGGTTTAAATCGCTTGGGATGAAGATAAGCAAGCTCGTGACAACCGGCATATCTTCTTTGCTTTTTGCCAGGAGATTTCTTAAAACAATCCGGCCTACATATCACACTTGCAAAAGGGACGGCAAACTTATTTATACCCGCATACTCCGTGTCATCCCATAACACAACAGGCTTTCGCCTGATAAATCCAACGTGGGCGGCAAATATGGTGCCTATTCCGGTAAGAATATCAGGCTTGAATTGTCTGCAAAAATTCCACAACCGAATGTCCCTTATAATCAATTCTCTCATTAGACCAAATCTGCCTGCTCCCATCCTGCTTAGCAAAGTATAAGGTATGTTATAATTCTCTAATAATTGAATTGTTATATCCTTCAGCCTCGCAGTCACCGCAACTGTATGACCTCGTTCCCCGAATTCCTCGATTGCATTGCGAAAGAAATGAACATGCGCAGGATGTGTAACCTCGATAAGTATCCTCATAAAATCTCACCCAAAAAATATAACTCTCATGAAACACCACCAAACATCAACTTACAACGATTTTCCCCTCGTTTAATAGAAGTATGCCCTCTTTAAAACGCTTAAGCAAACTCAAATCGCTTTCGCTGTCCGAAATTGCCAAATTGTATTCAAAAATGCCCTCTGGGTAGAGATTTCCAAGTGCTTGTAACTTATTACTTCCATAGCATCGAAAAAACTTTTCATTTTCGAATTTTGAGCCTATTCCTTCAAAACCTAATTCTTGTGCAAATTTTTTTACATATACCTCCGGACTGCTGCTGATTATTATATTCAATGTCTTTTCATCAGTTTTGCTTCTGATGAGCTCTAATACCTCGTTATTAACCTTAGATTTTAGAAAATTTACAATTTTTTCCATCCTCACTGAATCTTTTAAGACCGCTTTCAACGCCCTGGTTGCCTTGGATGCAAACTCATCCGCAGACAAAATCCTAAATATTCTCAGAAAACACAATATTATGAGTTTAATGTTAATATTCCTAAGTATCAAATACCTGAAGGAATCAACAGTTATCAGAGTCCTGTCAAGATCTATAACATTAATTTTTCTTTTCATAATCTTAAAAAAGAACCAAGCCAAGCCATCGGATCATTCAACAAAGATATATCCGCCTTATTCAGTCTTATGTTTTTTAGAAAATATCCCAAAGGCTTGAAATTCCCCCTTAATAAATACTGTATAAAAGACAAATATACGAACGGTGAGAAATAAGTCTTATACTCTCTATGTTTTCTGCTCTCTTTTTTACCAAGCAATGATTCAAAATAATTTGCAGAATTAGCCAATCCCTGATTAATTGAACCCCATATCCTTGGATTCACTTCTATAAGATAAACCTCATCGGATCGAGTTACCTTAAACTCAAACATCGCAAAGCCCGACCAGTTAGTAGTCGAGATAAGTTTTTCAGAAATTATCTTCATCCTTTCATCACAAAAACCTTCACGATACATACTGGAACCACCGCTGACAGGATATTCGGCAAGTCTTTTATGTCCGTATCCTGTTACAACTTTTCCGTTATTGCAGAAAACTGAATAACCTGCGCCAAAACCTTCGATATATTGCTGAAATATAAAATTCTCAAAACTTTCATACTTCCGCAGACAAACCGCTTTCTCCTTCTCACTTTTGATATAAACAATCCCTTTTGACGATGCGGATTGTTTTGGTTTGGCTACGATAGGAAGTTCTGCTTCATAAATACTTCCAAATATTTTTGGAATCTTTATATCAAGGCCTGAACATAACCTTGCCAAATCATCTTTTTTATCAAGCTGTTTAAATGACTCAAAACTACCACAATATGATAAAGCTTTGCCGAAACTATCCTTGTTATGCATCACTATTCTCATCTCATAACTGTTTATCGGCAAATATATATCGATACTATTATGCTCGATTACTCTTCGTATTTCATCCAGGTATGGTTGTCCCTCGTTTATCGCATTACTCAGTATTAAGTGTTTATCGCTGTATCTTGTATGAAAGAAACGCGATGCTCGCCTGCTATCACAAGTAAAAATCTTAACCTCGGGGTATAAACGTTTAATAAATCCCGTAACAACTACGGACTTATAGCTCGTAGCATCGCTTATTAAAATCTTCTCAGCACACATTTTATCAGATTACAAGAACGGTCTTTTATCAACTGAATTACCCATTTAACGATATTGTCCTCCCATCGCTCCGGGTGCATCACCAAGGCAACTTTAGATTCCTTGTTCTCTCTTAAAAACTTAATCAGATTTTCCGTTCTTCCAATGTCGACCTGCAAACAGGATTTTACCGTATCTCTCAAATTGGCTTTAGTCTGCCCCCACGTTCTTCCTGTATCTGTAAAATAATATATCTGCGAGTAATCAATATCCAGATACGCTTCAGCCAATATTCCAAAATCTTTATAATTATATTTTTCCCACAAATCCCTGTTATCCCACGGAAGTAACGGCCTGCCGTGCATCGTTATCGTTTTGACTTCTGTAATTGTTCTAAGTTTTTCAAGATGCTTTTTGAACAATTCTATTGCTCTTTCATAATTTCCCCTCGCTTCAGAAAGGTCTTCGTAATGATACCCTGTTTCATGGCCCAAATCTGAAATCTTTTTTATCGTCTCCTCATCAAAAGAAGAGGTAAATCTAAAATAGTAAGTCGTTTTAATGCCAAAATCGGCTTCAATCTGAGCTATCTTTAAAGCATTTTTATGTTTCCGGTCGACATCATGCCTGATTAAAACTCCCTTTACAGGTTCTTCGTTAACCCACGCCTCAATTGTATACACAGATACTCCACTGTTTTTCAAGTTTCTTAAAAGTTCACAATAGGCTTTAACCGTAAAATCTCTCAAACTTAAAACCCTGAACAAATCCTATAAAAAATCCAAAAATCTCATACGTAGGATAAGGCAGTTCTCAAAGAATAAAATCCGCAGAATATCCCTGATGGAAAATCATTCTCACGAATTAAACACCGCTGCGCTTCTTCAGCAAAATAAGCGGTACAGCGCCTCTGCCGCTGGGATGTAAAGCCTCTTTCTGCTTTAATTCATATCTAGCCATTAGCTCACGGAATTCAGCCCTCTGCATTAACTGCCTTGTCTGGTCATCAGCAATCAAAATCGCATAATCAAAATCGCCTCTCAAAATATCTTCCTGCGTACCGTCAATAAGTTGTTCATAATTTAGCCTGGTATTGAAAAAGATATTAAAAATATGACAATGCGATTCGACGTTTCGGCCGAGCATCCATGTATATTGATGAACATTTTTTGATATCAATATTTTAGTGTTTCTGTCAAACTTGAATTCATCCTCGAAAACTCTGCATGCCTCATATCGCCACCGGCTCTTCACAACCGCTGCATCCATCAAGCCCTTGCCGTCTGCAAATCCAGGCAGCATCAATGTGAATAAAAACAGCGCCGTGAAAAACAATGTCGGCAGACCGCGCTTCTTGCTCAATAGAGCCGTTACCAAAAGTCCCGTCACCGCTACAGGTACTATCGCAAGCGCATAAAATAGCTGTTCCGGCGATAACCTCTGGTATCTCAAATTCGGGAAACCCACCAGAGGCTCATCAAGCTTATAATAAATCGCCCAACTATGAATCTTCGGTACGTACAATCCAATAACAATAATAAAAGCTGCCGCCGCCAGGATGATTCCAAATCCTCTTCTTGAAATTGTAAAGCCTCTCCCTATGCCAGCTTGTCCCTTCAAATCAAAGTGAAAAAATTGACACGCAAATATCGCCATAATCGGTATCGCCGGACTCATATATCGCGGTACAACATACCAGGCCCTTCGCGAAAACGTCAGAAACAGCATAAGAAACAAAGGTATAAGCCATACAATTTTTTCCCGTGTCGTAAAATTCTTAACAGGTGACTTCCACCCGACTAAAAGATAAAGCAGAAAAGGAACAAATATCGGCCTTGTCGTGAAAAAAGCAAACCACGACTGTATAGTACGGGTCTGGGTATTAATAACCGGCTCACCAAGATTTCTGCCAAGAAGCTTGCTTATATTTGACGGCCGAACTGAAAACCAAAAATCTCCCACAAATGCCGCATCAAGCACCATCAAAATCAGACTGCCTGCAACTATCCCGCAAACCACCCATCCGATATCCTGAAAAAACCTCTTTATACGCCAGAGATTCTGCTCATTTCTGCCAAGCCCGAAAAATAATACTCCCATACAAATACCGAGCTCTTTGGACTTAACTGCCCAGAAAAAAACCAGCCCCAGAAGCATTAACAGCCAGCGGGTATACCTCTCTCTGCGACCGAGAAATGCAAGATAAATGAACACTCCCAAAATTACCAGGAACATCACGGTAAAATCTGCCAGCGGTGAACCAGCTTCTCTGCCGAACATCGGCTGCATACAAACTAAAAGTACCGCTATTATTGCAGCAATGACGCTCCCCTTGCCAGCCAGCATCCTTGCTGAAAAGTATATCAAAATACAGCTCGCCGAGAATAAAAAGCACCAGTAAATCCTCGCTCCCGTTATAGAATCACCTGCAAGAAAGTAAAACAGCTTCAAAAGATATATATGCCCGTAACGGTTCAGAATCCACGCTTGAGCATTGGTGTACCGGGCCAGTGACATATAAAGCAAATCGTCCCAGTTAATCGCTGAATATATATGAAAATAAATCCATATCCCTGCGATTACCGATGCGACCGGAGCCAAAATCCAGTCCAGCCGTGTTAATGTAGAGCATCCAACCTGCAACTGAGCCGTTTCACTTCTTTGCATAAGACCTTTCTCGGACATTTTTTCACGCTTCCATTTACCTGCTCACTTCAAGTCCTTATTACTTTCCATATCAAACCACATCGCAAAAAGGGTAAACTGAGCCGCGCTCATAAAGCTGAACATCGCCGCCAGCGCATTAACAGGTGGAATGCGTCCGCTCACCGCCCAGTAGTAAAACAATCTAATAAAGAGAACCAGCGTCGCCAGGCCGAACAGAAATCCAAGAAAATAAAAGAAAACCAAAGGATGAAAATCCCTTATAATATACTTTTCCTTCATCCGATACAAAAATCTTTTCAGAAGAAGCCAGCTCAATGTCACCATCACCCTGTGAATCTTTATCAAAGACTTCTCACCGATATTGTAAACAGGCCTGACCGGAATATCCCGAACCTTCAGATTATAAACGTTGAGCTTAATGAGCATATCATTCGGCATCCCGTACCCCTTGTAAATCTTATCGATATCGATTAGCTCCAGCGCCTTGAGGTTTATCACCGTATAACCGGTTTGCGAATCGGCTATATGCCAGTAACCCGAGGCGATTTTGGTCAGAAGTGACAGATACGAATTGCCCAGGTATCGTATCTTCGGTATGACGTTCCAGGCATTGCCCGTAAAAAGCCGGTTCCCCTTGGCGTAATCAATCTCACCGTTAACAACAGGCTCCAGCAGCTTCGGCAGGTCCTCCGGGTCCATCTGTGCATCGCCCGCCATAACAGCCGTAGCATCCATCCTGTTGTCGCGAGCCCATTTATAGCCGCTCGCTATAGAACCACCGACACCCTCGTTCTTTTGATGTTCAATAAGAATTATCCTCCCCTTGGACTCTGAAGCAAATTTTCGAACAATCTCGACCGTCCCATCGCTGCTCTTGTCATCCACTATCACAATCTTATCGACGTAATCCGGCATAGTCTCGATAACTTTGCCTATCAGCTTCTCTTCATTATACGCCGGAACAACCACACAAACACTTTTGTCTTTATACATTTTTTATACTCCTGACGTCACTAGCCGATACCCAATAACAATATAGTCTGCACGTACAGATTAGCTCAGAAAAGAAAGTATTGTCTGCGCTACACAATCCTTCATCTCATCTGTCAGCTCCGGATATACCGGCAGTGCCATAACCTCCTTTGCTGCCTTCTCAGACTCGCCGAAATCACCCTCCCTGTAGCCGAGATAAGCAAAGCACTTCTGTAAATGCATCGGTACCGGGTAATAAATCTCACAGCCGATATTATTCCCCTTCAAATGCGCAACCACCTCATCCCGTCTCGGAACACGTACAACATACTGATTATAAATAGTAACACAATCAGGACTGATATACGGAACCTGAACAACTGTCCCCTTGAATTTCTTATTATAATATGCCGCATTCTTTCGACGCGCTTCGCTCCACTCGTTCAAATAAGAAAGCTTTACCAGAAGCGCCGCCGCCTGTATCGGGTCAAGCCGAAAATTACCGCCTATAAACTCGTGATAATATTTCGGCTTGCTGCCGTGATTACGCATAATAAACGCACGCTGGTAAAATCCTTCATCATTTGTCACTATCATCCCACCATCACCTATGCCACCAAGATTCTTGCTCGGAAAAAAGCTAAAGCATCCTGCCATCCCGATACTGCCCGCCTTTCTGCCCTTGTATGTGCTCGTTATCGACTGCGCAGCATCCTCAATCACCGCAATATTATGTTCCTTTGCAACCTTTATAATCGGGTCCATATCAGCCACCTGACCGAAAAGGTGAACCGGCATAATTGCCTTGGTCCTTTTTGTTACTGCGTCAGCTACCTGCGAACTGTTAATGTTATAAGTCTTCGGATCGATATCCACAAACACAGGCTTGGCACCCACCCTTGCAATGCAGCCGACAGTAGAAAAAAAAGTAAATGGTGTTGTTATAACTTCATCGCCTGAACCTACTTCGAGACTCATAAGTGTATTCAATATCGCATCTGTCCCGCTGGATGTACCAACCGCATATTTACAGCCGCTGATTTCTGCTATTCTTTTCTCAAGCTCCTCAACCTTGGGCCCGCCTATACAACGCTGACTCTCCAAAACCTCCGAGACCGCCGCCAGAATTTCATCTTTGATTTTCGCATACTGTGCCTTCAAATCCAAAAGTGGTACCTGCATAAATCTTCTCCTGTCACTTAACCATTGCTCTGCTTTTATTTCCTCTTCTTGAATTCATCGTAGGGTATCTCGCCTTTTGATAATTCAGCAGGTAGCGGAGCCTCCTCATCAAGGTCAAGGCAGCGTATAACTCCCTTCTCAACCTCTTTATATCTGTAACCACTCTCAGGGCATACCATAATCCCGCTTGAATCCGGTTTTTTCAGGATATGACCGTGCCTGCTCATCCAGCCGGCCCGCCTTGCAGGAACACCAACCATTAACGCATAATCCGGAACATCCTCTGCCACTACAGCGCCTGCCGCTATAAAACTGTATCTGCCAAGCTCTATCCCGCAAACAACCGTCGCATTGGCGCCAACCGTACAGCCCCTGCGGAAAATCGTCTTCTCATAAATACTATGCCGCACAACCTGTGAACGCGGATTGGTGACATTCGTCAAAACACACGATGGACCCAAAAAAACATCATCCTCAATCACAACTCCGGTATATATCGAAACATTATTCTGAACCTTTACATTGTTACCTATCACTACGCCGCCGGCAATGCAAACATTCTGACCGAAAATACACCGCTCGCCGATCTTAACATCTTTCATAATATGGCAAAAATGCCATATCTTTGTCCCCTTGCCTATCTCGCAAGGCTCATCAACGTATGCCGACTCATGAACAAAATAATCTTTATTCTCGCTCATTTATCATACTCCAGCTCAACCGGCTCACCATTATTATCTAATGACCTCTGTCCCGCTTCGAGGACCTGCACAACCTTCAAACCGTCACCGCCGTCACTGCGTATCGGCTCACCGTCAAGCACGCCGTTAATAAAATGTTTGCACTCAAGCGCCAATGGCTCAGTCGCCGCTATTTTGGGTATAACAATATCGCCGAACCGTAAAGATATTATCTCTGGATAACCCGTCTCGGTGTCTTTCTTTATCGCCGCACCCTTATCCCATATCCTCACCTTCTCACTGGCCTGCATATCGTCGAATGTCACCATTTTCTCGGAACCTACCACCGTCATCTTTCTTATCTTATGCGGGTCGAGCCAGCTGCAGTGAATATGAGCCATTTTCCCGTCATCAAACTTTACAGTCGCAAAAACAACGTCCTCGACATCCTCCTGCAAAAAGCTCTGTCCCCTCGCCGCCACCGATACAGGCCTGCTGCCAAACAAATAACAAATCACTGAAATATCTTGCGGTGCCAGCGACCACCACGCGTTCTCATCCTTGCGGACGATTCCCAGGTTAACCCGCTGCGTATACATATAATAAGGCCGCCCCAAACCGCCACCATCTATCAAATCCTTAATATAAGTCACCGCAGAATGATATTCCAGCAGATGCCCAACCATCAGCTTCAGGCCTCTTTCTTCTGCATCCTTTATCAGCTCTCTGGATTCCGAGCTCCTCAATGTCAACGGCTTCTCAACAAATGTATGTTTGCCCGCGCCCAATGACTTTTTGGCAATCTCAAAGTGACTCGGCACATCGACCGCTACTACAACCGCATCGACCTGCTCATCTGCCAGTACCTCATCAACATCCTTGGAGACTTCAACATCAGGAAAGTTCCTTTTTTGCACGGCGAGCAGCTTCTCGTCAAGGTCGCACACATACTTCAGCCTGCATCTGTCAGCCGTTGCAAAATTACGAACAAGGTTCTTGCCCCAATAGCCGGCTCCCACAACAGCTACATTCAAAACTTTTTCACCCATATTATTTCCTTCCCATTTCACAGCCTGCATTCTGCTGCCGCTCTGCCCATTTTAATAAGTCCCCTGTTAATAATATCACTTTACAGCCAATACTTTTATCATTACCATAGATAAACTTTTCGTGAAAATAATAAAAGATTTAGCCGAAAATTACAAATGAAATAATATTTACATCTTTAATATTAAAAAGCGCTCCGGAGCACTTTATGAAAAAAACTAACGCACCAAAAACCGAAAACGCACCTCCAAAATCATCACCAAACGATAGAACCGTCAATTTCTGGCTTTGTGCGCTGCTGATTGCTCTGCTTTCCTCAACGTTATTATTCAGAGATATTGACAGGCCGTTTTGGGGACTGCACAGTTGGGGTGAGGCCCACGCCGCCTGGGTCGCACGCTCACATGTAGTTTACGGCCTCGGATATACCAAAGGTTTTGATACCTTTGCCGTTGGAAATCCACCGGAGCAAAAACCCACTCGATACCTTGACCACCCGCAGGGAAGAACCTGGCTTGACGCTTTAGCTATGCTCATAATAGGCACCAACGAGCTTGCAATAAGAGTACCAAACCTAATTGCAACATTTCTGACCGTCCTTATTTTCATCAAAATCCTGAAAGCTCTTACCGATTACCGCGTAGCACTGCTTGCTGGGTATTTCTTCGCTACATTTCCACTCACAAGCTATATCGGC
>CAYLMG010000057.1:3797-12379 GCA_964384565.1 uncultured Pirellulales bacterium | reverse complement strand
TGCAGTATTTCCCAGTATGCCCCGCGAGCGCCTTTTTTGATTGCCTCTAAAAGCTCGGTGTTGTCGTTATAATTGTGGTTGGTCGATTTACCCTGTGCACTTTTCTTATCATCAATTTCGACCATAGGCTCGAAGAACCTTTTGTCGCCGTCTATCAAATCCCTTACAAGCTGTGCAGGCCTGTCGCCAAGAGAGCTTGATATATAAAAGGTCGGTTTGAAAAAGTTTACCGGCCCGTCGTACTTTCGTTTAATATTGGGATTTGTCTCAACGTTTCCTTCCGCAGAAACCACGCTTTCCATCCCCGTCCCCGGATAAATCCTGACGCCGAGTGCCGCACCAATGCAGTCAGCCCCTATTCGCTTGAAGAATTCAATCGACTCCGCAACCGATCGCGGCGACTCGCCGGGCCCGCCTAAGAGTAAATCAAGCATTACTTTTATCCCGTTATCTCTGCACAATCGCACTGCCGTCTCGATATCGCCTTTAAGATGGGGCTGTCTGTAAGTTTTAAGCATCGATGGACAAGCCGAGTCCGTCGTAAAATCTATCCCAACACAGCCGGCCCGCCTCATAATCTGCACAAGCGCGGAGTCGAAAGGTCGAACAGCCATATAAGTATACCACCGCACCTGCTCCGACAATCCGCGTCGTATCAATTCCTCACAAACTGCGAATGCATGCTCAGCCGGTATATTAAATTCCGAATCGCAGGTGTGCAGCACGTCAATCCCCTGATTAACCAGATTCTGCACCTCATCAGCTACCTCTGACGGCTCTCTTACTCTTACCACAGACCCTTTCGCCAGCGGGTCCGCACAATAAATACATCTCCTGTTGCATCCGCGTTTTGTTTCTATCCCGCACTGACCACCCCGCCTGAAATACTCACGATTATCGACCACATCTCTCTTGGTTGAAAGCGACAGCTTCTCAGGCCAGGCCTTGCCGTTGCATATAATCTCATCACCGCTTCGCCGGATTAGACCTTTGATTGACTCGAACCGCCTGCCGTTGTGCAATTGGTTATACAGCTCTGTCACCGCCTGCTCACCGTCACCGGCCACTCCGAAATCCGCTCCCGTGCTCTCGATTATCTCTTTGCCGAATATCGAAAAGCCGACACCGCCCACAACTATCGGTGCACCAGACAATTCGCGTATTACATCTATTATTTTCCCGAGCTTAGGGACAAACCATTCGGCGCTCGGCCAGAAACAGTCGTCAACATTGCGAAAGCTCAGCCCTACAAGTGAAGGGCTTTTACTGCTGAAATATTTCTCAAGGGTCTGCTGGTAATCTTGTTCGAGGCACAAATCCACCAGCTCGGTATCAATACCACTGCTCTTCGCAGCACCTGCGATATAATCCAGACCAACAGGCCCTATCGCAGGCTGCATCATATTCGTATTTATCAGTGTCAACATTGCTTAACCGTCTTTGGCTGCTTCTTTCTTCATCGAAAAATAGCTTATCAATATGCCAAGCTCGTAAAGTAAATACATAGGAACCGTCAGTGCAAAAAGGCTAAACACATCAGAACCGGGAAGTACCGCAGCAGCAATGATAACAATCCCGAGAATAACATATTTTCTGAACTTGTGGAACGACTTAAGCGGTACAAGCCCCGTTTTGGCGAAAACGAAAACTACAATTGGGGTCTGAAAGGCGATACCGAAAACGAGCATCATTATTGTTATAAATGATATATAGTTTTTGAAAGTGAAGTTGGATGCTACACCGAGAATCTCCTTGTTGAACATTATCAGGAATCTAAGTGTAATTGGGGCAATGAAAAATATGAAGAACAATGCTCCTGTGATAAAAAGGCCCACAGAAAAAGGTACTGCTATATGCACATATCGCCTCTCATGAGCATACAGGCCCGCTGCCACAAACATCCATAGCTGATAGAATACCCACGGCGAGGCAATGATTATTCCCGCTATCAAAGATATATTCATATAGCTGATGAATCCTTCCGCGGGAGCGAGGCTTTGAAGGCGAGCCTCATCGCCCAGCACTTTTATATAAGGCTTTTCGATAAATGATATGATGAACTTGCCGAAAAAAAGACAAACAATAACTGTCAGAATCAACCCTGCAAACGCAAGGATTAATCGTGCCCGCAGCTCTTCAAGGTGGTCGCCGAGACTCATTGTGCCGGAAAAGGGGCCGTTTTTCTTTTTATTCTCGCCCATTTTGATATGCAAAATTCATCCGGCAAAGCCGGACTGAACCTCTAATCGGTCTTTTCAGCCTTCTCATTACCTGAAGCGTCCTTCGCTTCTTTTTCTACGTCGTCCTTGATTTCTTTTACCTCTTCTTCAATCTCGTCTTTGGTCTCTTTTGCTTCGTGAAGACCCTTTTTAAATTCTGTCAGGCTTCTGCCTATACTTCGGGCGATGTCTGGAAGTTTCCTGCCGAACAGCAAAAGTGCGATTATAAGAATAATCAGCCAGTCAGTACCTTGCGGCATCCAGGCCAGGATTGTTCGCGTATATTCGGTCATATCAGACTCCTTATTTTATTCTAAACCATTATATCAGCCCTGAAAACAACCTGTCAACAGCCTTTATGGTCAGTTCTTGAAAGCTCTATTAACAGCCCGCGATTGACAAAACACGAAGAACCATTTAAAATCAGCACGTTTTAGTTAAGCTGAACTAATAACAAAAAATATGGAGCCTGTAATGGCACAGACTCGGGGTAAAAGGCCTCACCACGAATCGGTTATCAGCTTTTTTTTATTAGCTGTCCTTTTTATTATCGGTCTTTCAGTCGTCATCCCACAATTCAATCTCGAAATTTCAACAACTATTGTTGCTCCTGGTGCACCGAAAAGTCTCGATAGTATTCTTTCCGCAATCGTTCCCGCCGGATTCGAGACGCTTTCCGAAATCGCCGTCTATAATCCTGAAAACCTCTATGAAAAAATTAACGGCAAGGCCCCGTTTTACGTCGATTCAGGTTTTGAAAAGCTCCTGACAAACTGGCTGAAAAGTCAGAGGGACGACCAGTTGATGTTTGAATTTTATATCTACGATATGGCCGAGCCCGCAAATGCCTTTAGCGTCTTCAGCATCCAGAGAAGGCCGGACGCCTCACCAATCCTGTCTCTTTTCGAAACCAGCTTCGGTTACAGAACCGAAAATGCAATTCTTTTCGTGAAGGGAAAATACTATATCGAGCTCATCGGCTCCGCTAAATCCGAGCCCCTTTTCGATGCGATGACCGAATTCGCAAAGCAGCTTTCCGCAGAACTGCCCGACCAGAGACAATTTTCTTTCCCGCAGCAGCTAATCGCTGCTGAAGATAACTTAATACCAGGCAGTATAAAATTTTATACCGGCAATGCACTTGGCTTCGACGGCTTCGATAATACCTTCACAGCCGTTTATAAAATCGACGCCTCGAATGTTACTATTTTCCTAAGCCGGCGCCCTGACGAGAGCAGCGCTGAACAATTGGTCCGCGATTATTGTAAATTCCTTATCGATACCGGAGCAGAAGAAAAGTCAGCCGTTCTCAGTATCGATAAAGCAAGATTGCTCGATTTCTATGGCACAATCGAGCTCGTTTTCAATAACGGCTCCTTCGTGGCAGGAATTCACGAAGCCGACGATATCGAAACCGCCGTCAAACTTGCCCCGCTGCTAAATGATATTCTAAAACCCAATACTGAAAAATGAACGAGCAAAACGAGCAACAACTAAACCGCAGAAAGTTTCTCGCAAGGGCTGCAAAAGCTGGCCTGTCCATCGCTGCTGCTTCCGTCATCGCTAAAACCCTCTACGACAAGAAAGGCCCCTCCGCTCAGCCGCCCTCCGACCTTGTTACTATACCCGATTTTTCCATCCATGCGGAGCCGGGCCGCACTATCAGTATTGTTAAAGGTCCCGACAGAACAAAAACCGTCGATAAGGCAATCGATTTGCTTGGCGGAATAGAAAGATTTGTAAAACCCGATGAAATCGTCGTCATAAAGCCAAACGTCGCTTTCACCTCCGTACCCGCTCTCGGCGCTACTGCAAATCCTGACCTCGTCGCCGAAGTTATTCGGCTCTGCTATAGCAGGGCACAGACAAAAAAGGTTTATGTTACTGATAATCCAATAAACAATCCGGCGAGCTGCTTTACAATCAGCCAAATCGGCAAAGCCGCCACCCAGGCCGGTGCAGAAGTCATTCTGCCGAAACTGAACCTGTTCAGACCGACAACGCTTCAAAAATCCAAATACATCAAAAACTGGCCTGTCCTTTACGAGCCCCTCGCCAAGGCCGACAAGCTTATCGGGATTTCTCCTGTAAAAAGTCACAGCAGGGCGGCCGCCTCAATGTCTATGAAAAACTTTTACGGCCTGCTCGGCGGCCGGCGCAACATCTTCCATCAGGACATTAACACAATCATCGCCGAGCTTGTTATGCTCGTAAAGCCGACCCTTGTTATACTCGATGGAACCGAGACTATGGTGACTAACGGGCCGACCGGCGGCTCGTTCTCCGATTTAAAAAGAACCGATACCATCATCGCAAGCTGCGACCCCGTCGCAGCGGACTCTTTCGGCTGCTCACTGCTTGGCCTAAAACCCGCCGACCTGCCCTATCTTGCGAAAGCGCAGTCCGCCGGTGTAGGCTCAACCGATTACCAGTCTCTAAAACCGATTATCGCCAATGTAACCTGAAGGCTGTATTTTTATGAAAATCGTAACAGTAAGAAGAATAAGTCAGATTTTCTTTTTCACCCTGTTCGTTTGGTTCTGCATTGTCACTACTTACGGCGGCAAATTCTGGCAATTACGATACTGGCCGGTAAATCTGTTCCTCAGCCTCGACCCCCTCGTGGCACTGGGTACAATCCTTACGACACATTCTCTTTACTGGCCGTTGCTGTGGGCTTTGTTGACTGTAATTTTGACAATCATTTTCGGAAGGTTTTTCTGCAGCTGGCTCTGTCCTTTCGGCTCAATACATCACTTCTTCGGCTATCTCGGCTCCCGCAATAGAACCGCCGCTCAGAAAATAAAGCTCAACAAATATCGAAAGGCCCAGTCAATAAAATATTTCATCTTAATCGTCCTGCTCATTATGGCCGCTTTTCCCTCACTGGCTGCAACCTTGCAGACCGGCCTGCTCGACCCCATCCCGCTGGTTACACGCTCGTTCAATCTTATCCTGCTGCCGATTGCCGACGGCTCCGTAAATCTTCTCTCGGTGACTGGGCGGTTCTACGAAACCACCTTTTTTATCTTTGCTTTCTTTCTTGCCGCTGTTTTACTCAACTTTGTAATCCCGCGATTCTACTGTCGCTTTATATGTCCCCTCGGCGCATTGTTCGCCATCTTAAGCCGGTTTTCCATCTGGCGTATCGGCAAGAACACAAAAACCTGCTCGAACTGCAAATTCTGCGAGCAGCATTGCGAAGGTGCCTGTGAGCCCTCAGCGAATATAAAAATTACCGAATGTGTCCTCTGTTTCAACTGCCGCCAAGACTGCAAGACAAAGGACGATGTAATCCGCTACCAGAGGCAACCTTCTCTTGCAGGCGAAGTCACCAATCCCGATATTTCAAGGCGAGGTTTTGTTTTGTCACTCGCATCAGGCTTTCTGGCCGTCCCTGCGGTAAGACTCGCCGGAAAAATCAAAGCCAACTGGCCTCATAAATTAATACGTCCCCCCGGCTCACTTTCCGAGCCTGAATTCCTCAAACGCTGTATCAAGTGCAGCCAGTGCATGCGCATCTGTCCGACGAACGTCATCCAGCCCGCCGGTCTTGATGCCGGCCTCGAAGCACTATGGACACCGGTCCTTAACAATCGAATCGGCACCAGCGGCTGTCAGCTCAATTGCATCGCCTGCTCGCAAATTTGCCCGACCGCTGCAATAAGGCCAATAACTCTCGATGAAAAACTCGGCAAAAATGACTTTGCCGACAAAGGCCCTCTCAAATTAGGTACTGCCTTCGTCGACGGAAACAGATGCCTGCCCTGGGCCTTTGACAAACCCTGCATCGTCTGCGAGGAAAACTGCCCGCTCAGTCCGAAGGCAATTTTTACACGAGAATATTTCAGTACTATAAGAGATGGCGTCCTGACCGTCAAAAAGGTCGTCGAAAATAAAATTGAGACCGTCGAAAAAAATTTAACGCTTGACAAATTCGCAACCGGTGATTACTATTGTCAAATCGAGGGAGGTCAAAAGGGTAAAATAGTAGCAAATACAAATAATTCTATAACAATTTCAAAAGAGGTTAAGTTTGCTAAAATTCCCGCTGAAGGTTCAAAAATCCACATTCAGGTACGACTGCAGCGTCCCTATGTTGATATCGAACGTTGTATCGGCTGCGGTGTATGCGAACACGAATGTCCTGTCAGCGGTAAAAAAGCTATAAGAGTCTCTGCCGAAGGTGAAAGCAGAAGTGCAGATAGAAAATTACTTCTCTAATTTAGGAGAATAAAAAAATGTCGAACGAAAAAAATACCATAAACAGAAGAAACTTCTTGAAAACAGTAGCTGCTGCCGGTGCAGGTTCTGCCTTTCTTTCAAAGAACTTGTTAGCTAACGCGAGTGATGCGAATGTTGCCGACCCTAACGCGGCCGAACCAAAAACTTCCCAGATACCCCTGCGAAAGTTCGGCAAATACGATTATAAAGTCCCGGCCTTTGCCCTCGGTGTAATGTTCAACGCCCTCGAGCAGCAGGCCGTACTCAGAAAAGCCCTCCAGCTTGGCGTCTATTTCTGGGACTGCGCCTACAGCTACGCAAACGGAAATGCCGAAATCGGAATCGGAAAAATTCTCGAAAAACAGCCCGAGCTGCGTAAGAAAATGTTTCTTACATCCAAGACTAGGGGCACACCCGAGGAGCTTGAAGCTTGTCTTCACGAATCCTTCAAAAGAATGAACACGGACTATATCGACCTTTACCACGTACACGGAATTCGCGGTGCTGACCAGCTTACAGATGACCTGCGAAAGTGGGCAGAAGGAGCAAAAAAACGAAAACTTATAAAATATTTAGGCTTCTCAACCCATTCCAATATGGCTGATTGCCTTTTGGCCGCAGCGAAGACCGACTGGATTGACGCCGTTATGCCAAGCTACAACTACAACGTGATGCAGGATACGAAAATGCAGGAGGCGGTACAGGCCTGTCACGAAAAAGGCATCGCTCTTATAGCTATGAAAACACAGGCCAGAAGAGTCAGACAGAGAACCGATAAGGAACGAGAGCTCATCGAATACTTCACCAAAAAAGGTTTCACCGAAGGTCAGGCAAAGGTAAAAATCGTCCTGCAGGACAAACGCTTCTGCTCCGCCTGTGGCGGTGTCGGCAGAGGCAGCATAGAGCACCTTGTACTCAATGTCGATGCTGTTCTCGACAAAACCCCACTTGACAAAAAAGACGTCGCTTTCTTTGCAGACTATGCAAAGAAAAACTGCGACGGCTACTGCCCTGGCTGCTCGCAAATATGTGAAAGTGCAGCACCCGATATGCCCTACGTCGCTGATATTATGCGATACCTGATGTACTACAACAGCTATGGCGACCGCAAAATGGCAAGAGAGCTTTTCGCTCAGCTGCCCTCTGCAGCTAAGGCAAAGTTGCTTACAACTGACTACTCAATCGCCGAAGCGCAATGCCCGAACAGACTGCCGATAAGAAATCTTATGAAAGAGGCCGCAGCCAAATTGGCGTAATATATTCACAGCAGTAAACACTTATGTAGTTTTTGAAAGTGGGGCACAAAAATAAAATGCTCGACAGAAGAAAATTTCTAAAATCCGTCGGCGCTGCGGGAGCAATACCCTTCTTCACGCAGCTTACAAAGATATTAGCTGGCGAGCCAAATCTGCCCGACCCGAACTCACCTGCCGAGAGAAAATCCAAAATCCCCCTGAGAAAGCTGGGCAAAACCAGCGTCAAAATACCCTGTGTGTCACTTGGTGCTAACAGGCTCGACAGCATCGTCATGTTAAAAGCCGCTGTTCAAAATGATGTTACTTACTTCGATACCGCAAGTAACTATATGGGCGGAAACAGCGAAACTACAATCGGCAAACTAATCGAAAGCGACTCGAACCTGCGAAAGAAGCTGTTCCTCGTCACCAAGGCTTCGCGGGCAAGAACCGTCGCCGATATTGAAAGTCGCCTGAAGGCTTCTCTGGAAAATCTCAAGACCGATTACATCGATTTGTATCAGTTTCACGGCCTCTCAAACCCTTCAATGCTCACCGATGACCTGAAACAGTGGGTCGAAAAAACCAAAAAGCAAAAGAAAATCAGGTTCTTCGGCTTCAGCACTCACAGCAATATGCCCCAATGTCTGACGGCAGCCGCAAAAATCGGTTGGATTGATGCAATAATGACGAGCTATAACTTCCGCCTCATGCTTGATGATGATATGAAACAGGCGATTGACACTTGCCAAAAGGCCGGAGTCGGCTTGGTCGCTATGAAAACACTCGGCCTGCGCATCAGGGGCGGCGGCGAATTCACCGAAGAGGAAAAGAAAGTCTATAAACAATTTATGGACAAAGGATACACCGAGCTGCAGGCAAGAATCAAATCAATCCTGCAGGA
>CAYLMG010000057.1:0-3697 GCA_964384565.1 uncultured Pirellulales bacterium | reverse complement strand
CTCGCAAAAGAAAATTTCGCACTCCTGCCGTCAGCCGCGACGGCAAAACTGCTTTCCGCCGATTATTCACTGGCCCAGAAACGCTGTCCCAATAACCTGCCCATTGCAAAAATTATGAGACAGGCAGCTCAAAAATTGGCTTAAAATTCTATATATATTGGCACATCAACCCCGTTTGAGCCGAGTTTTCTTTTTTACATAACCTCTTTTTGTATAGTAAGTTAACACGAATAAAGCCCTCTTTTTCTTGACTTGACCATACCGTTTCTGCTATAATAATTCTGTTAAGAGCCTGACTGTTTTTCGGAATGGTGATGAAAAAATTTTATTATGAATTCTGGATTCCCTTTACTATCACTAAAAGGCGGATTATCCTTTTAGCCATTGCAAGCTATATCGCCCTCTGCTGATAGTTTTCGAATTTTTTGTCTCTTGCTGAACTGAAAACCGCTTATCATTAGCGGTTTTTTTATGCGCGTACTATTAACATTTGACATAAACCGCTTCCGAATTTAAGCTTATAGCGTTTGCTCAAAAATTTAAGGGTTTTTCTATGATAATAGTTACAGGCGGTGCGGGTTTTATTGGCTCAGCTATTATCGCTGCACTTAACGCTCGCGGAATCGATGACATTCTGGTTGTGGACGAATTAGGCTCAGACGAGAAATGGAAAAATCTTCTCAACCTTTCCTTCGCAGACTATATCGAAAAAAATGATTTTCTTGAGCTTCTGCTGGATGGTAAAATCGCGCCGCCCGTCGAGGCCCTCTTTCATATGGGCGCCTGCACCGACACCACCGAGACAAACGCTTCCTACCTTATAAAGAACAATTACGAATACAGCAAGCTCCTGGCCCAGTGGTCTGCCGACTCTCGTGTACGCTTTATTTACGCATCCAGTGCGGCGACATATGGTGACGGCTCAGCCGGTTTCAGTGACGACGAAGATAAAATAGAAATCCTGCGACCCCTCAATATGTACGGCTACTCGAAGCAGCTTTTCGACTTATGGGCAAAGCGCTCAGGCCTGTTGAAAAAATTTGTCGGCCTGAAATATTTCAACGTTTTCGGCCCCAACGAATACCACAAGGCCGATATGCGAAGCTTCGTCATAAAGGCCTACGAGCAGCTCACTCAGACCGGCTCTGTCAGGTTATTCAAATCTCACAACCCGAAATATGCCGACGGTGAATACGTCCGTGACTTTATTTATATAAAAGATGCCGTCGAGCATACGTTATTCTTTTTTGACGATCCTAAGGTCAACGGCCTTTTTAATATTGGTACCGGTAAGGCTCGAACCTGGAACGACCTTGTAAAAGCTGTCTTTACCGCTATGGACAGGTCTTCGAACATCGAATACATCGATATGCCGGCAGAAGTTCAAAAACAGTATCAGTACTATACGCGGGCCGAAAACTCAAAAATCAAAAAAGCCGGCTATAACAAAACCACCACAACACTGGAGGACGCAATCTCCGACTACGTAAAAAACTACCTGATGAAAGGCGGCTATTTGGAGCCTTGACAAATGGGTAAATATAAATTGTCAACAAAAATTAAGCGAGCCGCATAATCGCTGTTGTAATATGCAAGGAATCTTATGCCTTTTACACCTTATCATTTTGGTCCTGCGGGATTTATCGGCCTGCTTTTCAAAAAAAGAATCGATATACCGGCCTTTCTGCTCGCGAACGTCGCTATCGATATCGAGCCGCTGATAATTATGCTAAGACACCTCGGCCGGCCGCACCATAGATTCTGCCACACATTTATAGGAGCAACCGCCGTCGCGATTGCTTTAGCTGTTTTTTTATATCCACTGCGGAATCTGCTCAAAAAAATTATGCACCTTTTCCGCCTGCCCTACGAGCCGACTTACTTGAAAATCCTTATCTGGTCAATACTCGGAGCCTGGTTCCATATCTTTATTGATTCGATTACTCACTGGGATATGAAACCGTTTTGGCCGTCAAAAGAAAACCCTCTGCTGCGTCTTGTCGCCTATAATGATATTGTAACTCTTTGCCTTGCATTCTGGCTCGCCGCTATTATCTTGCTGCTGATAAATTTCATAACTGTTCGATTAAACGACTGTAAAAAATAAAGCTACCGAAAATGTCTGACCCGGATTTACCGAAACCGAAAATAATAAAAGAGTCACAAATCGACAATGAGCTTGATGCCGAAATCAGAAAGAGCCTTTGCATCTGTTTCCCCTGGCACAAACACATCTATGAGAACTTGCGCCCCTGGCACGGAATAGCGCCGTTGTTTACTGTCTTCATCGAGAGAAACCGCGACATAATCGCGCACGCAGCCGTCGTCGATACGCAGATAAAAATCGATAATAGACCCTTTCGCGTTGCTGGCCTGCAGAATGTCTTTGTAATTCCTGATTACCGAAAGAAAGGTGTAAGTAACATCATTCTGCAGGCTGCAGTGACAGAAGCAGAAAAATACGATTTCGATTTCGGCCTGCTTTTCACCTCGTATGACCCCGTATTAAAGGTCTATGCCCGTAACGGCTGGCGCGAGATAGAAAATCAGGACTTCTACAAAATCGAGGACGGAAAAACCGTTGCCTTCCCGCCGGACAAACACAAAATGTTCTACCCCCTGGAATTAAAAGACTTCCCCAAAGGCACCGTCCAGCTTACAACCAACGACTGGTAAGTTTTCGTCCTTGAAACGGCATTGCTATTTCGTATAATTGCACCCGATTATTGTTTTTCGGTTTACGAAAGACTGTTATGAAAAGCGAAATTGCTGAACAAATTAAACTATTAAAGCGCGGCACTATCGAAATCTACACCGAAGCCGAGCTTGCTGAAAGATTGATTGATGCCAAACAATCGAATCGACAGCTTCGCATAAAGCTCGGCCTCGACCCAACCAGTCCCGACATACATCTCGGCCACACCGTAGTTTTGCGTAAGATGCGCCAATTCCAGGACCTCGGCCATAAGGCCGTCCTTATCATCGGCGACTACACCGCACGAATCGGTGACCCCACCGGCCAGAACACTACCCGCCCGATGCTCAGCACCGAAGATATAAATAAAAATGCCAAAACCTATTTCGAGCAGGCAGGAAAAATCCTCGATACCTCAGACGATAAGCTCGAAGTCCGCTACAACTCTGAATGGCTGGCAAAAATGAATCTTGCCGACATTATTAAGCTAACCAGCAATATGACCGTCGCGAGAATGCTCGAAAGGGACACATTCGATATAAGACACAAAGCCGGTGACCCAATCGGCCTGCACGAAATGCTCTACCCGCTTATGCAGGGCTGGGACTCCGTTAATATAAATAGTGACGTCGAGCTCGGCGGAACTGACCAAACCTTTAACAATCTTGTCGGCAGGGACCTGCAGAGGCTCAACGGCCAGCCTCCGCAGATTGTTATTACTACCCCTATCCTTGTCGGCCTCGATGGTAAAGAAAAAATGAGTAAATCCAAGGATAACTATATCGGCGTTACCGACGAGCCCAATGATATGTTCGGAAAGGTTATGAGTATCTCGGACGATTTAATGGAGAACTATTTTACTTTATTGACCGACATCCCGACCGAAAAGATAACCGGGCTGACAGACCCGCAAAAAACTCACCCAAAAGAAGCTAAGGTACTGCTGGGCAAAACCATCGTCACCCAGTTTTACGACGCACAAGCCGCCAACGCCGCCGCCGA
>CAYLMG010000056.1:3200-12490 GCA_964384565.1 uncultured Pirellulales bacterium | reverse complement strand
ATTTCTTTAACTTTCATAGCCTTGTAAACAATGACGCCTGCAATGGCAAGCGGGAACAGCCAGAGAAAAGACAGTGGAGTCGTTGGGATGTTTATGGGTCGGGTGAAACCGGCAATTATTTCGTGCAAAATCACTTTACGAGATTCCTCCAACAGGTTTGACTGCTCTGGAATAGGCGAAACGGACAGAATTTACAATACATAAGAGGTTGAGCAGGCCAGCGATGCTTGTATATATCTGGCCTATATCATAAGTTCTGCCATAGACAGGGTAATTTGAGGCGGCGGAGATTGAACCGATTACTATTACCAAAGGAGAGTTGAGAACCTGTGCGACAAACCAGGCTTTTGCGTTGACGTAATCTATTATACCGATAGAGGCGATATATATGCCGATTGTGAAAGTGAAAGTGATTGCTAAGAAAATGATAATTGCCCTTTTTTTCTCTCCGAGCAGCATATATCCGGCACCGGGGACGAGCCAGCCGGCAAGAGCGACAATAATCAGAAAGAAAGGGAAATATTGTTTTTGCATTCGCTTCATAAGTTACTTGCCTCAGTTTCGGCAGGCTGGTTTGCATCCTGCGGCGGCTTGGGCCTGCTGCCGGCTTGTGTGTAATTCATACGTTCTATTATATATTCGGGATTAAAATGAACGACAGCTATTGACTGGGCGCGGGCGACGTCTTCCTCATACATCCTTGTTGCCTTTTCGGCGACGTAGATGCTCTGGTCGATTCGGTCAACAGCCAATTTTTTGATGCAGTAATATGTCATTTGAGATTTTAATTCGACAGGTGGTGCAGGAGTCGGCAGAGAGTTTGCATCGGAGGGAACGAGAGAATAAAGCTTTTCAATAAGCCAGCTTTGTCTTTGAAGGTTGAGCAGGAAAGGCTGCAAGCCGGGATTGCCGGCGGCATTTGCAGTGAAGACTTTAAGCTGCATATTCGTCATTCTCGGCAAATCAGTCAGTGTAATCAGGCTGAAATTGTTCGGTTCGCCTTCGCTGCTGTCGGGCTTTGGATATAGCTGATTGAATTTATTTACGGCGTTTTGCCAGTCGGTTTCGGCGGCGAGAGCGATAAACTCATCGGCCTTTTGTTCTGCGATTTTCATAGCAGCCAGATTTTTCAGGTCTTCGGAGACTGTTTTCCTTACCGAGTAGAGATTCCGGTCTTCTTGATTCTGCGTCTCATCCAAGCTCAGGGTTTCGGTGCTGAAGGTGAGATTAATATTTTCCGGTGTTGCGGCTTTTTCGGCTCGTACGATGCGAACGAGAGCTCTTATATTAGCGGAGATATCCTTTAGAGGTCCTATGTTTTCGAACAACTGCGGTTTTTGCACATCGAAGATTCCAAGCTTGCTGGTTCCGATTTCGTCTACAGCGAAGACGATTCTTTGCAGCCAGACTCTGTTAGGATTATATAAGGGGTCGAATCCGTAACCTTCGAGGAAAAGACCGCCGAGATATTCGTCTTTTTGAACGTCGGTGGTGCTGAGCAGGCCGGTACGGCCGGCGTAGATTCTTACTTTGTACTCTTCGCTGAGTCTGTCTGCAGTGTCTTTGTAGTTGTCAGCAATTTTTTCGAACTTCTCGGCTGTGATTTTTTCAGAGTCGGAGTCCGCCTCGAAGGCAGCTTCGGTAAGGGATTTTGCCTTCTGGAGGATTTCGTTTACCTTCGAGTCTATTCTGTCAAACTTTAATTTTTCAAGGATTACAGCGGCAACTTCGGGATAGGTCTGAATTCGAGTAGTCAATGTACTGTTGGGGTCATTGGGGTCAGAAGGAATATTTTGAGTAAATCTTTCCCTGTTGTTTTGGTAGAAATCCAGAGCCTGCTGCTGTGTCGGTTTTTCGATTATCCGTTCGATATCTTCGAGGCTGACAACGATGTACTGGAGAGCAACTCTGTCGTTCAGCATATAGCCGAAGCCGTACGGATTGCTCTCATTCGGATGTCCCGGGAGGAATTTTTTATACATTTCAAACTGCCTTGTGATTTGAGTATCGTTCGGCTCGTCGACGTTTTCTGTAAAAACAGAGGCGTCGAATTTGACGAATTCCGTATCAACGGTCTGACGTAAGAGATTGACGTTATGTTTTATCTGCTGCTCGGTGACATCTTCACTTGAGCAGATTAAGTGTGAATACTCTATGATGTCCAGGAGGCCGGCGAAGGTTTTGAGTATTTCTTTTTCAGGGACACCGGATATTTGCGCTTGCTTCGGCGGGTTTATAAAATAATTCATTACCTGAGAATATCTTGCGCCTTCGAAAAGCTGAGGTATTAACGTTGCGAGGAACCGTTTCGCCTCTTCAATAGAAGTATTGACGCCGGCCTGCTGCGCTTCGTTTTTGAGCAGGAACCACATTGTGACGCCGGAATCGGGATATTTGTAGGTGTCGTTTATTTGTTCGTCGCTGATGGTATAACCCTGAGAAGCTCTTATCTGTTTGGCATAAGCGAAAGAGACGGGTGAGATGTTTGTGTCTGAAAAAAGCAAATCTGCAAGAAACAGGGTATTTAAGTTAAGCACACGTCTGTACGGTTGAGTGAAAAGAGGCAGATTTCTAAGCATAACAGGGATTTTCAGCATTCTGAGGATTTGCAGCTCCCGATATGAGCGTTCAAAATCTGATACGGTTATTTTTCTGTTTTCATCATAGTAAGCGATTACTCTGTTTCGGCCCCCGCCTATCTGTTCGAGAATTTGCTGAAGAGCAGCGCCTCCGATAAATCCGATGAGCAATATTACGACAACAACGGCCATTATCTTTGTCTGATTCTTTCGAAACCATTTTATCAAGTTCATACTCTTACTCCAAATCGTCAGCCTGCCTTTATTTTTGAAACCCTTAAGTATATCGGAATCCGGTTGTGTTGCAAGAAAAATAGGTATTGGAAAGTAGAGGGTTCAAGGAAGAAAAGAGATGAAAGAATTAAGAAATCTGTAATTAAAAAATAAAAATCTGAATTCCGAGGCGTACCGATGATACTACAGTTAACTTTTAAGTGAAGGTTTCAGGCGGGACATCAAAAGCCGTGTTATTATCGAAATTTTAACAAAAACCTCCTCGAAAACGGGAATTCTTGATTGACCAAGGTGATTTTGATAAGATTATTGATGCCGTACGGAGAAAATTATGTTTTTAAGCGTTTAAATGTGATACCTTTGCTGGTATGAAATTTGATTCCAAGTCATTAAAAATATGTATATTTTTTATGCTTGTTTCGTGTGCAGTAGGGATGCAATCTCGGTCTGCGCCCATTGAAATTTCAGGTGATATTCATAACTATAACAAAATCAGCGCAGGCTGGAGCCATAGCCTGACATTAACATCCAACGGCAGTATCGTTGGTTGGGGTGATAACAGATGGGGCATGGCTGACCCACCAGATAGTAACGATTTTATTGATATCGCTGCGGGATGTTACTTCAGTCTCGGTCTGAAGCGTGATGGCAGTATTGTGGGATGGGGAAACGAATTCAATTCGAAACTCCGTATCCCAGACGGCAATAGTTTTATTGCCATTGCCGCAGGCATGAACCATAGTCTGGCATTGAGAGCAGACGGCAGCATTGTTTGCTGGGGTGATAATAGATTCGGCCAGTGCGAGACACCAAAGGGAAATGATTTTACTTCCATAGCTGCCGGGTTTATGCATAGTCTTGCATTAAAATCGGATGGAAATGTTAGCGGCTGGGGTGCTAACATATTTGGAGAAGCAACTGCTCCAACGGGCAAGGATTTTATCGCAATAGCCGCAGGTAAATCTTTTAGCCTGGCATTGAGAAAAGACGGCAGTCTAATATGCTGGGGCTTTAATTCCGATAGTGAACTTAAGCCGCCAACGGGTAACGATTTTATTGCCATTGCTGCAGGTAGTTACCATTGTTTGGCTTTAAGGTCAGACGGCAGTATTGTCGGTTGGGGAGGTAATGACCGAGGTCAGGCTCGCCCACCGAAGGGTAAAGATTTTATTGCCTTAGCGGCTGGACATTCATACAGTCTGGCGTTGAATAGAGACGGCAGCATCATTGGCTGGGGGGACAAATATGCTATGGAGCAACCAAAAATTCCCAGCCCTCGTATAGAAGAAAAACCTAAAAAGGAATTTAAAAAAGAAACTACAGAGGCGGTTGAGGTTAAAAATGCATCTGATTTCAGGTCCTTCAAATCACCTCCAAAAGTAATTAAACTCATATTAGATGAGCAAATAAATTTTGAATTAATCTATATCGAGCCGGGCACTTTTACTATGGGCAGAGATGTAGGCTGGGGAGAGAAATTGATTTCAAAAATCAGTTCTGTAGGTATGGTTGGTAAGTATCCCGACGATTGTCCGGCACGTGAAGTCACAATTACAAAAGGCTTCTACATCGGCAAATACAAAGTAACAACCACCCAATTTTGCCACTTTCTAAACACGATTGACAATCCACAGGAATACGTCAAGTTGAATCAATTTGCTCCAATAGAAATCAAAGATGGTGTTTATGTTCCAAAGCCGGATTGCGAAAATGTTGCCGTAAATGTTGTACATTGGGAAGGGACTAAAGCATTTTGTGATTGGCTAAGTAAGAAGACAAGCCTTGCCGTTCGCCTGCCGACCGAGGCGGAATGGGAGTTTACTGCACGAGGTTCTGAAGGGCGAACCTATCCCTGGGGAGAGGCAACAGATGTAGAACGCGATGAATACAGCGGAATTTATAAGGACTATAAGAAATATCCACACCCCTGGAGTCGCCCTGCAGTAGATGAATTTTTGGAGAATGTGACACCCGATGGTGTTGTTGGAATGGCCGGTTGGGTTGGGGAATGGTGTTCTGATTTCTATGGAGTTCGATATTTGAGAAAAGACACGATTGACCCAAAAGGGCCGACGGAAGAAGACCTTTTGGACAAATCAATCAATCCTTTTATAGTTCTTGACTACAAGTATCACGTACTTCGCCGTTGTCCAGGAAGTGCTACAAGCAGGAGCTTCGGTGATATAGTTGATGAAGCAGGTATTTACAGTTTTCGTATAGTAGTAGAAAGTAAATAAGTTTTTAGAGAAATTCTGAAGGGCAAAAAGAATTCCCAATTAATGTTATCTTTTAGGTGAAGGTTTCAGGCGGGAGAGGAAATCAGTGATATTGCGAGCGAATCGTCTGAAAGCAAGGGCACGAGCGAGTTTTTTCGACTGTTTATCACCGGGAGCCAGTTTTAGCGCTTTTAGAAGTTTCTCGTCGGCCTGTTCGAATTTCGAGGCTTTCAAATAAAGATAGGCTAAGCTTTTTAAGGCACCTATATGCTGCGGGTCGATATCAAGGGCATTGGTAAAAAGAATTGCGGCGTTTTCGAACCTTTTTCTTACGATGTCGATACATCCAAGATAATAATAAGCGTCGGCGTCGGTGGAATCGAGGTCGATGGCTCTCAATAAGCAATTTGCGGCGTAGTCGATGTCACCAAGCTCAAGGAACATCGAACTCATAGAGACAAGAGTGTCAGGATGGCCGGGAGTCAATTGCAGTTCTGCAAGCAGATAGGCCTTTGCCTTATTTTTGTCTTTTGTATTCAGGCTGTAAAGTGCCAGGCGATACCGCGGGCCGACGAGTGCGGCGTCAATTTCGAGAGCTTTGTTATAAAGTTCGGCGGCTTTCTGATAGTCATTATTGTTGAAAGCAATTTCACCGAGATAAAAGAAGGCTGGTGCGAAGTCGGGGTCGAGCTCGAGGATTCTGTTGAACTTTTCCTTTGCGGACTCGAGGTCTGCGGTCTGCAGCAGAAACAGGCCGAAATCGAGAATGGCATCGATGTTGCCCGGGTTTGCTCGAAGCTCCTGCAAAAAGTAGTTTTTTGCATTTCCAAAATCATTCTGAGCCTGGTATGCCTGTGCGATTCGATAGTTAATCTGCGGGTGCGCGGGGTCGAGCTGTGCGGTTTTTTTCCAGCAGCGGACGGCTTTTTCAAACTGCCGCTGGATGAAAAGACTGTTTCCAATGTTATAAAAGCACAGAGGGCAGTCGGGATTTATCTGCTGAGCGAGATAAAACATCTGCTCTGCGAGGTCGTGAAGGCCCATTTCGGTATAAGCGATGATACGATTGCAATAACAGGGCTCGAAATCAGGGTCAAGTTTTTGTATGTGTTCAAAGGTTGCGATGGCCAGGTCATAATAGCCGATTCTTGTGTAATCGACGGCGAGAGAGTTTAATATTTCGAGGTCATCAGGATTGAGAGAGAGGGCTATTTCATATTCGCTTATCGCATCTTCGAAACGGCTGACGGAATCGAGTGCAAGAGCCTTGTCAAAGTGCCAGGAAGAATTTGCGGGATTCATTTCCAGAGCCTTGTCGATTTCCGTGATGGCCTGGTCTATCTTTCCGCTCTCATAGAAGACAAAGGCGTTTATGGCCTTTTTTTCGGCCTGGTCATAGCCGCCGAAAGTCATATCATCAAAAAGCATAAGTTTTTGTAATCCCTGTGGTTTAAGTTAAAAAACCGTTCCCCACAGGTTATCGCCTATAGCCGGTTCTCAGGTTAGCTGATTTTTGCCCGGATTTGTCTTTTTTAAGAGTTCGAAAATTTTGCTGGCAATTTTTCTTATAAGCTCTTAAAATTAAAAAAGTTAACCGCATATTTTGATTTTTGCCGGTGAGCTGCCGGATTGAATGGAGAGTGTTTTTCTGGAAAGGTGCAGCCGATAGTCTTATAATGTTTGGTTTGAGATTGACAATTAAACTTAAAGAAGGCTAAATTTAAGATTAAACAATAGAGTCAGATTTTGGGAGAAATAAGAGAATGGCTAAGGAAATAAAGGGTCATTTAACAGCGGGAAAAGTAAATTATGCTATAGTAGTCAGCCGGTTCAACGAGTTTGTTACGAGCCGGCTATTGAGCGGAGCGATAGACTGCTTTCAGCGTCACGGAGCTTCTGATGAACAGCTAACAGTAGTCTGGGTCCCGGGTGTATGCGAGATTACACAGACAGCGAAGAAGCTTGCAGGCAGCGGCAAATACGCCGCGATTATCTGTCTCGGAGCAGCGATACGGGGACAGACGAGCCATTACGAGTATGTTTGTCAGCAGGTCTCACGCGGCATAGGACAGATTAATTACGACAGTGAGGTGCCCGCAATATTCGGTGTGCTGACGTGCGATACATTAGAGCAGGCTGTAGAGAGAGCAGGAACGAAGATGGGCAACGCTGGAGCAGATGCAGCGAAGGCGGCAATGGAAATGGTAGGCGTGATGAACCAGATTTGAGGGTGATTGTGCAGTATTCGCTGAGCAATTGCACAGGTAGATTAAAGGACATAAAAATTCGAGGTCCGGCAGTGGATAAGAGGACGCGAGCCAGAGAACTGGCGATGCAGGGCCTGTATCAGCTCGAGGTGCAGGGAACAGAGCTGCTTGAGCGTATAGATGGTTTTTTTGCTGAGAATTCATCGGAAGAAAGTACTGTTGAACTGGCGTCGAAATGGTGCAAGGAGACTTGGCAGAGAGTCGAAGAGTGCGATAAGCTTATAGGAGAATCAACAATAAAATGGGGCCTGTCACGGCTGAGTCTCGTCGACAAAAGTATATTGAGACTTGCTGTATATCAATTGAAATTCTGCAGCGATATTCCGCCAAAGGTTGTAATAAATGAGGCAATAGAGCTTGCCAAAAAGTTTAGTGGTGAGAAGTCGCCATCATTCATAAATGGTGTGCTCGACGCGGCTTTGAAGAAGATGGCGGCTCTAAATTACAAGATTGACCAATAAAGCTAATCCCGATTTGGATGCGATGAGAAAAATTTCGGTATTGAATCAAAAAGGGGGTGTAGGCAAGACAACGACGGTAGCCAATATTGCTGCTGCGCTTGTGCAGAAGGGTTTGAGAGTTGTGATTATCGACCTCGACCCTCAGGCACATCTGACAATACATTTTGGTGTCGATGCGGAGAAAGCGAAGAACGGCTCGTATGCGCTTCTGACGCAATCTGCGAAGTTCGACGAGTCACTTATGCTGGTTCGGCCTAACCTGTGGCTTATGGCGGCCAATATCGACCTTGTCGGCGCTGAAAGTGAGCTTGTGAGTATAGTTGGCAGAGAGACAATCCTTCGAGAGGCAATAGAGGCGACTGAGCAGGAGTTCGATTACCTGATTATCGACTGTGCCCCTTCGCTGGGTCTTCTTACATTAAATGCGCTGGCGGCGGCAGACGAGATATTGATACCGATTCAGCCTCATTTTCTGGCACTTCAGGGTTTCGGCAAGCTTTTACAAACAGTGGAACTTGTGAATAAAAGGATAAATCCGAACCTTAAGGTCAAATGGGTACTGCTTTGTATGTTCGACAGCCGGGTTTCGCTGTCGGGCGAAGTTAAGGCTGATATCGAGCATTTTTTGACGAGCGCTCGCGGCGCCGGCTATGCATGGTCGCAGGCAGAGATTCTGCCGGTTTGTGTCCGCAGGAATATCAAGCTGGCAGAGGCTCCGAGCTACGGCAAGACGATTTTTGAGTATGAAAAGAACTGTCACGGCGCGGAAGATTATGCGGCGGTTGCGGAATTCATACATACAGGACGGCCGCCGGAGCCGCCTGAGGCGGAGCAGGAGCAAGCTACCGAAGAACAGTGTAAAACAAGCCAAGAGGCATTAGAAGCCGGGGAAGAAAAAGGCACGAGTCAAACAGCACCGATAGAAATTAAAGAAATCAGCAGACATCAGAAGGATTCGGGCGTAGAGCAGGTTATTCCGACGGCGTCACGAAAAGAAGACTGCGAAAGCGAGAGAGCACAGTAAATTCTCTAAGTGGTATTTTGCAGTTAAAACTGCTGAGCCGAGTTTTGGAGCATATTTTTTAACAGGTGTAAAAATTTAGCGGCATAGGTATGACTGACAATTCTGCCGTCAACGGCAAGGTTCAAGGTGAGGATTTTTCGTGAAGCGGCTTTGCCGTCTTTGGCGACGACAGTAGGGATGATATTTCCAACTGCAAGTATTGCACAGGCAGGCGGAGGGACAATGCCTATGAAAGAATCGAGGTTGTAGGCACCGAGATTGCTCAGGGCTATGGTTTCACCCTGTACGTCGTCGAGGCTCAATTCATTACTGCGGGCTTTGTCGGCAAGGATTTGTTCTTCTCGAGCTATTTCGGCAAGAGTTTTTTTGTCTGCGTTTTTTAACACGGGGACGAGAAGACCGTGAGGGGCATTGACAGCAAAGCCTACGTTGACGGAATCGGCGATTTTGATTGTGTCAGCCTCGAGAGAGCCAACCATAAGCGGGTATTTGTCGACGGCAAGAGCGAG
>CAYLMG010000056.1:0-3100 GCA_964384565.1 uncultured Pirellulales bacterium | reverse complement strand
TTCGGCTGGGTAAAAGAAATATTTTAGCTGGTTTGGGCCGTGGAGCGACTGCAGCATTGTATGATTGATACTGTAAAGATTGATTCCAACTGGGCAGACAAAAGTTGTGCGGTAGTAGCAGCACATCCGGATGATGAGACGCTGTGGGCGGGAGGTACGATTTTGATGCATCCCGAGGCGAGTTGGACAATAGTAACATTGTGCCGGCGAAGCGATGCTGACAGACGAGCGAAATTTTTCAGGGTTTTAAGAGAATACGGTGCGGAAGGAGCGATGGGTGACCTTGACGACGGCCCGGAACAAAATCCGTTAGATAAAGAGCTCATAAAAAATACCGTAATTGACCTTTTGGGGAAGTCAAACTTTGACCTCTTGATAACTCACAGCAGCAAAGGTGAATATACGCGTCATTTAAGACACGAGGAGACCGCCGAGGCGGTGGTAGATTTGTACAGGGAAGGTCTTCTCAAAGCCGGCAGCTTATGGTCGTTTGCCTACGAGGACGGCGGCGGAAGGTACCTTCCCCATGCGATTGAGAATGCAAATATTTATCTGCAGTTAACAGATGACATCCGGCAAAGGAAATATAGAATAATAACCGAGCTTTACGGTTTTAGAACAGATAGCTTCGAAGCCAGGACGAGTCCGAAAGCTGAAGCTTTCTGGCATATAAAGGAAAGTTGAAAGGAGGGATGTAAAATGAAGGTTTTAGTTTCGTACGATTATCCGCCATCACCTGGAGGTCTGGCGACTCAGGGTGACTTGCTCTATAGGGGCCTGAGGGAGATGGGGGTGGATGCGCATGCAGTGAATTTTGAATCTGCGCAGGAAAAGGAATGGTATTATCGCTGGTTCGAGCCGGATGTGGTGCTGGGAGTCGGTTACTGGGGACATTGTCCCCATATTGTACTGCACCCGAAGCGGTACGGGGTACTGCCGATACCGTGGATGGTCGCCGACGGGTATATGGCCAATTACAGAGAGATACTCGAGGATTTGCCTTTGATACTGGTAACAAGCAACTGGGTGAAGAGGATTTATATGCGCGACGGTTTGAGCGGGAAAAATATTGAGGTTCTACATGTTGGCTGTGATACCGATGCATTTGTGCCGCGAGATGCTAACGACCCGAAGGTAGCTACGGTCCGCGAGTCGCTCGGTGTCTCTCCGGAGCAGATAATGGTACTTACAGTTGGCGGTGATGCTGCGTCAAAAGGTGCCCAGGAAGTGATGCAGGCACTGGCAATAAATGATACGCAGCTTCCGGACTGGAAGTATGTATGCAAGGTCTGGCCACAGCCGAGAACAGAGCAGCAGAATCTTGTTGATTTGCAGCTTGCCACTCATCTCGGTATTGAAAAGAATGTGGTTTATACAACGAGCAGGGTATCGCGTAATTTTATGCCGTACCTGCTGTCGGCCTGCGACATTTATGCGTCACCATCGCGGCTGGAAGGTTTCGGGATGATACAGATAGAAGCAAATGCCTGCGGCAAGCCTGTCATAGGGATAAAGGCAATGGGGATGCTTGATACCTTAGTTCAAGGCAGAACAGCATATCTGGCGGAAGTTGCACAGGAGATACGATTAAGAGAGACCACACTCGGTGATGAGTCGGGTTACGAGCCGGGCAGCAAGTTTGTTTTTAAGAGGCCCCGGATAGTTGATTACCGTGCAAGTGTCCACGATATAGCAAAATACCTGCTGGAGCTGATGAAGAATCGTGAGCTTAGAGATCAAATGGGACAGGAAGGGAGAAAAAGAGCTGTGGCAAACTTCGATTACCGAGTGATAGCGAAGAAATTCATTCGGTTAGTTTCTGAAAGGCTTGGCATAAGTTAGTATGAAAAGAAAGCACAAAAAATTGATAGCACAGGCGAAAGCGGCGGCGTTTAAAGTTCTGCTGCATAATAATCACGGCCCATACAGGAAACTTCCCCGTGTAGCTGGCTGGGGTTACGCTGAGCCGTACACGAGAGATTTGATGATTTCATCGCTGGGAGTACTGGTTTCAGGAAATGACAAATTAAAAAAGTCGCTACGCCGTGTTCTTGAGACAGTGGCAAAGAACCAGTCAAGGCTGGGCCACATATCGTCACTTGTTAATGACCCCAATGACAGGGGCTCAAGCGACTGCACGCCTTTGTTTTTGATGGGTGCGGGCTTTTGGAAGATGGTGACAGGCGAGGAAAAGTTCATAAGACAGGCAGTAGAAAAGTCACTTCTGTGGATGGAGTATAGAAGCCCATCGGACCGTATTTTGGTTTCACAGCTTCCCACAAGCGACTGGCGTGACGAGCAGTGGGTACTGGGTTACGGATTGTATGTGAATACGCTGACTTATATCTATTTGCGTCTGTGGGGGCAGCACGAAAGAGCATCGCGCCTGCGAGAAGGGATGGGACATTTTACGGTGATAGGCGACAGGCAAAACCGTCACGTTCACGAGGGACTGGTTCTGAGATTTAAGCCTTACTATGCATTGTGGTCGTATAAGGTATATCGCAGCGAACGGTTCGATTTGTTAGGCAACAGTCTGGCGATTTTATCAGGTATAGCATCACCGAGCAGAGCACGAAAGCTTATCAACTGGGTTGAGGCTGAATGCGAGGGATTGCGGAAGAATGAGGATTTGGCAGTTGATTTGCCGCCGAACTTTTTTCCTTATGTCAGGGAAGGTGACCCTGACTGGCTGCCGAGATATGTTAAGTACAATCAGCCGGGTGAATATCATAACGGAGGTGTGTGGCCGTTTATATGCGGTTTTTATATTGCGGCCCTGGTTGCGGCGGGCAGGTTTAAGCTTGCGGAGAAAAAACTTATAGTTTTAACGGAGCTTATCAGACAGAGGCGAGTTGCGGATGTTGAGTTCGGTTTTAACGAGTGGCACCGTGCGCAGGACGGCAAGGCTTGCGGCGAAGACTGGCAAAGCTGGTCTGCAGCGATGTATCTTTATGCGGCTGAATGCGTAGAAAGTAAAAATACGCCGTTTTTCGACGAGGTACGGAATATGGGCAGAAAACGGAAAGATGTAGCTTTGCAATAACTGGGCGATACAGGGCTCGAACCTGTGACCTCACGGGTGTGATCCGTGCGCTCT
>CAYLMG010000055.1:7869-12537 GCA_964384565.1 uncultured Pirellulales bacterium | reverse complement strand
CCATACCCATACCACGTCCGCCAACAGGATTTGCATAACCCGGCACCGGATAGCCTGCACAAAAACCTGCGGCTCTACCTGTCATCGGTCCCATACCTCCAGGACCTGTTCCATCGCCACCTGGCATAATAAATCTCCTTTCAAAAAATGTTAACTTCTTGTCATTTTCGTACCACACTTAGGACAACTTATTGCATTACAAGGCTGCCCGGCAGCATGAGCAACCGCTGCTCCGCAATTCGGACAGACACAACTTCCGCCCGGCCCTGCTGCAAATGGTCCACCCATCCTGCCTCTACCTTTGCCTTGAGCTCGCCCCATACCCCGGCCTGTGCCTGGACCCTGGCCGGTAGGCCCTGTACCATCTCCTCTTGGCATAATAACCATCCTTTCTGAAATTTTGTGCTAATTTGAATCTATTACCAGTATCCAAATCTGCCTCTGCCGCGACCACGGCCCCAGCCTCTGCCTCGACCGAAACCTCGGCCAAAACCAAAGCCTCTGCGAAGCCACGGATTGACTCTGCCGCCATAAGGCATACCATAACCGGCACCATATGGCCCGACTGCCGGCGCGCCGGCACCGTAGAAACCAGCTCCACCCACAGCAGGGTTCATATACCCTGGCACTGGATAGCCAGCACAGAAACCAGCGGCTCTTCCAGTCATCGGCCCCATACCGGCTGGACCTGTTCCATCTCCAAGTGGCATATTATTCACCTCCTTTCCAGTATTTTCAAAATTCTTAACTTTTTGGCCAACGGGTACACTCTGTAATCCCGCAAAACCTTTCACCTGGCCTGCATTTTCTTCGGAAGTTGTCAAAACGCAAAACCCGAGACCTCGCCCTGTCATTGGTCCTTGACCTAAGGGCCCTGTACCATCAAATCTTGGCATCTATTCGGCCTCCTTAACTAAATCAACCGCATCACTATAATTTTGGTTTCTTCTCAAAATCATTTCGCCAACTTCACAGCCAATATCATTGGCAATAACAGGACATTTAGCTTTCAGTATGAATAAAATGTTCTTGCCTACATCGCTGAGAGTTTCATAATTGCCCTGTCCCTTGGCGATAATTAAATCTGCATTATCAAAACGACCCCTAAAAGTCTGAGAGCAACTTTCCAGAATTGTCCCGGGTGCATCTGAACCGTTATCGATTACTTCAACAATTTTAGGTAAACCGGCAAGTATCGCATCTTCCATTGTGGCATCATTTATTACAGGTGAGCCTTTCACGACCATAGTAATCTTTTCTATTGGCATTTGCTCGATCAGCAAACGGTCAAAAACAATCTCGCCGGCATTATCTGCAATATAAAGAATATCCCTAGCTCTGGTTACAGCTTCCCGGAAAGAGTCAAAGCTAAGGACAGAGAAATCTCTGTCCATACATTCGCTGATTGCCGCATCAATATCTGCCTTTTTCAATTTACTATTGACTCCGAAATCAATAATGTTCCCAGCAATAGCCAAACGAATTGCTGTTTCAAGTGGTTTTTCAGATTCAATAATCGTTTTCCGCAGCTTAGGATATAACTTCAGCGCGAAATCATTAAACTCACTTTTTACCTTGCAATACGGATCCTCCACACCTACCAGTTTTCTAATTAACCGATGTATCTTCTGTCCCATCAACGGCGGGCTCTGACTTACGTCCAATTCATTTGCAAGAGCAAGAACCTCTCGCACCACCTGCTCATGAATCTGCTTATCGTCAGTTGCCAATCTTGCAGCATCGAGTGCCTGGCGAATAAAACAGGGAATACAATCTAAAAACGTTCGCATTTTTCTACCCTACAAAAATACTTACATCCAATGTCCCTCAACATTGGCATTATCTACTTCTCTCAACTTTCCCGCCTTGAATAAATCAATCGCTTCCTGAATCGTCTGTGTTTCAGCTAAAAATATCTTTATCCCAACTGCGTTTAGTGTCTTAAAAGCGTTGGGGCCGACATTACCGGTTATCACTGCTTCAACTCTAAGATTAGCTACGTTTTGAGCAGTCTGTATTCCAGCTCCGGATACAGCATTCAGATTTACTGTATTATCGTTAGCTTCGATTGAATCTTTTTCAGTATCATATACGATTAGCCACTTTGCTCGTCCGAATCTGGTGTCAAGCTGACTTGATAAATCCTTTCCCTGTGCAGTCATTACAACTTTCATCCTTTCTTCCTTTCACTTTTCGAAAAAGAACTTTTTAATAACGGCCTCCGCGCCATCTACGCCTGCCGCGACCAAACCCCGGGAAATTTTGTAAGACTTGCGGCACAGCAGGACTTTCGATGGGGCCTCCTTCAATGCATATTGCTTTGCCTTCAGTTAACGCCTGGGCAATTTTTTTGCGTGCACTCGCATAGATACGGGTAACTGTTGGTCGCGAAATACCCATTAGTTCAGCAACCTTTTCCTGATCAAGCCCCTGATAATCAAGCAGACGTATAGTTTCGAACTCGTCTAATCCAAGACTGAGCCACTCTAACGTTCTTGCAGGAATCCCGGCCGGTTTGTATACAACCGAAACAGGCCATCCCGAAATGAATCGATTTTTGCATGGTCTCGGCATAATATTCAGATACTCTAATTATGAACATATGTTCATAATTATTTTCGTCAAATTATAGATATAAGTCAAGTGAAAAAAATGTAATTGCTACAAGTAATTATTTGATAAGTACTTATAACTGCATAATTTTTTTAGTGCTGCCTAAGGACGGAGTTATTATTTAATTAAAATAACATAGTCCAGCGTATGGCCGGGAATAGTTATTGTCTCGCCGGCTTTACCTTTCCGGCTCCACAGGCAGCAGTCTGCGAGCAAGCAGTCGTGGCCTCGCCAGGTGGTTTTAATACCAGTGTCTTTAAAGCCAGCTAACGCCAGCGCTTCCTTGAGATCCCCAGCCGCCTTTTGCATATTTTCATCAGGTTTTCTTAAAGTAATGTTTGGAAAATTGCCTGTTGAACAGAGGACATAAACCGTAGCAATTTTGTTTAATCGGAAAGATAGGTCAGTTTTCATTTTTGCATCGCTCAGGCGGCGGGTAGCAATCCAGAATGCTCCTTCGACTTGTGATGGTAGAGTATCGAAGGTGTTGTCTGAAGAACCGTCCACGTCATAGTAGAACGGTCCCTGATTCTCAACAGGACGGTCGATGAAAACGGCTGGATTGTCTGGATTGGAGCTTTTCAAATCGGCTACGAGGGCATTGTTGTCAACCGGCATAGGACCGTCGGCAGGCTTTTGATAAATGACCATACTTTTACTCAGCCCCCTGCTTTCACGTACCTCGATTACGTTTCGTCCCGGGCTCAGGGCAGACTCCCAGAAGAACACGTTGTTAACATCGATGCCGGGGATAGTCGTCGCCGGGCCGCCCCGCTGTCTTTTTTCACTATCAGGTAGCCGATAGTCGCCGTTTTTGAGTTTACCCTGGCTGACGCCGTTGAGTATAAGTTCGACTCCCGAGGCATTAGAGTAAACCTTGATGCCGTTATCCGTTGGGGTCTGACGCAGGAAATGGTGACGGCCGCAAAGATGAAGCACAGGCTGTTCGGAGCCATAAAAAGCCTGAAATAGGTAGTAGATGTCCTTGGGCATACCCGCCAGGGTAATAATTCCCTTGGTGTTGCGGTTCTTCTTGAATTTAAGATTGTAGAATTCGCGGAAGTTCCACCAGAGAAACATCGGCCGGTTTTCAGCGTCGTCGACGCACACGGTCTGTAGGCGATATTCGGCAAACATTCCTGCATATTCCTCCGGTTCGAATTTATCTACTGTCCATTTAATCATACCGTAAGGTATATGATGAGTAATCCAGGAGCCGGCGCCAGTTTCCGAAACAAAGGTGTTTTTGCTGCGGTCGTTGAAATCTGTGTAATGGCCTCCATACCAGCCGTCATAGGTATTAAAGGCCACGAAATCTGTGTACCCTGGAATATTTCTGTTTGCGGCGAAGGTAACCAGCCGAGTAGAGTCCTCCTCACGAATGACCGAGGCATAGTGCGTGGCGACCTCCTCAATAGTTTCATTGCCGCTGCTCCAGAAGAGTATGCTGGGGTGATTCCAATTCTGACGTACCATCTCGCGAGTAATGCGTTCGCCATCCACAGTTATAGTCTTTTCTTCATTGCCCGGGTCGCTCCAGAGCTGACCGGCAAGACCGTTTTCAGCCCACACGGCGATTCCGCGTTCGTCGGCGATGGAGTATTCCAGACGGCTGTGGGGGTAGTGGGCGAGACGGACTGTATTGACTCCCATATCGCACATCATATCCCATTCACAAGACAATTCCTCGTCGGTCAAAGCGTTCCAGCTATGCTCACTTTGATGGTGCTTATTAACTCCGCGAACGAGGAGCTCTCGGCCGTTAAGGTAGAACTTATTGTCTCTGACGGCGATGGTGCGCAAACCTGTACGCTCGGTTACTACGTCACTGAGCTTGCCATCGGCCAGCAGTTCGGTCCGAACGGTATAAAGATTGGGCTGGTCAATATCCCAGAGTTTGGGATTTCTGATGACGCCGCTTGCGCTGAGCGCAACCTTTTCGTTTGGCTCAAGTTTTTTTTGTTTCTCGAAGCGCACATACTGTGCACCGCCCGGTCCGGTGACGATATGGCGCACGGTAACTTCGACTGCTTTGTCAAGCGGGTTATAAACCAC
>CAYLMG010000055.1:0-7769 GCA_964384565.1 uncultured Pirellulales bacterium | reverse complement strand
TTAACGGCTGGCGTCAGGTCAAAGGCAGCGGCTGTGTAGGCGCCTCGATGTTTACCGACGTGCTGACCGTTGACAAAGACGTCCTTGACCGTAGCAGCTCCTTCAAGCAAGAGATAAAAACGCTTGCCTTTATCACCGGCAGCTGCCTTAAGTGTTCTGCGATACCAGCCGGCTGATTCATCAGGCAAGCCTGACTGGCGAAACACATGAGGAATTGTAAGTTTTGTCCAGTCAGCCTGCTCCGGCGGTGTGGGCTCAGTTCCATCAGGTGTCTTGTCCTGACAAAAATCCCACTCCAGAAGTGCTGATATTTGCCGTGGTCCGGCAAAGAAAGGAAATTTACCTGTTGCGCATCCATCAATGCTCAAGACAGAAATAATGAGTAAAAAAAAGCGGAAAAATTTCAAATACTGATTTATCAGATTACGCACCATAGTGACAGACTCCTTTAACTATTCTGAACACAATTGTTTATAAACCGACCAATTTTTTTCCAATCCGTTTATAGGCAATCAAGCGCACCGGCCCGAACAAACCCGATTCAAGGCGCTGCCTTTCACGGTCGGTTGCTCCCTGATGCCACCATCTGGCCCTCGAGTTCTCGAGCATTTCATCCGGTGTGTTCCAATAAGCTTCGTTGGCCCTGAGGTTTGAAACAATAACAGAAATCTTATTCATACCCGGCTTCACATAGTCAGTGACGTCGGCTGAAAACTCGCCCCAGGGAAAATATTTGACCAGCTTATTGTTGACCCAGAGCTCGGCAAACCAGTTAACTTTGCCAAGGTCAAGGATGATTCTGGTTCCGGGCTTTAGATAATCTGCAGGAATGTTGATTTCTTTCGAATAAATCCCGCGTCCCGTGAACCATCCCAGACCATATTCAGTCCAGTCGGCAAGCCTGACTGGTTCCGGCATGCAAATCACTTTAAGCGGCTCCTGCAATCCGTCGGTCAATTGAGAAAATATACACTTCACCGCCAACACAGAACCACTCTGTTTCTGCAATTTGCTTAAATCTATTATACCATTAACCGGACGAACTTGTTGTCCATCGATAAAGAAGGTTAAATTACCTGACGACTTTGAAATTACTATTTTTTTTGTACTAGCTGGTAATTTCTGTCTATACAAGCCGGTGACAGGATATTTGATTGTCCTGCCGGGAAAACTCGCCTGTCCCAGATTTCCCATCGGCGGTTTGCAGACTTCGAGGGGCTTTTCAGTGCCCCTGTTGAGCTGCACTATCCAGGAGTCGTTCGAAAGGATATGATATTGTGCTTTTGTAGTTTGAATGCAGCCTTCAACAAGCAAACCTTTGTTTCTCGGCACTTCTATTTTAATAGAATTTTCACCTGTTTTCAAAAATGACGCGATGTCAAATCTACGTGTCTCTGAAGAGCCGCGAGCCTCACCTGCCTCTTGATTATTGATGAGCAAACGAAATGAAGGCCTGGCAACTACGGTCAGGGAAGCACTTTCGATGTTACCTTCGATATTGACAGTTTTTTTGAATACAGCGGTCTCTCCACCAAGAGAGGGAAAATGATGGCTTGTGTCGAAACTTACGATTTGACAGGCGTTCCACGGGCTCAGATACCTTTCGCCGCCTTTGAGACCGCTGAATTTATCGGTCAGTTTCACAGTTGCCCATTGACTGTCGTCGTATTCCGGCAGTTTCATATCATCATTCTGCTCATCGAAAACGGCATAGAACTTCATAACCGGTATATCAAGTGTCTCTTGGCTGACCTGGTCTGTCCACACATCATCTATTCGCTTACCTATGGGCATAAAATTCCATAATCCATCCAAGTCTATGGATTGCAGTGTGTCGGTGTTTTGCCGGCTTTGGGTTATCTCAGTACTTTCGGAGGCCAAAACATCAATATCCTGTGCCGGCTTGTCACCGGGGACAAATGCGAGGTAAAAGGCCTGCCAGGGCTTGAAAGCAAGGATAAGCTCAAGACGACCAGCTTTGTCAAGAAAATCGAGTTTTGTCACTTCTCCTGTTTCAATATCAAGCATAAAAGGGATACCGTAATCGGGGAAACTAAGATGGTAGCGAGTGTCTGTTTTGCTTTCATTCATCAACAGATAAAAGGTAACCTGACCGGATCGGCGCTGGTGAAAACGAAGAATAGACTCATAGCCTGAAATAATCCGGATTTCTTCAGGAGTATGTTGTTTAACAATTACGGGAAGGTTGACCATACGGCTGGAAAAATATGCGCATCCGCCTTTATCGTTTTCTTTGCTCGTATAGGGCTTATAATTTTTTATGTCAACAAAAAAATACTCTCTACCTGCAAAGCCGGGTTCAATCCCGAATATTTGCGACATACTGTCGGGATTTTCTTTACCCGGGCGGCTGAGTATTCCGGGGATTCTTCCAAGAGCGACAACCACGCCGCCGTTATCGATAAATTCCTCTATTTTTTCTGCCATCTTTTGTGTAAGAGTATTTAAAGAGGGAAGTACGAGAACAGAATAACCTTCGTTTTGTAATTTGATTTTTCCATCGGTACAATCAGCAGCGACCAGTGAAGCGGGATTTATGATATCGTAATCAATAAGACTGTTCAGCAAGACATCCTGTACCTCGATGAAATAGCGGCTGTCACTATCTTGGTTGTAGCCTGCAATCCACTGGTCGGTCAGCGGATTCAACAAGGCAACGTGGCATATATGATGTCCCTGCGAATTCATAAAAGAGATTCTTCTGCCGTAGTCGGCCAGCGGCTTAAAATATTTCCAGTATGGATTTCTAAAGAACCAGCTTGGCGGCCAGTCTTCTATAGCTTCGGCTGTGTCCAGTGAATAATGAAATAAATGTGGGATGAAAAAGTTAAGACCGCAAACACCAAACCGCGCAAAACCGTAGCGGTATTCCTCCGGCGTAATCATATAACCACCGCCGCCCATTGCCTCCACACCGACACGTCTCTGCCCGTGAAGATGGGCGGCACTAGCCACCTGTTTGAGCTTGAACGAATCGATATAACGCGGGAATCCATAGCGGTATTCCTCGTTATCAGTGGCCGGGCGGGATATGCTGCCAATGGTCTTAATGTAATCGCCCTGCCGTTTATATGCATCGAGATATTCTTCGGTATGGCCTGTCACCCAGATATTGTGCTCTTTGCACCACGAATTATACTGCTCAAACCAGCCCTTGTAATATCTTTCGGAAACTTCATCGAGAAAATCATAATTCACCCGAGCAGTATTCTCGCTTTCAAGAACAAGCGAAGGTAAACTGTCGAGCAGGTCATACCCTTTTCTTTTTTGAAAGGTTTGAGCAAGGTCATCTGTCCAGGGCAAAACGTTCCGGCCGTTCGGCCTGAAAAAAATTTCATCGAAGAAGACACCGGGTATGGTATTTCCAAAGTATTTGCCGAAACGCCGAAAGTATTCCTCGTGGGTAATATCAATAAATGCTGCGACGGCATTCGGGTCGAGATAATCGATTTGTTTGTCGCGGTCTTCAATCATTGTAAATGTCAAAATCACCCAATCGCCCCGGGGAACTCCGAAGGTACTACCTTTAAGCTCGGTGATGTCCCTTTGAGATGAAGCCCTGAATCTATCATTGCTTCTAAGCTGCACGGCAAAAATCTTCAGGGCATCGGAATCGGGCACATTGTAGTTGGCAGGACCCGTAATGCGTGTGGTATCGTATCGCAAACCTTTTTTTACGAATTCTTTCGGATTACGTTTGAGTGTACGACCGCCGGCGCTACCGCTGGGCCATTTGTCTTCATCGTACAGACAGGCAAGAAATCCTTTTTGGTCGGAATATTCGACGGCTGTTTCGATTGCTTTCCACCAGCCCTCGGAAAAATAAGGTGTTTGTCCTTTATCGATGCCCGCACGTGCATGCATGAAGGCGCCGTAAACTCCTTTGTCCATCATCAGGTCAATCTGCCTTTTCAATTCGTTCGGCTCGAGCGTTCCGTTCCACGACCACAGGGGGATAATGGAATACTCTCTGGGCGGATTATTAAAATTCTCAAATATCTCATTTTCAGCAGGCTCATCAACAGCAGAAAAGCAGGATGACAGCAATGAAAAAAACACCACTAAAAATAAAATTCTGAAATACCCTGTTCCTATCAATTTCATAAAAAATGATTTTATCACAAATCAGCGAAATTTCCAAAAAAAAGAATGACTATTTTTAAGTGTGGTATGAGCATTTCTTCAATATGTCAGGCCGAAATCATATTTGAAAAGCGGCTCATCATTGCTGTCAGAGATATGAATCGGAATCTGAGAAACCGAGCGAGGCCAAGTATATGAAAGTTTTCCGGTCGGTTTATAATCGCCAAACAGTACATCGGCGATACCCTGCCCTTCCGTTCCCGGCAGCCACGCAACAATAAATGCATCAGCCTGTTCAAGCACCTCATTTATAATCAGAGGCCGGCCTGAGAAAAGAATTACAACAACCGGAATACCTGTCTTCTTCAAGTTAGAAACAGCTTCAATATCTTCTTGTGAAAGGACGGGGTTTGCGATATCACCGGGACCTTCGGCGTAAGGTCTTTCGCCGATAACGACAATACCGATATCGGCGCCTTCTGCCGATGTACCGTCTTCAGTAAAAGTTACCTCTGTTTGAGCTGATACTATGCTCTTTATAGCCTGCAGAACAGTAGTGCCGCCTGTCGTTACATTACCGCTTCTACCCTGCCAGTGAATCGTCCAGCCGCCGCACTGGTTGCCGATGTCATCTGCACTCTTGCCGCTAACGTGGATTCGCTTAATCTTTTTTGAAATCGGCAAAGTATTGCTATTATTCTTTAATAGAACCAACGACTTGCGAACTGCCTGTCGTGCAATTTCCCTGTGCTCTGCTGAGCCGAACTGTTTATGCAAATCCCTGTCGGCAAAGACAGAAGTATTCTTTTCCATAAGATCCATAGCGAATTTGGCCCGCAGGATTCGCGTCACCGCATCGTCGATGCGCGAAATGGGAACTTTGCCCTCTTCGACCAGCTCCTTTAGATTTGTGATAAACTCGCGGTACCTTCGGGGCTCCATAGCCATATCCATACCCGCGTTGATTGATATTCCAACGGCAGTTTTGTAATCGGGATGCACTTGTTGAATCGCCGTGTAATCGGAAATCAAAAAGCCCTCAAAGCCCAGCTCTTCTTTAAGTATTTCCGTCAGCAGATGTTTATTAGCAGAGCACTTCAGGCCGTTCCAACTGCTGTATGAGGGCATAATAGAACCGACGCCAGCACGGACGGCTGCTACATAAGGCAAAACGTGAATCTTGCGAAACGTCTGTTCATCCAGGCGTATGTCACCCTGGTCGAGCATTTTTGTTTGTCTTGCCGAACCGAATTCAGTTCCGCCGTCGCCGGCGAAATGTTTGGCGCAGGCAAGAATAGAAAGCGGACTGCTCAAGTTAGAGGCCTGAAACCCACGAACGGCAGCTTCACCGAGAGTTTTGACAAGCTCAGGATTTTCTGAAAAACCTTCGTAAGTTCTGCCCCAGCGAACATCCTGCGGAACCGTTACACAGGGAGAGAAAGTCCAGTTAATTCCGGTAGCGCGAACTTCGAGAGCAGTAATACGTGCGACTTTTTCGACCAGCTCAGGGTCTCTGGTGCAGCCGAGGCCTATATTATGAGGAAAAATTACCGCGCCCACGACGTTACTATGCCCGTGAACCGCATCAATACCGTAGAGAAGCGGGATGCCAAGCCGCGTTTTCAAGGCTTGCTTCTGGTAACTATCATATAGGTCAGTCCAGGCTGACAGGCTGTTTCCCTGATTGGGGTCGGCGCCGCCGCCGCTGAGAATCGAGCCGAGATAATAATTCTCAACATCTGTTATATCCCTGAGCTCTCCGTGTTCGGCCTGGGTCATCTGCCCGATTTTTTCATCGAGAGTCATTTTTGAAAGCAGCTCTTTGACCTGCGGGTCGTAAAAGGATAAAGGCTTATTTCGGGATGGAGTGCTACAGGATACAGTAAACAAAATAATCATCGCAACACAAAATAAAGAGAGCAATTTTTTCATTTCAGTATTTCCTCAAATTGCATCTTTGTTTATTTACAAATATTTGTGTAAAATCCATCAGCTTTTATTCAGATTGAAATTTATAGGATTTTTGAGAATAAATCAATATCAAAATCGATACCTAAGCTTATCTTTAGGCTTGTAAAACTCGTATTGAGGGATAAAATAGCGTAGGCACCACCTGGATATGATGTATACAGTTTTTTAAGGATTCAAATTATGAAAATCAGAATTGGGTGTCTGTTAACACTTGTTCTAATGTTATCATCCGGCTGCGTAATCGGTCAGCAATCCATTGAGCTACCAGAACAGATGCAGCCCGAACAGATAAAATCTATTATGGCAAAAGTAGCAGACTGGCAATTAGCCAATCCGAGCAGGCACCACACAAGAGACTGGACTCACGGAGCATTGTTTGAAGGTTTGAGTGCCTGGGCACAGATGGCTGATAATGACAGATATAACGCTGCACTGATGGAGTTCGGCCAAAAAAATAACTGGCGGCTTAACAGGCGCAGATTCCATGCCGACGACCATTGCATCGGACAAATGTATATCGAGCTATATAAAAAACACAAAGACGCTAATATGATTCAGGCAATTAAAAACCGCTTTGATTATATCCTTGAAAACCGCTCCACAGTCAGCCTTCATATTGACGAACAACAAGGCAAGGACCGCTGGTGGTGGTGTGATGCCTTGTTTATGGGCCCGCCCGTCTGGGCTAAGCTCGCCGCCGTTACAGGCGAAAAAAAGTATCTCGAATTTATGAATGATGAGTGGTGGTACACGACTGATTACCTTTACGATACCAACGAGCATTTATATTTCCGGGACGAGAGCTATTTCGACAAGCGTGAAGCCAACGGCAAAAAAGTGTTCTGGTCTCGCGGTAACGGCTGGGTTTTTGCCGGCCTGGTACGCGTGCTTGAGGTGATGCCCAAAGACTTCAAGGACAGGCCGCGCTATGAAAAGCTTTATAAAGAAATGGCGGCAAAAATTGCAGAGATTCAGCCCGAAGAAGGTTTGTGGCACTCAAGCCTTTTAGACCCTGTAAGTTATCCATCCAAAGAAGCCAGCGGCTCGGGCTTTTACTGTTATGGCCTGGCATGGGGTATCAATAACGGTTACCTGGATGAAAAAGAATATCTGCCTGCAGTGATTAAGGCCTGGCAGGGATTGGTAGCCTGCGTGCATCCCGACGGCAAGCTCGGCTATGTTCAGCCCATCGGTGCCGACCCACGTAAGGTCACCGCAGAGCAAACGGAAATCTACGGCGTGGGCTCTTTCCTGCTGGCAGGCAGCGAAGTCTATAAAATCACAATCCGAAAAGATTCTCCCGTTAAAAGAATCACTGTCACCAACACTATTATCAACTTCAGAGACAACGAAACTATCAGCCTGCTCTGGGCTGAAGTTGAAAAAGCAGTTCCAGACCTGACTAAAGATAATATTGCTGTCTTTGATTTTAGGAGCAACCGGCTGCTTGTTACGCAGGTGGTCGATAATGAAGAAGGTTCACAATTACTTTTTCAGACTACTCTCGCACCCGGTGAAAGAAAAACTTTCTGGATTATGAAGCAGCCGCAAGTTTTGCCCAGGCCGGCCTCGAAAACAACGACGTACTGCCGATTCGTCCCCGAGCGAAAAGATGACTTCGCCTGGGAAAATGACAGGGTAGCATTTCGAATGTATGGACCGGCACTTGAAGATGAGACGATTACCTGCGGTAT
>CAYLMG010000054.1:10143-12613 GCA_964384565.1 uncultured Pirellulales bacterium | reverse complement strand
CAGAGACAGCAGCCGACTTGCCTATGCCTGCCGGTGGGCAGGCAAGTCGTCTGCTCAATTATCAGAAATTCGGCATCTCATTTCAGTGGTTCTCTTTGTTAGTTGGGGACTGTGGATTACGGTTTGAGTGAAATGAGTTTTATTACAGCGATTTCGTCGCAGCTTTGCTGCTTGGGACAGCGGGCGCAGTCGCTCCAGACCTTCATCGGTAGCTTGTCTTTATCAATAGGTTCAAAGCCTAATTTTTGAAAAAAGGCCAGCTCTAATGTTAATGCAAAAACACGTCTCAAACCGAGCTCAAGGGCCTGCTTAAGGGCATCTGCCACAAGAGACCTGCCGACGCCTGTACCCTTATGGCCATCCTCAACTGCAAGTGATTTAATCTCAGCCAGGTCTTCCCATATAATCTGCAGGGCACAGCAGGCGACAACTTTTCCATCATCTTCAGCCACGGTAAAGCTGCGTAGATTCTCATAAATATCGGCCTTCGAGCGAAACAGCATCTTATCCTGCTCGGCATAATCGCTAACAAGAGCATAAATAGCATCCGCATCCGAAATTTTTGCACTACGTACATTCATATATAAAATTATAGCCACGAAGCCGCAAAGTCGCAAAGAAAAATAAAAGTTAGAAAAACATAAATGAATCTTTTAGTGTCTTTGTGCCTTCTTGGCGATAAAGGTATGAATAAAAAAAGGACGCAAGCTATAAGTTTACAATCAGCTTGATTTGAGAACAGGGCCTTAGAACCTAAGGCATAGTACCCTCAAGCCAGTTTTCAACAAAAGCTGCAAGATCCAAAATATCGACGAAATTATCAGCAACTTCCGGAGCAATATCTGCCGAGGGAATACCCGGGGTTTGAAGCCATTGCTCTGCAAGAACAGCAAAGTCGACAAAATCAACATCGCAATCCGGCTCAAAATCACCGGCTGTTCCGCCCCTGTGCACCAGGCTATAGCTCATAGGCTCGCCATAGTAATCTGATACTACAAGGTAGTAATACCCATCTGATGGTGGAGACCAGTTTTCGTACGCTGTTCCGAGCGTCGAGGCATTGTAATTGCATTCAGGCTCTCCATCGATATACCATTGTGATACACATAATGAATCGAACAACTCGAGGTCGCCGTCACACCAGGCCCCAAGCCCGTCACTATCACAAAGGCTGAAATCGTAGGTCGAACTGCTGCACAAATACATCTTATATACCTGATAGTAATTTACTGGCCCAGCTCCTGGGCAAAAACTTTCAGAAATCGTCTGCCACCGCGAGGAACTGCTAAGAACAGGATTCTGGTCGAACGAATAAATCAGAACTGTACCGGAAGCCTGCAACCTTACACGCACCCTGCCTGTATAATCATAATTGGGTGTATACGTTGTCCAGAACAGGTAAACGCCCTGTTCCGGGTCCCATTGTGACATTCCGGAAGACGGCTCCACGGTACCTGCTTCTTCGGGAATTACGCTGACATTTACCTGGGTCGCCGCCGGTTCGCCTGTCTGAGGGTCATAAGTTGAACAACCTACTTCCATAGGAGTGCAACAGCCTATATGGAACCGTTCAGACAGATGAGCTTCCTTTGTTATAACAGAACCGTATTCGGGATCAGCCGTTATCGTAACAGTAATACACTCCTCTTCGCAGGGTATGTATTCCGTGCTCACCCAATAACTGCCGTCCCCGAAAACCGGTTCAGCACAAACCGGGTCAAAGCTGCCGCAATCATCAGACGCCGAAAAACAAACCGTCCCCGGATAGCTTGAGAATGAAAAGAAAACCCAACAGATATTCTCAAAGTACGAATCGGCCTGCACATAAAAATCATCCCCCGCTTCATAATAAACCTTAATCCACCAATAGTCTATATATCCAGAATCATAGTAAGGAAAAGTATCCAACGCCCACAGTGTCCATAGCTGATTTACCAATTCCCCATTAAATGTCGTAATCCCGTTCACTGTTTCATTTATATTACTTGCACCTCCCCCCTCATTTTCCCAGAGATTATATTCTTTGCTCAAGTCTTCGTTAGTCAGATCCACAATTAAGTCACCCACATAACTATGTATAATCTCATAATGAACATCTATGCATGTAACCGTGGCGCTCGGTGGTGCTGTTGAGATGTAAATATCGCTATAGGCCCAGCCGCTGTCGTCATCGGGAATGTCGACATCATCGTCATTCTCACCATAGCTATAAGTCCCTGAGCAGCTTGCCAGTGGCATTGTATCAGCTTCCAGCGTACCGGCTTGCTTTTTGTGACCCTCAACGAGAATAAATTTTTTCAGCATAGTAACATCTGCTCCCTCATCAACAAGAGCTTTAACCTGCTCGGCTGGTATTTGAACCCTGGCTCTGTTTGAATTGCTCAGAATTTCCACACTGCTTCCGGATGCCCTTGACAAAGAGCGGATATACTCGACGTTGAACTGTTCATTGAGAACTACCTCTACTTCG
>CAYLMG010000054.1:7715-10043 GCA_964384565.1 uncultured Pirellulales bacterium | reverse complement strand
ATACACATATTATCAGAGCTAACCTTTTCATTTCTTTCTCCTCTAAAAATTGGTTTATTTCTTCCTATTCTAAAACTTTTGATTTAAATAACTGCATCCAATATCACAGCCGTCGCATCCTCACCTACCGCGCCCTACCAAAAGGGGGTGGATAATGCAACGCCATCGCCCTTGGTGCAATTCGGCGAAAAAAATCTGCCGTTTTTAGTCAAACTGTAGAACACAGAGATAACCTCGCTGCTAATTAACCTAAAATAAATCCAAAAAACAAAAAAAGCAAGGAAAAAATCAGAAAATTAGCCACAAAGTTCCAAAAGCACGAAGAAGTGAATATAATTAAAACTTGTTGTTTTAGCGTCTTGGTGGCGAGAAATAAAAAACAACGAAATCCGTGTAACTTGCGCCTCCGTGAGGAGTCCTTAGGACTGCGCAGCTTGGTATCTGTGGTTACAACAAAAAAGCGAAAAAAAGCTGGAAAAAAGGCTGCGTATCGCTAAAATGACCGCCATTATGAGATTTATCCTGATTGATAAAGTTATATCGCTTCAAAAGGCAAAGCAGATACGAACCGTCAAGAGTGTCTCTCTGGCGGAAGAGTATTTAGCCGACCATTTTCCGGCCTTTCCGGTCCTGCCGGGTGTGCTTCTCTTAGAGGGAATGATAGAATCAGCATCCTGGCTGGTGCGGGTGACGGAAAATTTCGCTCACAGTATGATATTGCTTGAACAGGCGAGAAATGTTAAGTATAAAAGCTTTCTGGCGCCAGGCGGGCTGATTGAGTATAACGTCGAGGCTAAGACAATTGAGGAAAATATCAGCAGCTTTACCGGTGAAGGCCTATCAAACGGCGAAAAAATAGTTGAGGCGAAATTCGGGCTCAGACATTTCAACCTCGCTGATGAAGATTCAGCTATGGCTGAGGTGGACAGCCGTATAATCGAAAGTTTGAAACAAAGATGGAAACTATTAACAGGCCCTTAAGGATTAGGCCCCGAAAAGATATTGAAAAAAATATTGAGAAGAATAATTTACCGGAGGTAAAAAAGTATGGCAATGAGTCGGGATGAGATTTTCAATAAGGTACAGGAGGTTCTCGTTGACGCGTTAGGCCTCGACGACGATGAAGTTACTGCACAGGCCAGTTTAATGGGAGACCTTGGCGCCGAAAGCATTGACTTTTTGGATATTGTGTTTCGGCTCGAGAAGACTTTTGGTTTTAAGATACCAAGAGAAGAATTGTTCCCCATCGAGAATATGATGAGCAATCCTGAGTTCGTAAACAACGGCAAACTCACGGAAACCGGCCTGGCTGAGCTCGAAAAGAAAATGCCTCACACCGATTTTGGCGATTTCGCCAATGACCCTGATATAAACAAGCTCGGCAACCTGTTTACCGTCAATTCTATCGTAAACTATGTTGAAAGCAAAATGGCAGGTAACGTTTAGTCCGTAAAATCTTTTGAGTTTTTAATAAATAATGGAACACAGGTATAAACCCGAAATCCGAATATCGAAATCCGAAACAATGTTCAAAATACAAAATTACCAAAATTCAAAACGTTATTTTGCTGAGCGTAGGCTGTTTTAAAATACGGCTTTGAACATTTGAATTTAGGAAATTCGGATTTGTTTAGGGTTTCGGATTTAGTGCTTCGAGTTTCATTTAATGTTCATTTTGTTTTTCAAAGAACAATAAATGCGCTGGATATGGATAGATAAATTCACGGAGTTTGAAAGCGGCAAGCGTGCAGTTGCCGTCAAAAACGTCACTCTTGCCGAAGAGCATCTGCACGACCACTTCCCGGGCTTCCCTGTTATGCCGGAAACTCTGTGCATAGAAGCGATGGCGCAGACAGCCGGCATACTTGTCGGCGAGGCGAAGAACTTTCAGGAGAAGGTGATACTTGCAAAAATCAAAAAGGCTGTCTTCTTCGATTACGTCAAACCCGGCGATACAATAAATCTTGAGGCCAAAATCGAATCTATTAACGCTGAGGCCGCCTCCACTACCGGGGAAATCAGCTGCGGAGAAAAAAGAATCGCTGAAATCGATTTAATGTTCAGCCACATAGACCGCAATATCAGCGGCAAGGAATTTCCCGACGAAAACTTCGTTTTCACCGACACCTTCAAATCCCTGATGCGAGGTGTCGTTTTTTCGGAGCACGATTAAATGAGCTCAGCGGCCGCCGTAATTACAGGCCTGGGTGCAATAAGCCCGCTTGGATTAACTTCAACCGAAATGTTCAGCGCTCTGAAGGCTGGCAGATGCGGCATCGGAAAAATCACAGCCTTTGACCCTGTCGGCTTTAACTGCAAAATTGCCGG
>CAYLMG010000054.1:0-7615 GCA_964384565.1 uncultured Pirellulales bacterium | reverse complement strand
GAACATATCGAGCCCGACGGTAAGGGCATTGCAATTGCAATTGAAAATGCACTTAAAGATGCAGGTATAAAACCGGCAGATTTGGATTTGATTATACCTCACGGAACAGCTATAGCCGCAGACGACCTCGCAGAAGCAAAGGCCATCGAAAAAGTACTCGGTGACGCGATAAATACTGTTCCTGTCTGGCCGACAAAGAGTATGCTTAGTAATACAGGCGCAGCAGCCGGTGCTCTTGACGTTATCGCCGCAGCCTTCGCTATCACGGAGGGTATAATACCCGCTGCGAAAAACTGTGATAAAAAAGCTGACGGCTGCAATCTGAACATTGTCACCGAGCCGGTTGAAAAAGAAATAAAATATACACTTTGCTGCAGCTACACTTACGGCGGTCAGACAGCAGCAGTGATATTAAAAAAGATGGATTAGATAATGGCTGAAAGGATTGTAATAACAGGAATGGGCATTGTATGTCCCTTAGGACATGATGTGGAAAGTCTCTGGACAGCGATAATGCAGGGCAAAAGCGGCGTGGATTATACTACAATCTTCGATGCATCGACTTTTCCTTCAACCTTCAGTGCCGAAGTAAAAGGTTACGGCCTCTCAAAATTCATAAAGAATGTCGAGCTGCACAAAGACTGCAATCGCGGCTGCTCCTTTGCTTTAGGCGCGGCAGCTCAGGCCTGCAGACAGGCAGGCATCGACATCGAAACTGATGAGCCGAAAGACGGCATTGACCGCAAAAGGCTGGCTATATACCTCGGTGCTGGTGAAGGCTCGGTTAACAACGAGGTGTTTTTCGATTGTCTCGTGAAGGCCTGGGACAATGAGAAAAATGTTATGGATTGGGGCAGGTGGGCGCAGGTCGCTTTTGGCGGTATGTCGGCTGCCGGCGAGCTGGAGCAGGAGCCGAATATGCCTGCGGCACATATAGCGCTGCTCAGCGGCGCTCGAGGCCCGGTGTTCAGTTGTCTTACCGCCTGTGCCGCAAGTACCCAGGCCGCCGGTGAAGCTATGATGCTGATAAGAAAAGGCAAAGCAGACGTGGTAATTGCCGGTGGCGCTCATTCGATGATACACCCGCTCGGCCTTACAGGCTTTAATCGTCTGACCGCACTTTCGACAAGAAACGACAGTCCACAAACCGCATCGAGACCATTCTCGGCAACCAGGGACGGCTTCATACTCGGCGAAGGCTCTGCAATCCTGATTCTCGAATCGCTAAGCTCAGCCAAAAAAAGAGGTGCAAAAGTCCTTGCTGAGGTCATTGGTTTCGGCAGCAGCTCAGATGCGTTCCGTATTACTGATATGCACGAGACCGGCAGGGGAGCAATCCAGGCAATGACGGCGGCAATCGAAGATGCCGGCATAACATATAAGGATATAGATTACGTCAATACCCACGGCACAAGCACCGCTGAAAACGATTCAATAGAGACAAAGGCGATTAAAGCCGTTTTCAGGGAAAGGGCAAAACGGGTTCCTGCGAGCAGCGTTAAAAGTATGCTGGGACACTTAATTGGTGCTGCCGGTGCCGCCGAGCTTATAACCTGCATTCTTGCGATAAGAGATAATATTATCCCGCCGACAATGAACTTAGACGACCCGGACCCCGAGCTTGACCTCGACTATGTCCCCAATAAACATAGGGAAATGGCCGTCAATATCGTAATGAACGAATCTTTTGGCTTTGGCGGACAGAATAATGTCGTTATAATTAAAAGATTCGAAGAATAGAACGTGAAATAAAGAAATTCAAATTATGATAGATATTAAAGTCATAAGAGAAAATCCGGATAAGTTCGAAAAGGCAGCGGCGGATAAGCATTTCGATGTCGATATCGACAAGCTGCTCGAAGTCGACTCAGCACTTAAACTATTAAAAAAAAGGCTTCAGGATATTGCAACTGATAAAAATCAAATCGGAGACACTATTCCAAATCTTTCAGGAGATAAAAAACAAAAGGCTTTAAATAATTTATCAGCACTAAAACAGCAAGAACTTGAATATAACGAGGATATTAAAAAACTGCGTCCCCAGTTTGATGAGTTGATGCTACTAGTTGCTCAGCCGCCGGACAATGATGTCCCGCTCGGCAAAGACGATACTGAAAATGTCGAAATCCGAAAAGAAGGAAAAATCAGAAAGTTTGACTTCGGGCCGAAAGACCACGTACAATTAGGACATGCCCTTGATATTATTGACATCGAAAGAGGAGTTAAACTTGCCGGAACAAGAAATTATATCCTCAAAGGCGACGGTGTGCTTATGCACTGGGCACTTATGCGATTTGCTATGGACTTTATGGTCGGCAAGGGCTATGTCCCCTTAACCGCGCCTGTTCTCGTCAGAGATGAACCTATGGTCGGCACGGGTTTTTTCCCCGGCTCCGAAGACCAGACCTATCAGATTCCAAAAGACCAGCTTAATCTCATCGGCACCGCCGAGGTGCCGCTGACCGCTTATCATAGCGGCGAGATATTAAAGGCAGAGAAGCTGCCCTTAAAATATGTCGCATTGTCAAGCTGTTTCAGGAGAGAAGCCGGCGCAGCAGGCAAAGACACTTACGGCTTGTACCGTGTCCATCAGTTCGATAAGGTCGAACAGGTCATCATCTGCAAGAACGATGTTGAAACGAGTAATAAATTTCACAAGGAAATACTCGCCAATGCCGAGGCTGTAGTGCAGGCACTGGAGCTGCCGTATCGTGTTGTCAATGTCTGCACAGGCGATTTAGGCCGGGGACAGGTGAAAAAATTCGACATCGAAATCTGGATGCCGTCGAGAAAAAACTACTGCGAGACGCACAGTGCAAGCAAATTCTACGATTTTCAGGCAAGGCGATTGAACCTGCGCTACAAGGACCAGCAGACAAAGAAAAATATTTTCTGCCACACACTGAACAACACTGTAATAGCAAGCCCGAGAATCCTGATACCCATTCTCGAATTGTACCAGAACGCAGACGGCTCAGTGACAATCCCAAAAGTCCTGCGTCCCTATATGAATGGCCAAGAAAAAATATCACCAAACTCCTGACACATTTACCTGAATTCTGTAACCTGATTTCCCTCTTGCGTCCTAAGTCTGTAATCTGTAGTCTATTTGGCTATGGACATAATCCAAAAAAAGCTGGAGCTCATCGATAAAAAACTTGCAGTAAGTCCCCGATATATCGTTCAGCAAATTATTTACAGGGCCCCGCTTGTCTTTTTATCAGTCGGCTTGATAATCGGAATCAGCCTGCAAAACTATTTACCTCTACCTTTTACAGTATGGCTTATCATATTGGCAATTTTGTCATTGTCAGCTTTTGTAGCCTTTGCTTTGCGCAAATCCCAAACATTCACGTACATAATCGCTTTTACAGCCCTTTTCTGCTTTATCTGTCTCGGTGCAATCTGGCTGGCAGATTTTCGTAAACCAAAAGCCGGTGATATAATAAATTTTGTAAATGGTGAAAGAAGTCTTGCCACCATAAAAGGTATAATCGTTACTGAACCGTATATAAATAAATACGACGATTGGAAATTCTCATCTTTCAAATTTACCGACCCCGCAACAAGCTTTTATCTCGAACTCACGGATGCAAAAACCACCGAAGGCTGGGAAAAGGTAACAGGCACCGTCCGCGTCCGGGTTGAAGAGCCCGTTTTAGATTTGGAAGCCGGCGATTACATCCGGCTTTTCTGCTGGCTCGAAAGGTTCAGCCCGCAGACAAATCCCGGCCAGTTCGATATAAAAAAATATCTCGCACGAAAAAACATCCACGTCGCCGCCTCCGTAAAATCCAGTGACGCCATCAAGCTGCTGCAAAGCCATCCCAAAGGCACTTTTACAAGGATAAAAAGAATCCTTCGGCAGAAAACTTCACAAGCCCTTCTTTCGGACGTCTCAGCCGAGGGTTCAAGCAGGGCACTGCTCGAGGCTCTGCTTTTGGGCTATCGAAGAAACATCGACAGCGAGACATATCAGGCCTTTCGAAAAACAGGACTTCTGCATTTTATCAGCCTATCAGGTATGCACTTCGGTATTCTGATTGCAATTATCTGGTGGCTGTGTAAAACGGCAGGGCTGCTTAAACGTCCGCGCTCGCTGGTTTGTATAATCGCATCTATTCTTTTTTTGCTGATTATTCCGCCCAGGGCACCTGCCATAAGAGCTGCTGTTATAATTATCGTCTTTTGCCTGTCTTTTTTCTTCCGCCGCAGGCCCAATCCATTTAACAGTTTATCACTGGCCGTTATAATACTACTGCTGCTTTTTCGGCCGAGCCAATTATTTGAAGCAGGCTTTCAGCTTTCCTTCGCAACCGTACTCGGCATTTTACTTTTTACCGAGCGTATCCACTTCTTTTTATATGAAAAAATAAATCACTATATCAATTTTAACACAGTGGCAGAGAAAAGTTTTCTGTTTAGAACGTCCGCAGAAATCCTCTTTGACTCTGTAAAACTCTTCTCTGTCGGCCTTGCGGCCTGGCTCGGCGGAGCAGGTATCCTTCTCTATCACTTTCACACAATCACACCTCTTGCAAGTATATGGACCGTTATAGCCTTTCCCTTTGTTGCCTTGATTTTGACAATCGGTTTTTTGAAAATTCTCATCTCACTGCTTTTGCCGACTCTCGGCTTATTTTTAGCATTGCTTGTAAGTGCCTTATCCTTTCTGCTAATAGCTCTTGTAAAACTAATTGCAAAAATCAACATATCCGAAATACTCATAGGGCATATATCAATCATATTCATAGTTTTTTATTATGTTTCCATCGCATTTATTGCCTTTTTCCGTTTCCGCCGTCCCGTACCAAAGCGTATCATTTCTACAGCTTTAATCCTCGTTCTGCTCACAACACTTTTTGTAACAAAATGGAACAGAACTCATCGTAGTAATCTCATTTTAACCTGTATCGATGTAGGTCACGGCCAGTCAATCCTTGTTCAGCTTCCGGGCAAAACAAATCTTCTCTTTGACGCAGGCTCGCTTTATAAATCCGACCCGGGCAGGCGAATAATACTTCCCTTTTTGAATTTTACCGGCATAGACAGAATCGACGCAATACAGATAAGCCACTTTGATATCGACCATATAAACGCAATCCCCGAAATCATCGAAGCCTGCAGCGTCGGCTCTTTGTTCGTAAATGAAGTCTTTTTCGACAGTAACGACCGGCAGAATACACAGAAGTTTCTTATCGAAGCACTTACCCAAAGCGACCGCCGTATCGAGAAATTAAATCATAACCCGATTACAGAAAGCCCGGCAAAGATCAAAATACTATGGCCCGACACAAGAATTAAAGATTATCAGAAGTTAAGTAACAATGACAAATCAACAGTTTACCTGATAGAATTTGCCGGCAGAAAAATCCTTTTGTGTTCGGATATCGAAAAGCCTGCACAGCAGATGTTTCTTCAATTCTACCCGAATCTCAAAGTCGACGTCATACTTGTCCCCCATCATTGTGCAATAAGCACACTCGATTTGGACTTCCTTGAAAAACTCCAGGCTTCAATACTAATATGCACCTGCGGCCGGAGTCAGTATGAAACCAAACCTCTTTCGTCAATGAAAGGTGAAAAATTTTACACCGTACGCGATGGTGCGATAAGGATTTCAATAGACTCGAACGGCCGGATAGAGCACAGCTCGTTTATAAAACAAAAGCAGCCCCCGTTAGAATAAAGGCTGCTTTAATAAAACTATTTTTAACTCGCCGTTTTCTATCTCACCTCATATGTACGACAACCTCCACTCTTCGGTTTCTTGCCTTGCCTGCCGCGGTAGAATTTGACGCTTTAGGCCTGTATTCGCCGCAGCCGCTGGCGCGTATTCTATCCGTTGGTATGCCACGCTGTATCAGGTATCTGACGACACTCAGTGCCCTCTGAGAAGACAGCTCCCAGTTATCCTTCCAGTTCGATTTCTTAATCGGGTCCGTATCCGTATGTCCCACAACATTGATTTGCCTGCCTGCATATTTGCTGTTGATAACCGACGCAATGTGGTTAAGCTCGGCACTGGTCGTCTTTTTCAAATCCGCCTTGCCGGAATCGAACAGTATCGCCGTTTCCAATGTCACCGTTATCGTACCGGCTGAGGGGTCGAAAGCGACATCATAACCTTTTCCGAAACCGCTGGCCTCGGCCGGTGTTTTATTCAGCTCGGCAATCTGCCTCTGAAGTTCATCGATGGTTTGTTGTCCCTCTGTGAGCTGTTGCGCAAGCTGACCCTTTTCTGCCTTTTCATATTCCAACAAACCCAGGGTATTCTGATACTTGACATAAAGATTTTCATATTTTTTCTTCCAGTTAGTGCAGCCGGACAAAAGCGTAACAGATACGAGACAAATAATTAGTACTATTGTTTTTTTACTGACGGCATGCATTTGAAACCTCCTTTTTCTACCTCGCTAATGATTATAACCAAATTCCATTTTCACTTATATGATGATAACGTAATCGCTTGCCAGTACTCAATAATAATATCATTTAGAATCATAACAGTAAATATTCCCATTGACAAGAACGGACCATAAGGAATTTGCCGAATTTTTTTAAAAAACATTTGACTGCCCGCCCAGATAAGCCCGAAGAAGGGCGCGACAAAAAACGCTGCCACCACTGCTAACGGCCCTATAATCGCACCTGCCGCTGCCATCAAATGCACATCGCCGAGCCCCATAGCCTCTTTTCCGAATCCGAGGGTACCAAAAATCCGCGTCGCCCAGACGATACCGCCGCCTACAAAAAAGCCCCACAGGCTTCCCAGAATCCCTGATACCATAGGATTAGCGGCAAATCCCGTCCACCAGAGCGGATTTGTAAACTTAACAATCCAGTAAAAACCCATTGAGCAGATGACAATCGGAGCTAAAAAAACAACTTCATTGAGCATCTCAGCACGATGGTTAAACGTCGGCTCGGCCTGCTCTACCTCATTTTTACCCTCCTGAGCCTGCTCTGTGTTATCATCAGTTTCGTAACTTCTTTTAATCAGGCCTGTTCCAAGCAGTATCAGCGAAATCACAAGACCTGTCAAGGCACCAGCCGCCAGGGCTGCTGTCCCTGAGCCGGCGCTCGGCAGAGGATAAAAACTGCCGAACTGCGCCCGAGAGATAATAAAAACACCAACGCCGCTGCCGAGCGCACCCACAACTGCTGCGAACCAGCAGATAACTATCGGTATAACCCACAGCTCCAAATCTATCGCAGATGAAGCTATAAGTGCCGACAGCAGAATTATATGCAGCAGATATACAAGCCAGCCTCCCTGCCAAAACGCTCCCAGCCCTCTGTGCCCGTTAATATCAAAAACGCGAACCTCGAAAACAAAATACAAAACAAAAAGCAAAACAAAAACAGCTCCTGTCAGCAGCTCCACAATAAAATATCTGGCCGATATAGGCGCCTTGCAGTATCTGCATCTGGCGCGGAGGACCAGCCACGAGAAGAGCGGGATATTATCGTAGAAGCGTATATGTTCACCGCACGCAGGACACGCCGATGCCGGTCTGACCAATGACTTATCACGCGGCAGCCGGTAAATTACCACGTTCAAGAAGCTGCCGACACAACAGCCGAGTGCAAAAATAAAAACCAACCAAATCCA
>CAYLMG010000053.1:0-12625 GCA_964384565.1 uncultured Pirellulales bacterium | reverse complement strand
CGAGGCAAGAGCTGTAGAAGAAATCGATGGTAAAACAATTCTCGAAACAATAGAAAAACAGGCCAGACAGGGTGTCGATTTTTTCACTATTCACGCCGGAGTTCTCAAAGAATACCTGCCGCTTGTCAAAGACAGAGTTGCCGGTATTGTCAGCCGGGGTGGAGCACTTTTGGCCAAGTGGATGATTTACCACAACAGGCAAAATCCCCTGTACGAGCTGTTCGATGATTTGTGCGACATAATGGCAGAATACGATGTCTGCTTTTCACTCGGTGACGGCCTGCGGCCCGGTGCGATTACGGACGCAACCGACAAGGCGCAGCTTGCGGAACTAAAAACTCTCGGTGAGCTTGTTTTAAGAGCGCGCCAAAAAGGCTGTCAGGTCATGGTCGAAGGCCCCGGTCATATCCCCTTTGACCAGATACAGTACAATATGGAAATTGAGCAAAAGCTCTGCCACGATGCACCCTTCTACGTCCTCGGCCCCGTAGTAACCGATATCGCCCCAGGTTACGACCATATAACATCGGCAATCGGCGGGACGGCCGCTGCCTTTTACGGAGCCTCTTTTTTATGCTATGTCACCCCACGTGAGCATTTAGGACTTCCCAATGCTGATGATGTCCGTATAGGTGTCGTCGCGGCAAAAATTGCAGCACACGCAGCAGATATCGCCCGAGGACTGAAAGGCTCCGCCGAAAGGGATAAAAACCTGAGCATTGCACGAAGCAGTCTCAATTGGCAAAAACATCTGTCTGAATCGCTCGATTCGGCGACTGCGGAGCGTATGTACCGCGAGGCCTGCGAAAGGGCAGCCGACAGTCAGGCGATAAGCGCCGATTATTGTACTATGTGCGGAAAACAATGGTGCAGCTTAAGAATAAACAAGGAGATCCGCAAAGCCATAAAGCCCAACAGTGGCACAAAGTTATAGAATTATTAAAATTTACGAGTTCGATAGCACGTTCAAAAGGTCGGTGAAGATAAGATGAGCAAAGGAAAAATTCTCATAGTAGAAGACGACCCTGATATTGTAGATATGGTTGAGTACAATCTGAAAGAGGAGGGATATGAGACTTTATCAGCTCTTAATGGTGAAGAGGGACTTAAGTTAGCAAGGTCAGAAAAACCAGACCTGATTATCCTCGATTTGATGTTGCCGGTTATAGACGGTTTTGAAGTATGCAAAATTGTTAAGAACGATGATAGGACTGCACATATACCGATTATTATCCTAAGTGCAAAATCACAGGAGACAGACAAGGTTGTTGGTTTGGAATTAGGTGCGGACGATTATATAACAAAGCCGTTTAGCCCAAGAGAGTTGCTCGCAAGAATAAAAGCTATACTCAGGAGAGGTCGAGAACCACAAATCAGTGATATAATCAATAGGGGCAAAATTGTTATAGATAGTAGAAGGCATAAGGTAACAGTTAGCGGCAAAAAAATTTCACTTACCTCGGCAGAGTTTAAACTTCTAAAGTCCCTGGCTCAGCGGCCCGGAGTAGTATTGTCGAGGGACCAAATTCTTGATGAGGTTTCAGGGCCTGACTCAATGGTATATGACAGGACGGTTGATGCACACATAAAATCCCTCAGGCAAAAGTTGGGAAATGCCAGCGACCATATCGAAACCATCCGGGGCGCCGGTTACAGATTTAAGGAAATCTGAATGAAAAGCAGAATCATCTGGAAATTTTTCGGGGCATTTATTTTTCTGACTTTCATCGCGGTATTAGTCCTTAATTTCTTCGTGAGTTTAAAGTTAAGTCATCACTTCGAGCAAAAAATCACACAAGAGTTGCAGAGTAATGCCATCTTGGTCAGCGATATTTTGAAAACAGATTTGCTCGAAGGACAACATCAAGCTATTCGGCAAAAGAGCCAAGCCCTCGCGGATAAATTGAATCTGAGGATAACTATTATCGATAGACAGGGTAATGTAGTGGCAGATTCTGAAAAAGACCCTTCGGAAATGGAAAATCATAAAGACAGACCTGAGGTCATTACAGCAGTGGAAACCGGCTTCGGCCAAAGTATTCGACCCAGTAAAACGCTTGGTTATAATATGAAGTATGTCGCTGTATGTGCAAAAGATGCCGACCAGATATTAGGGATAGTTCGTTTTGCTGTCCCTCTTTCCGAGGTTCAGATTCAAATCCGCCTAATATACAGAGTGGTTTTATTGGGGGCAATGGCAGCTATCCTGATTGCACTGATAGTCGCATATTTTATATCAAAAAGTATCACCTCACCCATCGCGCAAATGAAGGAAACCGCACAGAGAATTGCCAAAGGAGATTTCAGCAAAAAAGTGAGGATAAAAAGCAAAGATGAACTTGGTGAATTAGCCAAATCATTAAACATAATGTCTGACAAACTGCAGCAAAAGATAGAAAATCTCAAGCAGATGGACAGAATTAGAACAGATTTTGTAGCCAATGTGTCACACGAACTAAAAACTCCCTTGACTTTAATCAAAGGTTACATAGAGACGCTGGAGGACAAAGCGATAGACGACAAGGAAAAGGTACGAAAATTCGTTTCGATTATTAAAGAACACTCCAGCAAACTTGAAAACATAATAAATGACCTATTGAGTCTCAGCGAGCTTGAACTATCAGACAATAGTATCAAAAAAGTAGAGTTCGACCTCAAAACCTTGATAGATGACTTGTCACTGAGCTTTGGACATGCACTCGCTGCCAAAAAGCAAAATCTGAGTATAGATTCTCAAGGTAACGATTTCAAAATTAAAGCTGACCCGAATAAGATTGAGCAGGTCTTCGTAAATCTAATAGACAATGCCATAAAATATACAAGTCGGGGTGGAAAAATCGCTGTTGCTCTTTTTGAGCAGCAGGACCAATTCACTGTTACTGTTGAAGATAATGGAATTGGCATACCAAAAGAGCATCTCAATAGAGTCTTTGAGCGGTTCTACCGCGTGGATAAAGCTCGTTCGCGTCAGCTCGGAGGCACGGGATTGGGCCTGAGTATTGCAAAGCACATCGTCCTTGCTCACAAGGGAAAAATAAATATCGAAAGCCAAACAAATAAGGGAACCACAGTTTCCGTAACACTACCCAAAGCGTAATCAATTTTTTTTTATCTTCACCAAATTTTCACATTTCCTTCATATGCTCTTCACACGCAAAGTGTACTGTAAAAAGTATATGAAGTATAAAGTTAAAACATTCTCTCACATTTTCTTAGTGATAGGGCTGCTCTATTTTTTTCTCGTGAGCATCGGCCTTATGGGCTCTGCATTCAAAGGTTTCGGCAGGGACTTTGCGGAAAATCTCATAAGAACAACATCAAATCCGTTTGTAGGTTTGTTTATTGGAATATTGGCAACAAGCATAGTACAAAGCTCCTCGTGCACGACATCAATAGTCGTAGGTATGGTTGGCTCCGGGGTTATTACGGTTGATAATGCAATTTATATAGTAATGGGTGCCAATATCGGGACTACCGTAACAAACACAATCGTCTCTTTAGCGCACATGACGCGTCGTGACGAGTTCAGACGTGCAATAAGCGCCGCAACTGTGCACGACTTTTTTAACTTTTTCTGCGTGTGTCTTTTTCTTCCGTTGGAACTGGCAACAGGTATTTTTGCTAAATGTGCATACGGAATGACTAACTTATTCAGTAATATCGGGGGAATTAAGTTTATCAGCCCCGTAAAACTGGCCACAAAACCGGCCGTACATCTAATCCAGGAGGTTGTAAAAATCATAAGCAGGCACTTATTCACTGATAATATATATACATATATATTTATGCTTATATTGTCGGCTGCGATGCTGTTTTTATCACTTTATTTCCTCGTTCGGGTTATGAAGTCTTTAACTATAAAGAGAGCGGAGATTATCCTTGACAACGTCATTACCAGAAGCAAGTTATTAGGCTTTCTTGCCGGATTACTCTTCACTATCATTGTCCAAAGCAGTTCGGTCACAACCTCACTATTGGTCCCACTTGTTGCTTCAGGCATTCTTACTATTGAGTCGGCATTTTCACTTACTATGGGTGCCAACATCGGGACAACCTCTACCGCTATTTTAGCGTCGTTTGCAACAGGAAATATTTCGGCAATCGTTGTCGCATTCGAACATTTTCTGTTTAATACGATAGGAGTTTTGATTGTCTTCCCAACAAGAGCTATTAGAATGATCCCGATAAATCTTGCCAAGTCCCTGGGAAACCTGGCCTATAACAAAAGAAGGTACGCATTTATTTATGTATTGAGTGTGTTTTTCTTTGTGCCGGCGTTGTTAATTCTTATATCGAAGCTATTTAAATAAAGGATACGCAAATGTTTAAAAATCTGTTAAGTTTCTGGAAGGGTAAAGATTTTTTGGCTCAGGTTCTTGACGAGTTCAAGGATATGTTAGACGACTCTAAATGTATGTTCGAAGCTGTTTGCAGCCGCCTGCTAAATAGCATCGAAGATCCGGATTTGAAAAAGAAAATCTACGAGGTAGATAAGAAGGTAAACCGTTTGCAGAAAGGTATACGCAAACGAATTGTGGAACATCTTTCCCTTCAGCCAACTGTCGAGGTTCCCGCCTGTTTGTTGTTAATGAGCGTTGTAAAAGATGCGGAAAGGCTGGGTGACTATTGCAAGAACCTTTATGAAGTGACAGAACTTTTGGAAGGGCCGATAGATAAAGCTGTGTTCTCACAATATTTTAGCGACATTGATAAAGATATTCTAAATTTATTTGAGCGAACCAAAGAGGCCTTTATCGAAGCAGACAAAAACAAGGCTGAATCATCTTGGGATTATGAACACAGGATTGCAATACAATGCGATAGGATTGTTAGACAAGTGGCAAAGAGCAGTCTCTCGATTAACGAAGCTGTTTGCTTTGTTTTAATTGCAAGGCATTTTAAGCGTATTGTGGCTCATTTGGTAAATATTTCTACATCCGTAATTTTGCCTATTAGCGACCTCGATTATTTTGATGAAAGAAAAGAAGATGAATAAGTTATACAGAATTGTAGGTTATCTTTTTTTGGCTTTAATATGTAGCGGACTTACTAGTGAATTTTGTTTCGCCTATAATGATGAAGGCTTTCAGTACTGGAGCTCGGCGAGCGCCTCTTTTGATATTAACAAAGACTGGAAAGGTACACTCGAGGAGGAATTCCGGCTTGGCAACGATGGCGGGCACCTTTATTATCACCATTCAGACTTGGGATTCGTATATAGAAGTATTGCGGATTGGATAGACCTCGGATTTAACTACAGGAAGGTTTTTGAGAAAGACAGCAACGGCAAGTGGCGCCAGGAAAATCGCCCACATTTAAATATAACATTAAAAACTCATCTGTTTAACCTCGATGTCAGCAACAGGGCAAGACTTGAGTATCGCGACAGAGAAAAAAAGAAAGACGTCTGGCGATACAGGAACAAAACAACCGTTAAATTTCCTCTCAAGCTGACAAAACTTAAATTACAACCTTATATAGCTGATGAGATATTTATTACTCTAAACGATGATAACGTTGACAGAAACAGGTTTTACGCCGGAGCGTCCCTTAATTTGTCAAAAAATATCAAGGCAAATATTTTTTACCTCTGGCAATCCAGCCGGTCAGGTCACCAGTGGAAAAATATCAATGTGATTGGAACTCAATTAAAATTTCTTTTTTAGCAAATAAGAATTACACCCTGTGGATTATAAACCGAATCACGCCTCACAAGTAACTCGTAACGAACCTAAGTCTTCATCGAGTCCAGCTCAATAAAGGCGATGGGGACAAAGATAAAGACCGGCAGCCATACCCAGAATTCCGGTATTATCATTTGAAAAAAGACCTCGGTCGCGAGCAGCTTACAGACAAAAGTTGTTATATAGCAGGCAGAAGTAACACCAAAGCTTATCATAATAGCTGCCTTCATTGTCTTGGGGTCGCGACAGATAAGAATGGGCAGGCTTACCATAAGCATTACCAGATTGATAACAGGGTCGGTGATATGAGAATGCATCTGGGCATAAAGCTGGGCCTGGTCCTTTAGTTTCTTTCCCTGTTCTGCAAGGGTATGCAGCTGCCAGAAGCTCAACAGAGACTTGTTTGCGGCCTTGCGCCTGATGGGAATGTCCCTCGGGGTAATATCAGTCTTGTAATAATTTACGGCTGCGGGCACAGACTGCGAGCCTTTCTCATTAAAGAATCCGTTAATCAACTCCCACCGCTTTGCTTTATTATCATAGACAGCCTTTTCCGCTGATATCCAGCCTGTTACTTCCCAGATGCCCGGCCTCTGAGTTGATTTTCTCGGCAGGAGTGTGGGATTATACAAGGTTTGGCTCTTTACCTCGTACCTTTGTGAGAAAAGCAAGGCGCTATTGGCATCACTTATAAACCTTACATCATAGGATTCTTCACCTGCGATATCGTCTTCGCTTCGAACAAGCTTATTGGCAAGCGGCGGTATTATAAGTTCCTGGTCGATAACCAAAATGCCGGTGGCTATTAACGCAAGAACAATTACGGGGACAACCACACGTTTCAGACTGACCCCGGAAGCCATCACAGCAACCAGCTCTCTGCTGCGGACCATTTTGCCAAACGAAAATGCCGCCGCAACAACCGTTATCATCCCCGCAAAATCCCTAAAGTATAGTGATATCCGGATTCCATAAAAAATTAATATATTTTTAATGACAGCAAAGCTTCCAAGGCCTGCACGTTCCGTAAATTCATCAAGGTTAACGAATAACTCGATAATTATCCGCAGTCCAATAAGCACAGAAAAGGCAATCGCATAACCTATTAAAAAATTCTTTGCTATGTATTTGTCTAATATTTTCATCTGGTTTTCTTATCTTACCGCACCTTTTTGAATTATGTATTTAACGGTTTAGCGTTTTAGAAGCCGGCGATATATTACAGCGGCCAGCAGTACCAGTATAGCCGGCCCTGCCCATAACAGGATCATACCTGTCTGCGGCTGTGAGCCGAGATTCTCGATAATATTTTTGCCGCCTATTATACAAACTATTAAAACCGCCGCAGGTATTGAGCTGGCACCGAATGCGCTCAGCAGATGCCCTCCTTTTTTAATGATACCCAGCCCTATACCAATCATAATGAGCGGCACACAGCCAATACCAAAAGACAGTCTCGAATGTATCTCAGCGGTTATTTGAACAGCGGTTTTTCGAATCTTTCTTTGAAGTCTATCTTCCAATTGCTGCAATTGCGGCCCGGGTTTTTGTTTGAGTGACTGTTCTACATAAGGGCCGCTGACCGCTTCCAGAATAGAGCCCTTCTGGTCTGTTATTTTCGTTATCGAAGCCGGTACAATTAGTCCTCGAATAACAATAGGCCGCCCTGCTGTGCCTCCAGAGCCGTTTGAGGTTCGCCAACGCGCATCGTAAAAGGCGAATGTCAGAGTCAGCAAATCCTCCTCACCCCTGATACTCAACAGAGCCTTCGAGCATTGCAAGGTACGTGCCGGAACTGCTGTACCTGACAGATCATTGTATTCCTCGGCAATGACCCTTCCTCCAAGTTCAATTTGCCTCTCTTTTTTGACCGGCATGGTACAGCTATCAGCCGTGAATCTTATAACCTTCTCTCCGCTGTAAAGCGTATAAAATTCGTCTTCCTTATTATTGATTTTTCGTGCGATATCATCTGCCAGCAGCTCTGTAGTGAACTGCGCATAAGCAGCATAAGCCAGTTTGGCGACGGGATTAAAAAGCATATAATTGGCGCGGATTTGCTTTATCTTATCTATTTTTTTGAACTTTATGTCATCGCCCAGCAGAGGTGGAAAATCCCGGGTAAAGCTCAAGCTCTCATTGAAAAACGAATCCTCATTCGTATAGTCTACAACATATGTATTATACGCCGTTATCTGAACCGCATTAAAACGTCTCTCAGGATTAAATTGTACATAGGCGTCATCGCAGGTAATAATTTTTTGCATCTTCGATTTCGAATCATCGAGCTCCGTTATAACAACACCGGAAAGCAACTTTTTCTTCGAGTCCACAAGGTCAGCGTAAACCTGCCATTCACCATCCGGCGATTTATAATATCCCCTTCGCTGTATGTTTCGAAATATTATCTTCTGTACGTCAGCCTTGAGGGCCTTTTCGGCTCGCTGTACAAAGGCCGGTGTTACATAAAAACTCAGAATCAAGTTTGTAATCGCAACAACTATTGCAAGCGCCAATCCCGGATAAACAAGAGATGTCAGCCCAATACCGCTTGCCCTGCAGGCATCAAGCTCATTATCGCCTGCAAACCTGCCGTAAACAAGTGAGGCAGCAAACAAAGCCGCAATCGGCAGTACGAACGTCAGCGTGATTGGCAAGAAATACCCTATCAAGTGAAATACCTGCTGAGGCCCTACACCGTACTCCTGAACAGGGCGCAAAATCATCCCCAGGCTCAATATTACCGTCAGCGCAAGACCGGCAAGTACAAATACCTTGAATGCCTCGCGAAATATATATCTGTGCAAAGTAAAAATCATTTCTTAAAGAGTCCGTTCCTTTGTTAATCAACTCGAAGAATATTAAAGAAATAAAATATAATTTGCAATAAAATAATTTCCCGGTCTGCCTAAGCCTCTTTTTAGCAGGCCACAACAATAGGAGCTCGAAACGGAGGTTAAAAAGCCTTCGATGAAATAATCGATGATGTTAGGATTTACAATCGGGCCTTAACTGATGAAGAAATCTGGCAGCTTTACCAGGAAGGTTTGGGTGATTGAAAATTACAAGCTCGTTTGTTAGTGGTTAAAATTATGGGCTTTGGAGATTATTTCCAAAGCCCATTTTTGAATCGCTTTTTACAGTTCTAAAATTTGAATTGCTCCTTGAAGACCATTTTGAAATCGTAAATATCGTTGAAATCGTCAATCGAATCGGCGGGCTGTGCACTAATCCAATCATTGTCCACCATCAGATAAACTAACTCGCCGAAATCTCGCGTCGTTTTTACACCCCAGCTGTTCAATACAAGCTTAGCCAGCCTGCCCCATTTTTTTAAAGCAACCTGCCGTAAAGCATCGCAAAGGCTCTGGCCGTCCACATGCCGGGGCTCCTCAATGCCCTCTTTCTTCATATAGATAAGTCCTTCGTATACGAACTTCAAAGCGCCGGGGCTGTACCGGCCGTCATCGCCAGCTACTTGTGAAAGCTTCTTTTTCATTTGCCCAAAAATTGTTCAGCTTACTCTTTGTCCGGGTTTTGCGCCTTCATCCACCGAAAGCATAAAAACATCTTTTCCGCCCTCCCCGGCGGCGAGAATCATTCCCTCAGAGACGCCGAACTTCATCTGCCTGGGTTTGAGATTAGCCAGGTATATGACGATTTTACCGTCGAGTTCTTCCGGCCTATAGGCCTGTGCGATAGCCGCCAGGACTTCTCTCTGCAGGCCTCCGACATCGAGCTTTAATCTCAGCAGCCTGTCGGCGCCTTCGACTTTTTCCGCCTTTGTCACCTTTGCAATTCTCATATCTATCTTTGCAAATTCCTCAATTGTACACTGCGGCGCTATCGGCTCAATGTCAATCTGTTTTGGTTCGGCGTTTTGTGTTTCCTTACTTTCTTCAATCATCGCTTGCACCTTTTGACTTTCTATTCTGTCAAATAATTTTTCAAATCTTTCTATTTTATGATTTTCAAGAACTTTTTCAACATCGCCAAAACCCAAGCCGCTGACATTGAGAAACTTTTCAACTTTGGCGGCGAATTTTGGTACAATCGGTTTTAGATAAATCGTCAGGATTCGCACAGCATTTATCGTTGCCGTAAGGCTCTTTCTCGTCTGCTCCGAATCGGTTTTTATTGTCGTCCACGGCTGATTCTGCTCGACGTACCGGTTTGCCTCGTCAGCCAGTGCTGTTATTGTTCGCACTACGCTTGAATATTCAAGGTTTTCATAATCTGAGATAATCCCTTCTTTGGCTGCTATAAGTTTATTTATCAGCTCTGTGCCCTTTTCATCCAACGAGCCAAGCTGTGAATCAAGTTTGTTCGTCAGCATCGGCGCAGAACGGGATGCAAGGTTCGCAAACTTGCCAACAAGGTCGGCATTGATTTTGTTTATGAAGTCAGTTGTGCTTAAATCTATATCTTCCACCGCACCGGTCAACTTGCTCGCATAATAATACCTCAAAGCCTCCGGCTCGAGATGTTTCAGATACGTCGCTGCTTTTATAAATGTCCCGCGACTCTTGCTCATTTTTTCGCCGTTGACTGTCAAAAAGCCGTGCACAAAGAGCTTATCAGCCGTTTTGAATCCTGAGCCTATAAGCATTGCAGGCCAGAAAAGAGCATGAAAATACATTATGTCTTTGCCGATAAAGTGGTAAATCTCGTAGCCGCTGCCCTTTGCCCCCGGCTCCAGCCCGGGCCAGATTTCATTGAAATCAATATTATTTCTGTCGCAGTAATTTCTCAGCGAAGCCATATAGCCTATCGGAGCATCGAGCCAGACATAAAAAAATTTGTTTTCTTCACCCGGAATTTTAAATCCGAAATAAGGCCCGTCCCTTGAGATATCCCAGTCTTTCAGACCCGCCTTGAACCACTCTTCAAGTTTGTTTGCAACAGACTTGTGAGTATGACCGGCAGACATAAGCTGCTTTAGCTGCTGCTCATAATCCGACAGCCTGAAAAAATAGTGAACACTTTCCCTGCGGACAGGAGTCGCCTTGCAGGTTGCACAGTGTGCATCAATAAGCTCGGTCGGCTGATATGTCCCCCCGCATTTGTCACACGAATCTCCATACTGGTCCTGGGCACCGCATCGCGGGCACACGCCCCGGATATATCTGTCAGGAAGAAACATATTACAGTTCTCGCAGTAGGTTTGCTCAATGTTGCGTTTGACAATAGAGCCTCTCTTCTTGAGACGTTCGAAAATAAGCTCGCTCAAAGTTTTGTTTTCCGGCGAATGCGTCGAGTAGTAATTATCAAATTCAACCAGAAAGCCGTCGAAATCTGCCTTGTGCTCTTTGTACATTTTCTCAATGAGCTGCTCCGGTTTTATCCCTGCCGTGTTTGCGCTTATCATAATGGGTGTGCCGTGTGTGTCATCAGCGCAGAAATACAAACAGTGATTGCCGCACATCTTCTGAAAACGCACCCAGATATCGGTTTGTATATATTCGACAAGATGGCCGATATGTATCGAGCCGTTCGCATACGGCAATGCTGACGTTACAGCGATTTTACGCGGCATCATTCGTCCTTAAATTAATTTCCCTGCTGTCCCTTATTACTCTCTGCGTCATCTTCCTTGTCTTCTGTGTCGAAGTCATCATTTTCGTCGGCTTCGATTTCACTTTGTTCCATATCGGCATCGCTGCCGTTTCCATCCTGAAGCCCCTGCTCTTCGCCAGCCTGCTGTTTCTTTTTAGCTGCCGGCGTTTCGAGTATCTCAATCTCGTCGACCGGGACAGCAATTTGCTGCCCGCTCTCCAGCTCAACCATCACAAGCTGAGTCAATATCTGAACATCCAACACTTTGCCCTGTCCATATTGGGTGTTTACTTTTGCTCTCTTTTTGGGCAGCCGTTTCTTAAGCTCAATATAGGTTGCATCCTCGTATCGCAGACAGCATTTCAGCCGGCCGCAATAACCGGATATTTTTGACGGGTCGAGCGTTGCTTTCTGCATCTTGGCCATCCGCATATTAACCGGCTTGAGCGCCTGGAGAAACTTGATACAGCAGCATTCCTGGCCGCAGGTCTCGATGTCACCGAGTAGTTTTGCCTCATCTCGCGAGCCGATTTGTCGCATCTCTATTCTCGACTGATATTCATGTGCCAACTTTTTTACAAGCTCGCGAAAATCAACCCTGCCGTCCGCCATAAAATAAAAAATTATTCGCTCACCGCCGAAAATATGTTCCACATCGATAATATTCATCGGCAGAGCCATCTCTTTGACAAGCTGTTTGCAGAATTTCAACTCTTCTTTCGCTATTCTCTGCAGATGCCTCTCTTCGCTTATGTCTTCAGCAGTCGCATAACGGATAAGTTTGCCGCTTATCTCGGTGTCAAAATCTATCATACTATCCTGAAAATACTTCTTGATTTGCTTGTTATCCATCTTGAACTGACCCGACTTGTAATGGCTGAAATGCCCTACGATGTAGCCCAGCTCAAGGCCTTTACCGGTTTTTACCACCACCCGCGCGGCTTTTTTCGGTATGTTGGACTCGTTGTGCTCGAATATGCCGAGATTATGCATCTGGCCGTAGCGAACCAGCATATATTTCTTGCGTTTCTCCTGCTTGGATTTTACGCCAGCAGCGTTTGCCATCTCTGCCATACCTTCTTATTGAATCTTAAAACGGTAGTTACTAAACACTTATTTTACCAGAATGAACGAGCTTTAACAATAAATGCTCGAAAATAAGTTTCTCATTCACATTCGCATCGAGCCATTGCAGCATTCTGTAAGCCTCGTTTATTTTTTCGCTTATTTGCTCAGCACCGAATTTGTCCGCGATTTTTTGTATCTGTTGTTTCTGGTCGAAATTGATTATCGGCCTGTTCGGGGTGACATTTAATTTCATTGCGTCATATAAAGCCGATATGATTATTTGAATAACGGTCTTTGAAGCCCTGCGATTAATATCG
>CAYLMG010000052.1:3754-12640 GCA_964384565.1 uncultured Pirellulales bacterium | reverse complement strand
TGTTTCCGAGAATAGGAGCAGTACCAACATATTCGATTTTTTATACCGCTAGTATTATTATATATTTTATTATCTGTAAAAAAGCCGCTCAAAGGTGGGGCCTTCGCAATCGTGTGCACATAACAGCCAGCCTATGTTACATAGTGGGTATGGTTTTTGGCGCCAAGATTTTACACGACATTCATCATTCCCAGTTCACCCTTCAGCAATTATTCTCATTAAAGCATTATCTCGGCGGAGGATTATGGGCAGGCCAGTTAGCTTACCTGGGCTTAGGAGTTCCCTTAGTTTTGCTTGTCTCAAAATCCAAAGCCGCCGGTCTCGACTTATTAGCGTGGTCTATTGCGATACCATTGAGTATAACCAAAATAGGATGTCTCTTTAATGGATGCTGTTACGGCCGGCAATGCTCACTGCCTTGGGCCATCACTTTTCCCGAAGGGGCGGCAGCGCCGGCGGCTGTGCCGCTCCATCCTACCCAGATTTATGAAATACTTTTATTAATATGTATCTGGCTGTTTTTCAACAGCCTAAAAATCGAGCGATGGCGGGGAACTATGCTGCTATGGTTTCTCTGCCTTTATGGTTTTGGAAGGATGGGCATCGATTTTTTCAGAGGGGATACAGACCGTTACATATACGTCGGCCCCATTACCTTAACACAACTTTTTTGCCTTATTGCCGCCTTAGTTTCAATTTTCATTCTATTATTGCGAAGCAAATTATTAAAATACAAATAAATATTGACTGTAACTTAAGAAGCTGCAAAACTGTTTTTCAGCCAGCGGAAACGGCATATTTTTATTCAATCCTGTTTTTAAAAACAATACTTGATAGGGAAGAATTTAACTGTAAACTATCAAATATAGGAGCTAAAGCTGTGGCTTAAGGGAAGCAAAAAATGATTAACAAATATTTTCAGCTCCGGCAAAAGCAGACAAATATAAGAGTTGAAATCGTCGCAGGCATCACCACATTTCTTACTATGGCCTATATCATCTTCGCCAATCCTATGATACTCGGCGATACCGGAATGGACAAAAACGCATTGATAATCGTAACCTGCATGGTCAGCGGCCTGGCCACACTCACAGTAGGACTTCTCGCAAACGCACCGATTGCTATGGCGCCGGGTATGGGACTGAATGCCTTTTTCGCATTTCTCGTCGCCACCGGAAAAATGAACTGGCAGACCGCTCTCGGCGTCGTCTTTCTCTCGGGCGTGCTTTTTTTAATATTTACTCTTCTCGGCCTGAGAAAGAAAATTGTCGAGGCAATACCAGTTTCACTAATTTCCGCTATTGCGGTCGGCATCGGTTTGTTTATCACTTTCATAGGCTTGAAAAAACTTGGAATTATAATAGCCGATGAGCATACACTCGTAAAAGCCGGGCCGATAAAGCTCGAAGTTCTAATCGGCCTGTTCGGCCTGATTGTAATGCTGCTGTTCGAAATAAAAAAGATAAAGGGCGGGCTGGTCGTCGGTATCATCGCTTCGACGGCACTGGCGTGTCTGTTTGCAAAAAAACTGGGCATCTCTTATCAGCCGAAACCATTAAGCTTTGATATCAGCCCTGTTGCTTTTCAGCTGGATATCTTCAGCGCTCTGAAATGGTCTTTCTTTGCAACCATTTTTACTATGACGTTTATGGATATGTTCGACAGCATCGGCACACTCGTCGCATGCTGCAACCAGGCAAATATAGTTGACGAGCAAAAGAAAATAAAAGGTCTTGACCAGCTGCTCGGCATCGACGCCGCGGCTACCGTCTTTGGCGCCCTTTTCGGAACTTCAACCACAACCTCCTACATTGAATCAGTTGCCGGCATCGAGCAGGGCGGACGTACAGGTCTTACATCGATAGTCACCGGCATCTGTTTTCTGCTGGCGATACTGCTTGTGCCGCTGATTAGTATCGTACCCGAATATGCAACAGCACCGGCACTTATTATGGTGGGCCTGTTTATGATTAAAGAGGTTAAAAAAATAGACCTTGCAAATATAGAGCAGGCCTTCCCGGCCTTTATCATTATGGTTATGATAGCCCTAAGCTACAGCATCAGTACCGGCCTGGCTTTCGGCTTCATCTCTTTTACGATTATTCAATTACTCTACGGCAAAATAAAACAGGTCAAACCCACTATGTGGATAATCTTCGTTTTATCCGTATTGTTCCTTATCATAACATAAAGGAGCCTGAAATGGATATCAAACTTACAAGTTCGGCTTTCGAAGACGGCGGGATGATTCCTTCAAAATTCACCTGTGACGGCCAGGATATTTCACCGCCTTTGAGTTGGGACAATGTCCCTGAAAAAACAGAAAGCATAGCTATCATCTGTGACGACCCCGACGCTCCGATGGGCACCTGGGTCCACTGGGTTCTTTTCAACCTTCCGGCTGAAAAAAGAGAGCTTGCCGAGAATGTCCCCGAAGACGAAACACTGCCCGACGACACAAGACAGGGAATAACCGATTTCGGCTCAACCGGTTACGGCGGGCCCTGTCCGCCCAGCGGAACGCACCGTTACTTTTTTAAGATTTACGCCCTCGATATTCCAATCGATATCGTCTCTATCGCAGACAAAGAAACTCTGCTCGAAGCTATGGCCGGCCACATCCTCGCTGAAGGACAATTAATGGGAAAATACAAAAGAACATAGCTTCTGCAGGAAAAACGCTTCTCTCAAAGATACGACGGCGGCAGTAAGATTAAAAGTTTCTCAGGATTGCGGCGGTGTGAATCGAAAGCAGCATCATATAATCCAAGTCACTGAGGCTGTAGTGGTCATGTGACATATCATTATCCACATACAAGACTCCGTAACAGCCGTCTTTGCTGATAATCGGCCCAATCATCACTGAGTTTATCCCCAGCTCTTCACGCATCTCAACCGGAGCCCGCGGTATAAGCAGAAACTGCTTTTTCTCAATAGCCTCGGTAATCTTTTCGTTCAGTTTTATCTGGTTAAACTGTACTCTTGAGCCGTCCCTGCACCTGCCCGAATGAGATGTCATCGCACCCGCAGGCGCAGCCCTCAAGGCACACCAACTGTGATACGCGTCGAACTGGCTGTTCGCTATCTCAAGCAAAGTTGCGATTATTTCATCTTCGCTGTCGGCCTTGCAAATCCCTTCGGTAGCCTTTATAAAATCTCTCGCCCTTCTGGCAGGAAATCTCATCTCAGGTGCATGCTTAAAATCAGTCCTCCTTGTTATGACCTGCGGCTGCCGGCCAAATGAAGTGTCATCAAAATCGTACGCGGTCTTTTCAAGTGTATCCTCAAGGTCGATATCCTTTTCACCCTCAGAAACATCCTCCATACTTATCTCGATAATAAAATCCGCTATTCGAATGATACTATTGTCACCAATCTCAGTCCTGTGCACCTCTTTATCATCCAGATATGTCTTATTTGCGGAGTCCAGGTCTTCAAGTACCCATTTGCCGTCCTCGGTCTCAAATATAACCGCATGATGCCTGGATACCGCCCTGTCGGACAAAAAGATATGACTATCGGCGTGCCTGCCTATATGAATCGGGCCCTTCGTAAACTTATAATCGCTGATCTCCCTGTCGTTCTTCTTAACCACCAAACGCATCGTTTTCTCCCTGCTCTCAGGCCCTCAGCCTTAATACTCATTATCCCTCATTCGACATCTTCTGTCAAGCACACAATGCCCCCCAACAAAGCCAAATCTTAAACAAAAAATCGCTTTACAAATACGACTGGCAAAATTCCGCACTAAAAAACAAGCTCTGTCTCTGAGGCTATCTTCATTGCACACAGTTTTGATGTTCAAGGCGGTCGGTAAACTCACAGAAAACGGTATTTGTCGCCGTGTTGAATCTTATGCACCTGCCTCGTTTACCTCCCACCTCTTCTCTTATAATCCTTATCCTGTGGACATTAAGTATCTGGCGGGCAATCTGAATATTCTTCCTTCCTATGTCACTACCTGCCTGGCCCTCTTCGACAAGGGCCGCTCCACCAAAAATCTGTGCAACATAATGGTCCGGCACAGGGTCCTTGGCTGTTAATACATTTATTACATGCTCCGTGCTCGTCAGGCCGTACTGCCCGATATCAACCTTCTCTTTCGCTACCGGAACATCCTGAAGAAAGTGGTTTATCGCAGCTTCACCGCTCTCAACATTATACAAGCACACACTAACACAGGAGCCTACAACCGTCTCAACAATAACGGACTTATCCGTTATAAAAAACTTACCCGGCATCAAAAATTCATGATCCATCTTTTACCCCCCTGATTCTCCATTCCCGAATTTACATTTTTTCCGCTTATTGAAATAATCGACGATTTCGAATACAGTGTTAACCAGAGCCTTTGCAGCAGGGTCCTGTAAATACCGTTCAGAGAAAAAACTTTAAGTTTCGAGGCCTGTCATAAATATCAAAATAAGCTATAATCTCAGCAGATACGTTACTTTCTGAAGGGATTCGGATGAAAAAATACCAATCAATACCGGCCTGGGCCGCTCTAATTATGTTTCTGGCTCTTTTCTGTATGTCTGTTTACGGAGCATTTATCGGCCCATACGAAGCTGCTATTTTCTTTAATTCCATTCCGGTTACAGCCTACTGGTGCGCATTATTAATTGTGCTTTTTATCACTTTCGCGTGCTCGCAAAAAGTGATTCGCTCGATAGACCTGCCACTGATATATCTGGCCTGCATAATCATCTTACTCGGCTTTTTTGCAGGCTCGGTTCGGGGACACAATCTTATAAACCGACTTCTCGGTCGGGACAAATTCCGCTCGGCTGAAACCACCATCTACATCGGACAAAACCAAAATGAAGTGTTCATAAGAAAAGACAATCCGCCCCCGCAGCTGCCAACCTTTTATACAAGACAGATGCCCTTCGCCCTCAGGCTGAGGAATTTTCGCATCGAATACTACAAATCCGGCTGGCTCCTTGTCCGGACACCCGAGGAACAAAAATGGCAGCTGGCCGCCCGGCCGGGTTATGAGTATCCGCTCGACCCGAATACAGGCTCAATGAAAATCCTAAACGTTTATAAAAATTTCAGAACAAAATATGAATACGGAAAAACCCTCGCTTACGACTCCAACGAGCCCGGCTCAAATCCCGCCGTCTGGATTCAATATAATCCTGTAAAAGGCCCACCTGTAAGAAAATTTATATTCAGCAAATTCCCAAATCCAGTCTTCGAAACCGATGATATCTACGTCGATTATATCCCCGACATCAAAGACATATACAGTGACATACTAATAATAAAAGACGACGAAATCGTTGCAAAAGAAACTATCGAGATAAACAAACCGCTCCATTTCAGCGGCTATCATTTCTATCAATATGATTATGACGCAATAAACCAGAGGTTTACCATGCTCGCAATGGTATCTGATACAGGCTTATATATAGTGTATTGCGGCTTTATCCTGCTCTGCATCGGCATCTTCTGGCGACTCTGGCTCAAAGAGCTGCCCTCATCCTCACAACACTCGATGTCGGAAAAAAGCAGAGGGAAAAATGATGGAAATTAAATATACGACTCAGGGACTATTGATTTATATTTCTATCGGCATATATATCCTTGCCTTTCTTGCAGCCTGCCTGCGCCTGAAAAAAACAGCTCACGCACTTTTCTTTACAGCTTTTCTGACTTCTGCCGCCACCTTCGGCTACAGGTGGTACTATGTAAAACACCTGCCCCTGCAAAATCTTTTCGAGGTCTTTTTGTTTACAGGCCTGGTTATTTATCCGCTCTCACTCATTTCTCAAAAAATATTAAAAACCGCCGACTCAGCTTTCGATATGCTCATCGCTGTAATTGTCCTTTTTCCCGCAGGTTTCATCTTTGATGCGATGGCGAGAAATCTGCCGCCTACGCTGCAAAGCCCCCTGTTCGCCCCGCACGTAGCGGCATATATGCTCGCATACATCTTTATGGCCAAAGCTGCTTTTCAGGCTATGCTGCAAATTTTCAGTTTCAAAAACAAACCGCAACCAATCAATGCTGACACCGAACATAAAACATACCTGCTGATTTGTGCCGGTTTTCCTCTTCTAACACTAGGCCTTATCCTTGGTAGTATCTGGGGCAAATTCGCCTGGGGAAACTTTTGGAACTTCGACCCGAAGGAAATGTGGTCACTGGCAAGCTGGCTCGTTTACGTCATTTACTTTCATTTCAGATTTATGTACGGCAGAGAAAAAACCAAAATCAACAGCTCCATTGCCCTTGCCGGTTTCACCGTCATAGTTATTACTCTGCTCTGGGTAAACCTGTCGAAAATATTTATGGGCCTGCACAGCTACGCCTTTTAACCGGTTATAAAAAAACCACCCGCACTTTTACGTGAAATCCAAAAATTATTCATTTCAATTTTGTCTATCAGCGCCGAAGCGTTGATACCAGTTCAAACGCAAAAGATACGGGCAGTATAACTACAAAATCGACACATCTACGGAAAATACTTTAAAATTATCTGCTCAATAACAGCTGCTACTCATCTGCCAGAGCGAATAGCCGATAGGCCGCCCAGAACGCTCAAAAAGAAACTGACAAAGATCGACACAAAAGTGGTAAGGTATTCGAGATATGGGATCTTTCAGATAGCAGATGTGTCTGTACCGAGGGCTTTGTTCTGCGAAATCCTTGAGCAAATCAGGTGGTTGAGGTGTGTGAAAATCGTAGACCAATAGCATTTTCAAGGCCAATAATTCGGATTTTGGGCGACTCTGCCGGCAAGACTTGTAAAAAGAGACTTCAATTGGTTGCACTCCGAGGAAGATTCTGATATTACCGTGGAATTGAAAGGCTTGGTTGCGTAGCCAGGCGTCTAATATAGGAAATATAGGTTTACAAAATGAAGATTAAAAGCGACCCAAGAAAGGAGGTAGCCTATGAATCCTGACCAAATGTATTACCAGAACATACCTACTAAAACCGTTGTGAAATATGTGATTTTGATAGCTATCGGTATCCTGATTCTCGCGACGATTGCCACGTCGTTTTATATGGTTAATACCGACGAAAACGGAATCGTACTGCGGTTCGGCAGATTTGTTCGTACAGCCAAACCCGGTTTGCATTTTAAGATTCCATTGGGTATTGAGACAGCTTTGACGCCGCAGGTCAAAAGAATCTTCAAAGCTGAATTCGGCTTTCGTACATTAAAGGCGGGAGTAAAGAGCACGTATGGCCAAAAGAACCTCGGCGAATCGCTGATGCTTTGCGGAGATTTGAGCGTTGCCGAGGTCGAGTGGATAGTCCAGTACCAGATAAGGGAGCCGAAGAAGTTTCTCTTCAACGTTCGAAATCCGCAGACAATCATCAGGGACGTGGCAGAATCGGTAATGAGAAGCGTTGTCGGTGATTCATCGGTGGATGAGGTTCTAACAGAAAGAAGAATTGAAATCAACGACGAAGCTCAAAGGCAAATGCAGGAAATACTGGATTCGTATTCTACCGGTATCAGTGTCGTGGCCGTGAAACTTCAGGACGTTAATCCGCCTGAAAAGGTAAAGGCGGCATTTAACGAGGTCAACGCGGCACAGCAGGATAGGGAGAGATTTATCAATCAGGCAAGGGAAGAATATAACAAAGTAATCCCGAGGGCCAGCGGCCAGGCACTACAGATAGTCCAGCAGGCTGAGGCCTACTCGATAAACCGTGTCAATACGGCTGCCGGTGACGCACAGCGGTTTACACAGATATGGGCCGAATACAAACAGAACAAAGACGTTACGCGAAGGCGATTGTATCTTGAGAGTCTGAACAAGGTGCTTCCCGGACTCGAAAAGAAGTACATTATTGATGACAAGGTTAAGGGCATTTTGCCTTTGATGAATATCGGGGAGAAATAAAAATGCAGAAAAGTGTAATTATTATCGCCGTGATAGTTTTAGTCGTTTTAATATGCGCTGCTGCCTGCTTTTATACTGTCAATGAGACAGAGCAGGTAATTGTAACGCAGTTCGGTCAGCCTAAAAGAGTGATAAAAGAAGCTGGTCTTCATTTCAAAAAGCCGATTCTTGAGCAGGTCAATGTTTTTGAAAAGCGGATTCTCGAATGGGACGGTAATCCAACGCAGGTGCCGACGCTTGATAAAAGATATATCTGGATCGATACCTTTGCACGATGGCGGATTGAGGACCCTTTGAAATTTTTTCAGGCGGTAAGAGACGAGAGTTCCGCACACGGCAGACTTGACGATATTATCAACTCTTCTGTTAGAAACCAGATTTCGAACCATTTGCTGATTGAGACGATTCGAAGCTCGAATAGGCCTATGCTGATGATGGCAGGGCTTGAGGGAGAGAAAGTCGACGAGCTGCAGAACGTCGAAAAGGGAAGGGGCAAGATAACCGAGCTGATATTCGCCGAAGCGGTACCTGCGGCAAAGGAACTGGGTATTGAGCTTATCGACATAAGAATAAAGCGGGTCAACTACGTCGAGCAGGTAAGAAAGGCGGTCTATGAGCGGATGATTGTCGAGCGCAAGCGTATTGCCGCGAAGTATCGCTCTGAAGGTGAAGGTAAGATGATGGAAATCAACGGCCAGAAGGAAAAGGAAGAAAAACAGATTCTTTCCGAAGCCTATAAGAAAGCTCAGGGGATTATGGGTAAGGCCGACGCTGAGGCGATAAAAATCTATGCCGAGGCCTATTCGAAGGACCCTGAGTTCTATTCTTTCTTAAAGACGCTCGAAAGCTATGAGCAGAACCTCAAGGATTCCAGTACCGTGATACTTTCGACCGACAGTGATTACTTAAAGTATCTAAAGAGCGGCGCAGAGCCCTCGCAGTGATGGTTTGTTTGAACGACTTATGAAAAGCAGCCCGGAACATAAACACCAACGTCGGCGTGCATAAGAGAGAACACAAC
>CAYLMG010000052.1:0-3654 GCA_964384565.1 uncultured Pirellulales bacterium | reverse complement strand
TATTTTTTGTTAGCATAAACAGCCTTTTTGCGTATAATGCAGCCTTCGGCTGTTTCGAAAATAAACGACAATCTAATTCGGGAGCAAAGACAAGAACTGGTATGGCAGAGTTAAAAGGCACAAGCTGGCAGCAGCGGTACTCTATGAAGGAAATATTCACACTTCGCTGCAGAATCCTCGACAAAACCGGAATGCTTGCAAAACTGTGCGAGCTGATTGCAAAAAACGGCGGCCACGTCGGCGAAATTAAACTCTTCGCCGCGGAGACGAAACATCAGATTCGCGACATCACCGTTTATCTGCCGGCTCGAGAAAATCTTAATAATCTGCTCGATACGATAAAAGCCGCTGAAGGCCTCGATGTTATAAACATCACTAACGAAACGCTCCGGACACATCTTCGCGGCTCTATCGATGTCGTCAGCAGAATGCCGATTCGAAGTCTCACAGACCTTCGAATGGTCTACACACCCGGCGTAGCAGAGGTCTGCGAAAATATTCAAAACGACCCGGCAACTGCCTGGGAGCTGACAGGAATCTGCGACAGAGTTGCAATAGTAACCAACGGCACAGCCGTTCTCGGCCTCGGTGACATCGGGCCATTGGCCTCACTTCCCGTTATGGAAGGCAAGGCTTCGATACTCGCCGAATTTGTAAATATCAGCGCCTTTCCAATATTGATAGATACAAAAGACACGGATGTATTCGTGGAAACCGTCGTCAGAATCGCCTCAGGTTTCGGCCTGATACAGCTCGAAGATGTCGCTGCGCCGAAATGCTTCGAAATCGAGGATAAGCTCAAAGAAAAGCTGAACATCCCTGTCTTTCACGACGACCAGCACGGCACCGCTACCATTGTGCTCGCTACACTCATCAATGCACTCAAATATACCAACAAAAAGAAAGAAGACTGCTCGCTGCTTATGCTCGGCGCAGGAGCTGCAGGAACAGCCGTCAGTAAAATCCTTCTCGAATTCGGCATCGGTGACATAGTTTTATATGACTCAACCGGAGCCATCTACCGAGGCAGAAAGGAAGGAATGAACAAATACAAAGTACAAATCGCCGAGCTCACCAACAAAAATAACCAGAAATGTCCGCTCGCCGAAGGCTTTAAGGGAAAAGATATTTTCATAGGTGTGACAAAGCCGAACCTGGTAAGCAAAGATATGATTTCCTCTATGAACAAGGACCCGATTGTATTTCCGCTCGCGAATCCGGTTGGTGAGATAAGCAAACAGGATGCTCTCGATGCCGGCGCCGCAATCACCGCAGACGGCAGGGATTGTAATAATGCCCAGGCATACCCCGGCATCCTCAGAGGCGCTCTCGATGCAAAAGCAACTCAGATAAATATGCAGATGAAAATAGCCGCTGCAGAAAAAATCGCAGAGCTCGCCGAACAAAATGCCCTGCTGCCGGACGCCCTCGATATGGAAATCCATAAAAAGATAGCTCGGGCCGTCACCGACACCTGGAAAAATAGAAAAAGCTGAGCCGAATTCAGCTTTGTTCTTTTCATCGGGGAAACGAAAACAAAACCGAGAAAAATTAATCTTTTGAAGGATTAAACTTTTGAAAACTCGTTTTGCACCGATAATAAATGTAATAAGTATCTCTGCAAAAAGCCATTTTGAAACATAAAAAACAAAGGTATTATTATGGATTTGATTAAGAAAATCAAAGACGCCGAGCAGCAGGCCAAACAAATCGTCGAGCAGGCCAAAAATAAGGCCGCCGAGGAAGAACAAAAATTCAATCAGCAAAAAAACCGTACCCTCGAGCAGGCTGGAATACAAAGGAAAAAAGACACCGATGCTGCCGTCGAACAGGCCGCCTCACAAGCCCAGGCAGAGCTCGGAAAACTAAAGCAACAATCACAAAAACAAAAACAGCAGCTGCAAAAAAAGGCCGATGAAAAAAAAGAACGGTCAATCAAAAAGATTGTCGACTACCTGAAGAGCTAACCTATGGCAATTGCTAAAATGACAAAAGTTCTTATCGTAAGTCACCGAAGCGAGGCAGCAGAGCTGCTCGAAGAAATTCAGCAGAGCTCCATCCTCGAAGTCCTCGACGCCGCACGAACAGCCGTCAGCAAACAATGGCCTGAGCTTATCGTCGAGGCAAAAAAACCAAAAGACATCGAAGAGCTCGCCGACAGGCTCGAAAAAAGTATAAAATTTCTCGAAACGCACAACAAAGAAAAAAAATCCCTGCTCGACGCCCTTGCTCCCCGAACCGTCATAGAAGAAAAACAATACTCGCAGATAGTTTCAAGCGATGAAGTCATCAGGCTTCTCGAACAGGGAGAAAAAACCGCCGCAGAAATACAGCGGCTCGAAACCGAAAAAGAAAACTGCCTGAACATTTTGCAGATGTTAAAACTTTGGAAAAATCTAAAAACACCCCTCGAAGAGCTGACCGATTCAAACCGGACCCGCTGCTTTGTCGGCCTGGTACCGGATAAAACAATCGAAAATCTAAAACAGCAGCTAAGCAAAACTGCATCAGCACTGCAAATAGTCGGTAACGATAAATCCCTCTATGCATCCGTTGTTATCTGCCTGAAGGAAAATACCGCGGAGATTCAAAAGCTTCTGCGTTCTGCTGAATTTGCCCCGGTAACTTTTGAAAAAATGACCGGAACTGCAGCGCAGATAATACAGCAGCAAACTGAAAAGCTTAGCGAAATAGAAACAGCACTATCCAAAGAGAGAAAAAAAGCAGCCGACCTGGCCGGCGAACAATTTAAGCTAAAAATCCTCTTCGACCACTATCAGAATCTGCTCACAAGGGAACAAACAAGGGCCCTCGCACCCATTACAACATACACAATTTTGCTCGAAGGCTGGGTGAAAGAAAAAGATTACCCGGCTCTCGAGAATATCGTATCAGGATTCAGTGCTTCGACCGTCAGCAGGATTAAGCCGCGTGAAGACGAAGAAATTCCCGTCGAGATAGAAAACAAACCGCTTGTCAAGCCTTTCGAGGTAATCACCCGGCTATACGGTATGCCGCAGCATCTGAATATTGACCCGACCGTTTTTCTTGCACCGTTTTTCGCTGTATTTTTCGGGATGTGTTTGGCCGACGTCGGTTACGGCTTAATGTTGATTGCCATTACAATCTTCTTTCTGAAAAAAATTCAGGGTGACAAGAAGCTGATGCTGATGCTCTCAATATGCGCCGTTGCAACCGTTGTTGTAGGCGCATTAACCGGCGGATGGTTCGGTGACTCTTTCGAGAAATTTTTTCCTGCCCTGCTGCCTCTAAGAAAGAAGCTTATGTGGTTCGACCCCTTCAAAGACCCGATGAAGTTCTTTATATTAGCTATCGGCCTGGGTTATTTTCAAATCCTCACAGGCCTTTTCATCGCTTTTGTTCACAACCTCAAACAAAAGCAATATACTGCCGCCATTTGTGACCAGCTCACCTGGCTGGTTATGCTGAACTCACTTGTCATATTCGGAGCAGCCAAGGCAGATGTCGTCCCTCGACAAATCGGCACAATCTTCGGCTACACGGCACTTATTCCCGCTGTTACAATCTTCATCTTAAGTCACCGCGAAGGCGGCTGGGGCGCTCGCCTGGGAATGGGCTTCTACAATCTTTTCAGCTCGATATTTTATCTCGGCGACGTGCTCAGTTATCTAC
>CAYLMG010000051.1:0-12790 GCA_964384565.1 uncultured Pirellulales bacterium | reverse complement strand
CCTCGGGCGTGTGCCCTTGATAGGTTTTGTGCTGATAAGCCCGTTGTTGATTGTAATAAACATCTCCGGCGATGCGCTGACGATAGCGAATTCACCGCCATCGATATAAGCAGCATAGCCGCTCGGATTAAAACGATTCTGCCAGTTGAAAAGCTCTATAGGTTCAGCTGTGTAATCACATTCGAAACGCTGTGAGAAATTGACCTGGTAAACCTGACCATCATATATGTAGCGCTTTATCTTCTTGACACTTTGAAGATAATAGCGCTTATCCATATTGCACTGAATTTTCGAGAAGTCGATATCATCAATATCAGCAGCTTCTGGTTTAGTCGAATTAATTTGCTTTGCCTGTGCTAAAAAGCTCTCGAGTTCAGCTAGTTTCTCCTGCGGCTGTTGTGAATCTGTCGGCAGTTGTACAGCTATTAGCCAGAAGGCATTTTCGATATGGTCGTAGGCAATTAGTCTGTCATAAAAGCATAACCTAATCAAGGGCAACTGAAGGTCGTCAACAGCACTTTGAGGCAGTTTTTCAATATATCGGGCAAGCTCATAACCAAAGTAACCTATCCAGCCGCCGACAAAAATCCCTCGTGGCAGTTCATCACTGAGATTGTCACTGAGTTTATATTTGTTCAAAGTTTTCTGCAGTTTTGCAAAGGGTTCTTTCTGTTCGGGCCTGAGTTCGAAAATCTCTTTCGGTTCAGCCGCCCAATAACTAAATCTTCCGGCCTCTTTTTTTGCGGGATTTGCTCCGAGAATTGATGCGAATCTTTGGCGTGCAAAAGCCTCGCCCAATGCGGCTAAATCGAGAGATGTGCAGATTTTTTTATAAAAGACTCTGCAAAGAACTTGTTCGCTCTTTTTTGTCAGTGTTCCTGTAGTCATTGCGATTGCCCAGCCCTGAATTGCTCTATAATCTGCACGCTCGAGGAGGTACCTATCCTGTCGGCACCGGCTGCGAGCATTTCAATAGCCTGTTGGGAGGTTCTGATACCACCTGCCGCCTTTACTTTGCAGTGTGGTGCCCACTGCTTAATCAGCTTTATATCTTCAATTGTCGCACCGCCGGCAGGATGGAAGCCGGTGCTCGTCTTAACAAAATCGACTTTGCACCTGTCGGCAATTTCGCAGGCAAAGCGTTTCTGCTGCTTGGTTAGCGCTGCTGCCTCGATTATTACCTTTAAGACAACCGCTGGCCTCATAGAGCGACAGACTTGCAAAACCTGGCGGAACTGACTGGCTAAATAGTGATTGTCAGATTCGATTATCGCAGCCAAATCAGCTACCATATCAATCTCATCGGCGCCGGCAAAATTGGCATCTCTTGCAGCTTCGACCTTGGCTTTTGTGGAATCGGCGCCGAAAGGCAGGCTAACTACGCCGCCGACCTTAACGGCACTGCCGTGTAATAATTCAGCAGCTAAGGCAATCCATCTTTGATTTACGGAAACCGAGTAAAAGCCATAGCTTTTGGCTTCATCGCAGAGCTTTCGTATATCATTACTTATTGCTGTTGGGCTCAGCAATGTGTGGTCGATACATCCTGCCAATCCTTCGGAAGAAATAGGCACTTTTTGTTTATCCCTCTTTCGAAAAAGTCCCACTTTTATGACGCTATCAATATTAAGCAGCACTGAAAAGTCGCTTATGTATTGTTATGGAAAATGATCCAGAGATTATAGTCATTCTGCTTAAAGAAGGTCTCTTGCTTCTTCTGGGGGTGGACAATCTATCAGTGTTTTCATAAACATGATACAACGATCACTAACATTTAGATCAGATTCAGAGTAAAACTCTGTCTTTGGGAAATACATCTTATCAATCTCGGTAATGTCTTTATCCTGTACGAGGTTATCGTTGAGAGCGCTGTACTCTACAACCTCACGTAGTGTAGGAACAACCCCATTAGCTTTATCGCGAATTAGCTTTCCCACGCGCTTCCCGAGTATTTTCGACAGTTTCACATCATATGTTGTGGGTGCTCCTGAACGAGGCTCGTAGCCAGTTTCATGGCATCGTATCTCCACATCTCTGAACTTCTGGTCCCCTCGGAATAGATTGCTTAGAGCGCCTGCAATCTCAACTCCAGCCCCGTAAGATTTGCGCGATCCTAAGGTTGGAAATTGAACGCGTTGCTCCTTCCCATAGATCAATTTAGTTGCGCCTTTATCCATTTGGTCGGACACACCTTCTGAAACGCCAACTACCGCGTTACGCCCCACTTGGTAGGACCTTTGAACCTCTGCAGAAAGCCGTTGCAATATTCGTTCTGTGATTGGTATTTCGGGGATTATTACCTGATCTGCACCTCCCACTGCCGTTGCAGCAGCTAGCCAACCTGCGTCACGGCCCATCGTTTCAACAGTGAAAACACGCTCACATGTCTCAGCTGTTGTCCGGATTCTCTTTACAATTTCATAAAGTCGCCGTGCTGCAGTGGGAAAGCCTGGGCAAAGAGCAGCCTCCACACCTTGAAAAGCTGAGTAGGTACGAACATCATTATCGATTGTTTTAAGAAATCCGATTATCCGAAAGTTATGCCTCTGAACTACTTCTTGAAAGAAAAGCTTTGTACATCTGAGTGTCCCATCTCCACCGATTACAACTAGAACATCAATTTTGAAATCCTTTAGATGTTGAACGATCCCGTCTGCCTTCTCCTTATCAATCTCATAGGAGCCATCATGCTTCTTCTTACATGGGCTATCTCGAAGGGATTTCAGAATGGAGCCTCCATGGAAAGGAGGAATCTCACGATTCGTGATATCAATGATTTCTCCTTCGATGAGACCCTTGTATCCTCCAATCGCACCGAATATGATGGTGGCTGGCCCATATTTGAGAGCGCTGTCCCGGATACTTTCGAGACTCGCGTTTAAGGCACAGGTATCACCTCCATTAGTTATTATAAGAATTCGCATGATAATAATCCTCCATTTTTACAAAGGCTCGCTTGGCTGATTCAATCATAAACGTTATCTCCTGTCCAATGAACTAAAGTAGTCACCTGAGTACTCTTAATGAGGGTTCTTCTTCTCTTACAAATCAACTGCTCCATTTCACACAACTTAAAGTAATCGGACTACTTCGCTTATGCAGGGCTTGAGGTGAAGCCTCAAGTTATATATTATCTGCCGTTGCTAAGTCTATCCCTTTATTACTTCTTTCCCAAAGGTTCCAATATGAAAACGAATTGCCGATTTCACATTAGAAAGGGCCTCCTCATAGGTATTTCCCTGCCCGACTACAACACCTTTGAGCCCCAATAGATACGCTACGTAACCATCGGTTTGCTTTTCTACAAAGATTTTAAATTGTCTCATAACAAACTCCTCATTTTTTAAGCCATAATAGACAATGTAATATAACCAAAAGGTTTCGTTTACGCAAGGCTTTAGGCAAGCAACAAAATGTCACTTTTTTATATACCCTTTCTCTCTGAAAAATTCTATCGAACTATCGATATCCGGGAAAACTTTTGTGGCGGTTTGTGTAACGAAAACTGAAGGTTTGTGTTTGGCTGTCCAGATGACATATACCTCTTTTGCCGACTCGTGAGCGTGCTGCAGCTCTCTCTCCACGCCGCTTGAGATTGCAGCCCTGCCGTCTGCGGTTTTTGGGATAAAGCTTATTATCATATCGGACTGGTCAATCAGTATAAAATCCCGTGCATAGGTCTGGCTGTTTATGTCTCGCTCAATCTGCTGAATCTGCTTTAGGTCCAGCCGGACTTTTCGGCCGAGAGTTTCCGCCTCGACAAAGTCATCACCTGCCCGGCTCGCTCGCTGAGCGTAAACCGGCAGATATGCCTCCTCCAAATCGGCTGGGTCAAAACAGGTAAAAAACTGCTTTATACGCCGGCGGAACTTTTTGATTTCCGATTTAACATCTTCCATATCAAAAACCTGGGTCATTGGAAAGCTGAGATATGTCTTTTTACGCTGTGGTTCGAAAACAAGACCGTAAAATGTCTCTACGGTTTCCTTCTCCTCACCTCGGGCGAGACAGTAGAAGGGTGTGTTTTCTTTTATGCCTTTGCAGAGCATGCCGGTACCGATAATTTCCTCTTCTCGCCAGACAATTAAATCTTTGAGAGTATGCTCGGCTGAATGTTCATCGGTTAGACGTGTATGTAAGGCTGCGACGCCGTCTATCAGACATATATACATATCTGCATTGAGCTGTCGCATCTGGTCGAAATCCGCAGCCGGAAACAAACCGTGCCTCCAGCGGAAAGTAGCGTGGGTATTAACTATGAGATTCGGAACCTGGGATGCTTTTGCGATGATGTCCTTGAATACGCTTCGGCGTAGCGACTGCAGCCTTTTCATTGAAATATCGAGAATCTTGCCTTCCCTGATATCCGGGGCCTCGGCGTACATCATATCCCCGACGTTACACAAAAGAAGTTCTATACCCTTAGAGCCGGCCAGTTGACATACATTTTCGAGGTAGCTTTTCTTATTAAGTCCGACCATACCTGTTACTACAATGACCATTCTGCTGCCTCTGTTAGGGTATATTACATATTTTTCAGTCTTTGTTCTCTGTCGTAATTTTGCAGCGCTCCGACCAACTCGCTCATGTCGCCGGCCATTATTTTGTCCAGGCTGTGGAGTGAGAGGTTAATTCTGTGGTCGGTCACGCGATTTTGCGGAAAATTATATGTTCTTATTTTTTGGGATCTGTCTCCGGAGCCTATCATAGTTTTCCGCTTTAAATCTCGTTTGGCTCTTTCCTGGCTCTGGAAGTGTTCGTAGACCCTGGTTCTCAGAATGCGCCAGGCCTTGGCACGGTTTTTATGCTGGCTTTTTTCATCCCGCATGCTGACGGTGATTCCTGTGGGGATATGCTCGATTTTTATTGCGCTGCTTACTTTGTTGACGTTCTGGCCGCCGGGACCTCCTGCCCGGCTGACATGCTCGACTACATCATCCGGTTTAATCTCAATGCCAATCTCCTCCGGCTCGGGAAGTACTGCAACTGTTGCAGCCGATGTGTGAATTCTACCCTGTGACTCGGTCTGCGGCACCCTCTGGACACGATGGCCGCCGGCTTCATAACCTAATTCAGACCAGACTCCCGGGCCCTTGACGTTGAATATTACCTCCCGAAAACCGCCTTTCTCAGTTGTGTTAAAGTCAAGTTGCTCAATCTTCCATTTACGGCTGTCGGCGTATTTAACGTACATATTGTACAAATCGCGAGCAAACAAAGCCGCCTCTTCACCGCCGGTACCTGCTCGTATCTCCATTATGACAGAAACGATGCTCATATCGTCGGCCATCACTACAGTATTCTTTATCTGTTCAAGCAGGGCGTCTACCTGGCTCTGAAGATGCTTTAGCTCCTCTTTTGCCAGAGCCTTGAATTCATCATCTGCCCCTCGGTCGTTTATAATCTGCTCGGCATCTGCGATGGCATCGAGATTTTTTTTGTACTCTAGATATTTTGTAACTATGGGTTTTAGCCTGCTCTGCTCTTTAGAGAGGGCAATGAGCCTGGTGGAGTCGGAGGCTGTCTGTGGGTCGGCGATTTGAGTTTCGAGTTTTCTGTATCGACCTTCGATTTCTTCAAGTTTTTTAATAAGTGTTTTTTTCGCATCAGCCATAAATCGGGCCTCGTATTATGTACCTGTTATTGTGCAATATAAATAAAAGGCCCCGATTTTGCAACCAATACAAAATCCGAGCCTTTGTTGTAATCCGGGAAACCAGCTACTTTTTCTGGTCTTTTTTGCCCTTTTTAAAATAATCCTTGCCGTATTTCTTCTGGAATCTTTCAATTCGGCCTGCGGTATCGACAAATTTTTGCTTGCCTGTATAGAAGGGATGGCACACCGAGCATATTTCGGCGTGAATCTCTTTTGCCGTGCTATGGGTCTCAAAGCTGTTGCCGCAGCCGCAGTGCACAACTACCTTATTGTAGGGTGGATGTATGTCCTTTTTCATAAATATGCTCCAAAAATCTTAAACTTATAATTGTAGTAATCTTATCATATATTTCAATAAAAAGTAAAACTTTTTTCCAGACAAAATCCGGCACAGGATATTCTGATTGTTTTGGTATTGTCTTTATTATTGGACAAAGGGACAGGCGGAAAACAAAAATATTGCCGGCAATATTTCCGAATCACGCTTAAAAGCTCAATTTTCAAGTCGCAACTGCCGGCTTCTATTGTTCAATCTTAAGCACAACAGGTTTTTATTCGATAGTTGTTTTGTAGGAAACACCCTCGGATGAAAAGTAACTGAAAATCCAATCAAATAGGTGTGGGCGTAATGAAAATCAGATATGTCGTTTCTTCAATGGTATTCTGGTGGCGTGAAAATCATCTCTCCTTTGAGCAGGATTGTGAATTTCTGAAGTCACTTGGTTTTGGCATAGAGCTGTGGCCTAATGCCGGCGGCATTAGCGAGTGCCGTTATGCAAAGCGTAACTGGAGCAGGCTTGCAAATGCCACTCAGGGTATGCTGGTCTCAATACGCTCTCGAAGTGATGAGCCGACGTTGGAGCATTGGAAAGAACAGATAGAATGTGCAAAGTTGCTCGGCGCCAATATTGTAACCGACCTGAAAAGTTTTGGTGTTCCTGAAGACGCGGAGATTGACGGCTGCGATTTTTCGGAAAAGATAGTTCAAATTGCTAATGAAAATGGGGTAAGGCTCTGCATAGAAACCGGCAGCCTGAAAACCCTTAAGGAAGTGGGGAAAAAATTTGACTCCATCTCGTATTGTTTTGATGTGGGCTTTGCTTATTTAGACCCGGAGTTTAGCTTCAGACAGTATGTGGACGAGCTTGCCAGCCGCGTTGCACATCTTCATCTGACCGACAATTACGGCCAAATCGATGACCATGAGCCGCCCGGCCTTCGTGGAGGGATACCTCGTGAGGATTGGAATTATCTGTTGGAGACTCTCAGCAGATATGATAATGAAATTATAGGCTCACTTGAGATGTCTCCCTGTACGCCGGTGGTTATGATACGCCAGGCCTGCGAGTTTTTATTCGATGAATCAAACTGGCCTGACAAACCTCATAAACTTTCTCAGCTCAAAGCGTATACCAAAGCCCCTCTTAAAAGGAATACCTCTCGCTAAGGCTGTTATCACGCCAAAACAGGTCACACCAAAAAATGCCTCAAGCAGTTATTTAACCTGTGTTATTTATGGCAAAGCATTCGCTATGGCTTTTGAAAGCCTGTTAGTTAGGACAGGTGCAGCCTCTGCCAGGGTCAGATTCATTCTTTTCGCAGTTGCAGTTGCCCTGTTGGCATGATAGAGAAAGTCCTCTTCGATTGTAACCTGCTGTGATTCTGATGAGCCTGCGGAGCTGTCACCGCCCTCTGTACCGCCGCCTTTATTGAAGGCATCTGTGTGCGTCACCGCGACATCGTCGTGACTGCCGCGTGTGGTTGTAACTTTTTGGCCTTCGATTCTTTCGCCGATAACGACGTCAACTACCAGATTTATATCGCGAATCTTATTGCGGTTGGCCACAATATCACCAAGAACTGCGCCTGCAGCGGCCCCGATGATAGCGCCTTCTGTGGTGTGACCATCACCGACATTATGGCCGATAACACCTCCAGTTACGCCGCCGGCAACGCCTCCAACTACTACCGGGCCGAGGTCTTTTTTGGCGCCTTCACCGAAATAGCGAACATCTGCATTAACTGTAAACTGTGCCTCATCGATATTCCGCGTCAGTTTGTAACCGAGACTTTCAATCTCATTGGCCACCGCATCTGAAATGTCAATGTTGCTGCCGGAGCTGTTTCTAACTCTGCAGTACACAACCATCTTGTCTGATGATACCGGCCGAATCTTCGGCTGAGGACTCATCCATTTCAAACCCGCCTGAAGTTTTACCTTGTCGGGGTCGGTAGCTCCAACAAGACCCTCGTAGCCGCGGTCAACGGATTCGCAGCCTTGCAGAAATATCAGGGCAGCGCAAATAACCTGTATGGTGATGCTCAGATATCTACTGTTACTCATAGGCTCTCCTTCCATTTAAAAGAAAAAATTCTAATACCGATTCTGTTGTAATATCATAGCTTCAGAGCACTTCAATACAAGAATTTTTTGCAGAAAGTGCATCAGGAACGGTTGATACTTTTAGAACTGACAGCCGCACTAAAATGATGTTCATTATTGATTTTTATCCCTTTCGTTGCCTATCATATAGCCGGCTGCCGCCCCGACTCCTGCACCAATCAGCGTCGCTTCGGTATCATCGCCGATAACCTGTCCTGCAGCGGCCCCGACACCGGTACCAATCAGAGCCCCGGTCTGGGCATCGCTCTCACAGCCGCAAATCCAAAATGCCCCGATAACTATTAAAATCATTAAGAAAATTGTTAATAATTTTCTGCTCATAAAAACTCCTTTCTTACTTGTTATATGATTAGTTTAAGCAAAAATCCTTTACCTTTCAGAGACGCATAATCAAACCTTTGTATCCTTTTACGCTTGTAATCGAAAACCGTGGCGGTTATATTTTTATCGGCCTATTGATTTGATTTTGAGGAGTAAAAAATGAAAACTAAGCTTGTAATTGTCGGCTGTGCCGGCCGAATGGGCAAACGTATCACAGCATTAGCAGTGGAATCAGGAAGATTTGAAATCATCGGTGCGATTGAGAAAAAAGGGCACCACGATTTGGGAAAGGATGCCGGTTTGATGGCCTCAGCAGGTCAGTTGAATATCAATATCGATTATACCTGGCCGCAAAAGGCAGATGTGGTAATCGATTTTTCGCAGCCGGAAGCTGCCGATAAAACTGTAAATTACTGTGTTGATAACGAAACGGCCGTGGTTCTTGGCACTACTGGATTAACAGTTGAGCAGCACAAAAGAATTAAAAAGGCCTCAGAAAAAATCCCGATTGTTTACGGAACTAATATGAGCATAGGAATGAATGTTCTATCTTCTCTTGTAGAAGCCGCTGCTGTAATGCTTGGTCCTGATTATGATGTAGAAATAATTGAGCAGCATCACCGTTTCAAAAAAGATGCCCCCAGCGGCTCTGCCCTGACTCTTGCAGAAAGGATATGCAAGGCCACTGACAGGGATATGGATGCGTCTATTGTTTATGGCAGAGAGGGTAAAAATGCTTTAAGAAAAGAGGGTCAAATCGGTATACACGCCGTTCGGGCTGGTGATATCACGGGGATTCATTCAATTATCTTCAGTACACGTGGCGAGACGGTTACGCTGAATCATACCGCGCACAGCAGGGATGGATTTGCAAAAGGGGCCTTGCGTGCCGCCCAATGGCTTCTCGATAAGAAACCGGCTTTGTATTCAATGGCTGATGTTCTGGGTATTAAGTAGCAGACCTTTATCCTAAAAAAGATTGGACGGCTTTTTGTTTGTTATTATCGGACAATTCGTATAATTCATCTATTATAGAAATTACCTTTCAGCCTTAAATGCAAAAGCCTCTTTATAGAATTAGAAATCGAACAAAATAACCTGTCGGGGTCCGGTAAGAAACCGCGGTTTTCGCTTGACAGAATATGTTTTCAATCATATAATTACTTCAATATGGTATCATAATTGAGCAATCCCAGGGATTGTGAGCGTGCAATGGAATGGGGATACCACAGATTTTGTGGTTTTTTTTTGAAGAAAAAATATCTTTTTGTGTTATGGAGGCGGGCTTTTTACGTCATATATTGTATGTAAAAGCAACACTTTTTTAAGCATTTTGGCCACTGTGGCGCGATTTTTTGACTGTTGTTTCTGTTTCGGCCCAAAAACATATTTTTTAACTTTTTGCTCTGTGGCGACTTGCCGATATGATGTAAATACGCAGCGATATACAGAATGTCCTGTTTATGGAGATGAATAATGAAACGACCGGTTCTTCTTGGTGTATTTGTTATATTAACCTCGGTTTCTTTAGCGGCGGGTAGTACTTTCTACGTTCCATCAAGGGACTATCCTACAATTCAATCTGCAATAAATGCAGCCTCTAATGGCGATGAGGTGGTTGTTGCACCAGGTATATACTCAGGTCTTGATAATGTAGACCTGGATTTTAACGGTTATGCGATTACAGTAAGAAGCCAGATAGATCCAGACAATCCTAATTGGGATATAATTGCAGCAACAATAATTGACTGCGGCGGTAACAAGTACTCGCCACATCGGGCTTTTCAATTCCATAGCGGCGAAGGACTTGATAGTAAAGTTCTGGGTTTTACGATTAGAAACGGTTATCAAAGAGGTGTGATGGCTCCATCCGGTTCTTTTGGCGCAATCTTTCCTGTGCCGTATGAGTCAATAAATCCGGATGACCCAAATGGAGTGCCGCGGGCAGAGCGTGGTTCAGATTCTCCTGTTAGTGATGGTTACGGCGGTGCAATTTATTGCGAAAATGCAAGTTCACCTACAATTCAATACTGTATTATAACCGATTGTACCGTTAGCGGTGGTCATGGCGGAGATGGTGCCTGGGGGATGGGGCTAGAATTATCTGGGCCGTGGCCGTGGCTCTACCAGCCACCCGACCCGCTGAATCCAAGTTTGCCCGACCCCAATATCGAGCCAATAGAAGTCACGGATGGCCAGTGGGGAGGATACGGCGGAGCCGGTTATGGAAATGGTTGCGGAGGAGGTATTGCTTGTATTGGCGGTAGCAGTCCTCTTATTAGTGACTGCATTATAAAGAATAATTCCGCCTATGGAGGCAGGGGAGGAGATGGTGGTGCCGGCGGTTTCGCATCAGAGTACCCTGGCTACGGCGGAGGCAGCGCAAGTAACGGTGGAGACGCCGGAGATAGCTATGGTGACGGTATCGGAGGCGGTATTTATTGTGAAAACTCAAGTGCGGCAACGGTTGTGAATTGTACATTCATAAACAACACCGCAACTACAGGCATAAGAGGATTGGGCGGCCTGGCGGGCGGGGGAAACCCGCTACCAGAGGCTCAAGGTGGCCCGGCAACAAACGGCGCTATAGGAGATGTCTATTCCTTCGGTGGTATTGCCGGCGGTGCAGGATATTTTATTGATTCAGATTCAGATTTTACAAACTGTACATTTACCGAAAACAAGGCCTTTGAGGCCAATCCAATATACGATACTATTTATAATAGAGAATCTGAGCCGGTATACACCATAGGAGGCGCCTTGTATTCCAACACTAATATCCTTAGCATTGTTTTTGTTGAAATCGACACGTGTGAATTTACAGGTAACTTAGGCGGGGCGGTCTATTGCGGGCAACACTGCAGTCTGGACGTAAATAACAGTTCTTTTATTGAAAACTCTGACCCTAATGATTGGTTGGATCTTTGGTCTTATGTTTTTCCACCTATCGACTTTGGTTCCGGTGGGGCTATTTATGCCGGCATAGAAAGTTACGTATTAATTCGGGACAGTGACTTCGGATCCAATTCGGCTAAAAATGACGGCGGGGCCTTGAAGAGCGAAAGTGATATTAAGCTTGATAAATGCTCATTCAACCGCAATATTGCCGAGAGCGGTTATGGCGGCGCGAGCGATGTTTATCGAAGCGGTACACCTTTGACAATAGATGTCAACAATTGCAGCTTCATCAGGAATCAGTCCGTATATGGCGGCGGACTGTCAACTGAGAATTTCACGGCCGATTTTGTCAATTGTTATTTTTTCGGCAACGAGGCAGAAGGTGGAGGAGCGCTCGATTTAGCAATTGGAAGCGTCAATATTATTGGCGGCTTCGTCAAGGCAAATAAAGCCACTGACGGATATGGCGGAGGCCTGAATTGTTACGCCACAGAAGCAGACATCAGACACTGTACTATAATGGATAATTTTGCTTATGGAATTTATCCGTCGGGCGGCGGCGGTGGTGGAATCTATTTTTACGGCTTGGCTTCTTTGCATCGATTATTTAACTGCCTTGTAGTAGGCAATTCAGCAACTTTTGACGGCGGAGCGATTAACAGCTACAATGCGGAGCCTGAAATAGGCAGCTGCACCTTCGACGACAACTTTGCGGGCGGCTATGGCGGCGCGGTATTTTCCGGCTGGGGCAGTGATGCGCAGATTAAAGACTCGATATTTCAAAATAATAGCAGTCACGCCATACACGAACAGCACCCAAGCGGCGAAGCGGCCGTGACATACAGTTTATTCTATAACAATCCTGACGGAGATTACTATGATTCTGGTACGGGTATGACTTATTCGGGTTCCGGTCAGATAGGCCTGATTCCCGGGGGCAGCAATAATCTATACAACGTTCCCCGTTTTTTGACGGGTGACCTCGGCGGATATTATCTGAGGCAATTACCTGTTCAGAGCCTTCCTCAAAGTGCGGCGGTTAACAGTGGTAGTGACACGGCTGTAAATATTGGGCTTGACGGACATACAACCCGAACGGATAACGTTGGCGATGCCGGTCAGGTTGATATTGGTTATCATTATTATGACAGTGCCGCGGTTGGATTTTTTCAGTTGACCGCGAGTGTTATTGGCGGTCACGGAACGGTTGAGCCGACCAGCGGAACTTATTATGCGGGTGCAATTGTAACACTTACCGCCACCCCGGACATTAGCTGGCGGGTTAAGGAGTGGAATGGTACCGATGACGATTCTTCCGTTGAGATGATCAACAGCGTTGTTATGAATTCCGACAAAGTTGTTACCGTCGAGTTTGAGCAGCCTGGAACTCTTATAGTCTCAGTTGGCGGTGGTGAGGGCCACTATACCAATATCCAGGACGCCATTCAAAATGCCAGAGAAGGGGATACGGTTATTGTTTATCCCGGCATTTATTACGGTGGTAACTATAG
>CAYLMG010000050.1:0-12906 GCA_964384565.1 uncultured Pirellulales bacterium | reverse complement strand
CAGACGCACGGGTCGTTAATCTCATCTATACACCAGTAGTAAGACTGACCTATAGTAAGAGTCTCGTAACCACCTGCGTCATAGCTCCACCTGCCACCACCTTCATCCACTGGCTTGTCAGTGCCCCTGTCGGCAGCCGGCTTTCTCTCATTGACGTCGTTGAATTCGGTACTGAACCAAACATTATGCAGAACGGCAAAGTCACCTTCTGTCCAGCTCAGAATACCTACCATCGGATCCAGGTATCCGCCGCCAGCAGGATTCGGAGCATAGGCCTTTTCAACCGCATTACGATCCAGGCAGAAATTGTCGTACTCGACATACGCCTGAGTACCACCAAAAACAGCATGATGCGGACCTACCTGTACCGGCAGACCATCCATATCTTCTCTAAATATCGGCGATGCAGGACTCAGGTTATATGTGACACCATCATCTGCAGGACTATGGCTCAAAACGAATTTATTGTCATAACGCTCAATCTGCACCCATCTGTCGCCATCCCAGCCTGTTAACTCATTGCCGGGCTCGGCTCGGAAACCGTTATTGCAGTTCCTGACTATATTACCGCAATCCCAGCCCGGGAAGAAGTCCATACTGAGCCAGTCTTCACCTGCACCTGCCAAATCAACGTCGCTTACCCTCGCCATAATACCGGCGTTATTAGTCGCTACCTCACCGGTATGATCAGGAGTGTACAATCCCTGGAAATCACTTATCAATATTCTGGCTGAAAAGTCTCCCACGACGTCTTTATACAGCAGAACACCTTGAGCATTACCTGCCCAGGTGGAATCGATTGATTCAATAAGCAGAGCGTCATTTGGCTCTGGATCGTAAGGATCGGTAGTTATCTGAAGGCAATATTCTTCAACACCTATCACACCATCCCAGATGGTTCCATCTACTCCAGCAAAGTAGTCATGGTCTTCTGTGAAGTAATCACAGATGTGGAATGGAAACGCAGTCAAAAATGACCAGACATCGCCCTTTGATGTACCAAGTGCCCCGCATACAGACTCGATTCTCCAGTAGTATGTCACAGCCGGTTCCAAAGGCTGTATCGAACCTATCACAGATATATCAACTACATTAACATCATTGGCTATATCACTGACAAGAGGTGTAACAGAGTTTGCAACTGTTTCCTCATCAGTACCGAAATAGAAATTCTGAGTAACAGCTAATGGTGTTTGTGTCCATTTCAGCTCAGGAATTTCGACCGGTATATTACCCTGTGTATCGTAAGGATCCGGGTCCGTTGCTTTTCCTTCAGTTGCAAAGCTCCAGACCTCACCTTCCCATTTGTAGGGTGCACAGGCATCATTTACCTCATCTACAGCCCAGTAATATGTCGCGCCGGGAGCAAAATTTCCGCCCGGCGGTGTATAAACAGCGTTTGTCAGGACCACTTTAACAGCCGAGTTGCTGTCGTTGACGTCGTTAAAATCGGTGCTTACATATAACTCGTGGCCGCTTACATCCTTCACATAATCACCGGGTCGCCACCTCAGGTTAGTATAAATACTAACATCCTGTTCTCCATCACCCGGAATCGGCGATGATGCATACGGCTGGGGTGGGAATGCGTCTGCTTCCAGCTTGAAATCATCAAATGCAACATATCCTGTCTCTGCGCTGTAGATAGAATTCATAAGACCTACCTGTAGAGTCAATCCTGCCATATCTGTGCGCTCATACGTACCAGTTTCGGGGTCATCTGCAAGCGGTTGCCAGGTTACACCGTCTTCACTTGTTTTGAAGTAAAAAGTATCGCCTGCACGCTCCAGCTGGATATATCGCTCTGCATTGCAGGTACCTCCGCTGCAGCCAATTTCAGTCTTTGCACCGTTGTTGATGCTTCTTCCCATATGGCCGCACCACGCACTGAAATACTCCATAGTAATGTGGTCCTCTCCGTCACCTGCATCGGAAAGATTCGGCACCCTCGCCATAATACCCGAGGTGTTATGTCCTACCCATGGAGCACCGTAGCAGCAGGCAATGTCCACTACATTTACTTCCGCAACAAAATCGCCGGAGACCATCTTGTAAAGCAATGGTCCCCTGGGATTAGCGCTGTCCCAGTTACCGTTTGTTGTCTGCATATAAAGATAACCCGTCAGATTGGCATCTCTTGGAGCGTTATTCATATCTGCATTAAGCACATCGACAGTTTCGCCCTCTCCAAGACCGATAAAACCGGACCAGTCGGTGCCGATAATGCCGTCAACCAGATAATCATGGGGCGTATTGAAATCGTCCTCAAAATAATCGGCCTGTGCAATCGTCCCTAATGCCAGAAAGGTTACAAGTAAACCTAATAAAACAAATTTCCTACACATAATATTGCTCCTTACTTAATGTACATTCTTGACAATAACGTCAAAACATAAAGCAATTTTATAACAGACAGTAACATTAGAGATGTGTGTGGCTTTTGTCCGGCAACGCACCCGACAAACATCACTAACAATTGTCTGCTCTCACAAACCCCTGTAAGTACCATACAGAGGTAAAGCAGGTTCCCCTAATTTCCAAAGCTCATCAGCAACCGTTAAAGTTGCCAATGCTTAGGTTTCGGAACCTTATAATAAACACAACATCCAAAAAATTTTATCTTACGATAACTAATTAAATAACGAAATAATTTAAGACATCCGCCTTGAAAAGAAACTTATCGCAATTATTCCCGGCACTGCGAATAAGTACTTGTCCCGGATAAAACAATTCTCCCATAGGGCACAAAAGTACATTTCTGAAGTGATTAATCTCCCCCTTTAATGCTTTTTCTCTTAATAACTGCACAGGTCGCCCTTTTTACTTTTGAAATATTACACTTTCAGGCTCTATATATTCTTTTCCCTCATATTATAAGCTTTTTGCCCGATAATTTCAACTATTTTTTTAAATACTTGCTAAAACATTCGCAATTTTATCCGCTAAAAGCCATAAAGCCTGTTTGTTAAGTATCTTACTGAAAAGCGGCCTTAGTAGCCCTTAATTCGGCATAAATCGCAAGCTAATCCATTAAAACTAATAAGAAATCTGCCAATATTTAGGCAAAAAAGGGCCTATACCGAATTATTCGATATAGGCCCACATTCTATGAACACTAACTGCCAAAAGCAGTTAGTCTCAACATTCATTCATTAATCAATCAACCTGAAGCTTCCATTTCAACCATTATCAAAGGAATCAGTACAAATGCCATTTTTTTTATATCAACGAATACAAATAAAAAAGACTTTTCGTTTATATCGACTATATAGGGCATACACATCAGAAACACTCAGAAAATTAGCACAATACTAATGGACGGGATAAACAGGCTCATAATCATAAGAGGTTTTAACACCGTATCTCTGCTGCATTTCTTGCCTTGAAAGCGGATTATGTTCGTAAAATCGGTCCCAAATCCTTGCTGTCCTGCAGCGCCTTCACCCTCTTTAGCTTTACCATAGCCCTATCCTGCATTGCTCCGGGCTCTCGTGCCTTGTCGAGCATCTCCTCCAGTGTAATTCTTCCTACATCGTAAAACCGCCACAGATGCTCATCAAGAAGCTGCATTCCGAGTTTTTTACCTGTTTGAATATTGGAATCAATTCTATAAGATTTGTTTTCTCTTATCAGATTAGCTATAGCCGGAGTAACAACCATAAACTCATAAGCCGCTATTCTGCCCTTACCGGCTGCCAATGGACATAACGTTTGGCTCAATACCGCTATCAGGTTTATACTCAACTGTGTCCGAATCTGCTCCTGCTGATTGACCGGAAAGACGTCGATAATTCTCGTTATCGTTCCGGAAGCGCTGACTGTATGAAGTGTGCTGAAGACAAGGTGACCTGTCTCCGCGGCCCTGATGGCCGCTTCAATCGTCTCAAGGTCTCGAAGCTCACCGACCAGAATCACATCAGGGTCCTGTCTTAGCACACGTCTGAGGGCCTCAGCAAAGCTCGGAACATCAATTCCAACCTCCCTCTGGTTAATGATGGATTTTTTATGGTCATGATAGTACTCTATCGGGTCCTCAACCGTTACAATATGGCGGTCGAAGTTCTCATTAATGTAGTTTATCATCGAGGCAAGGGTGGTGGTTTTACCGCTTCCGGTCGGCCCTGTAACAAGAAACAGTCCTCTCGGCCTGCGGCAAAGTGCTGCGCATATCTTCGGCAGACCAATCTCTTCAAAGCTCATTATTCTCGTCGGAATAAGACGCAAAACTACCGTGATATTACCTCTCTGCTTGAAAATAGCAACACGAAATCTTGCCTTGTCTCCGAATGCAAAACCAAAATCGGTACCGCCTTCCTCCTGAAGCTCCTGCTGGTTTCTTTCCGGCGTTATACTTTTCATCAATGCCACCGTATCATCCGGCGTGAGAACTTTTGTCTCAAGTGACCTTAGCCTGCCGTCGATTCTTAATACAGGCGGTCTGCCGACAACTATATGTATATCAGACGCATCCTGTGTAAAGCATGCTTGTAACAACCTGTCCATATTAACTGTAGCCATCGTTAGTTTTCCTAAATAATTACCTATTATGCCAACACACCCTCAATTTGAGAAATCTTGATAACTTCGCCCGGAGTTGTTATTCCCTTAAATATCTTGTTCTTGCCGTCTTCCATTAATGTTCTCATACCTGAAGCAACAGCTGTCTTTCTGATTTCGGAAGTCGGTGCCTTCGCAAATGCCAGTTCCCTCAATTCATTATTCATCTCCACAAGCTCAAAAACACCGATTCGACCTCTGAAACCGGTACCCTGACACTGGCTGCATCCCGCTCCTTTATAAATTGGATGTTTTCTCATATCTTCATCGCTGATATTCAGAAGTTTCAACTGGTAAGGGTCGGGATTCCCGTCCACGGTTTTGCAGTTCTTACAGATAATTCTCACAAGACGCTGTGCCATAATTGCCTGTATCGAGCTTGCAACAAGGAACGGCTTGACACGCATATCAATCAGTCTCGTAATCGCACTTGAAGCATCGTTTGTGTGCAACGTGCTGAAAACAAGGTGGCCTGTCAGTGCCGCCTGTATCGCAATATCAGCAACAACACTATCTCTAATCTCACCGATAAGGATGATATTAGGCGCCTGTCGAAGCATTGCACGCAGTATCCTCTCGAAGCTCAGCCCAATATCATCTCTGACCTGGCACTGGTTCATACCGTCAAAATTATATTCCACAGGGTCTTCTGCGGTGATTATTTTCTTGTCGGATTTATTCAGCTCCTGAAGAGCCGCGTATAGTGTTGTTGTCTTACCGCTTCCTGTAGGGCCAGTTACAAGAAAAATGCCGTTAGGTCTTTTGATTATCTTTTGAAATCGCTGGTAGTCATCTTCTTCGAATCCCAGAGAACGTATACCGATATTTACCGCATCGGGTCTCAGAATTCTCAATACGATGCTTTCGCCGTGATTACCCGGCAGCGCGGAAACACGAAAGTCAACATCATGTTCGTCTATAATCCGCTTAATTCGGCCGTCCTGAGGAAGTCTTTTCTCGGCAATATCCATTCCCGACAGAATCTTCAATCTCGTTGTCAATGCCGCCTGCATATTCTTTGGTATATTATCTTTTTCAAGACACACACCATCAACGCGGTATCTTATCCTGACCCTGTCGTCCATCGGCTCAACGTGAATGTCACTTGCCCGCATGTAATAGGCGTTATCAATAATAAGGTTCACAAGTCTTACAATCGGTCCCTCATCTTCCGGCGCATTCTGCGCCCGGAACGCTTCTGCCTGCAATTCGTGTCCGGCCTCGGCAAGCTCGTGGGCCGTTGCATCAATACTGTGCTTCAGCCTGTCATCATCTTGTCTCTTCGCCGCGTCTGCAGACTCTTCTATATATGAGCGTATTTTAGATGGGCTCGAAACATAGCATTCAAGTTCGGTATTAAGACGAAAACGAACAGCATCCATCGCTTCAAGGTTCATCGGGTCGCTTATGGCCAGCTTGAGCCTTCCGTTGTTCATCCCCAAAGGCAAAATGTTATATTTCTTCAAGAGACTCGGGTCAACAAGTCTGACAGACTCTTCGTCAATTGCAGTTTTATCGAGATTCACATATTTTAGGCCGAATTGCCTGGCCAGAGCCTTAGCAAGTAAATTTTCACCCAGAAGGCCACGCTCAATCAATACCTCGCCGAGTCTTCTTTTGTTCTTTTTAGCAGATCGTATAGCATCCACTAAAGGTTGTTTTTGCACAGCACCAGCCTTGTATAATATCTCGCCTAAATGTCTTCGCTTTTTAGCCATCTTCACCTGTTATTTCGGTGTTTTTACAAATTAGGATAAAGCTATTATAACAATATTAGCTCGTTAAGTCAATTTTTGAAGTGCCAGCCGGACAATATTCAACGCTGTATTAGCGCTGCGAAACCGTATTGAAGCCCTGTCCGACCCAAATTTAAACATCCTTGTCTTGCTGTAAAACGATGAATCCACGCTAATATATACTAATCCTACAGGCTTTTGTTCTGTTCCGCCTGAAGGACCGGCTATACCGGTTATAGCGATTGACACGTCTGTTTTCGCCCTCTTCCGTGCGCCTTTAGCCATCGCTTCTGCCGCCTCGCTGCTGACAGCGCCATACATTTTTATCAAATCAGCACCAATTCCAAGCTCACTTATCTTAGCATCATTACTGTAAGTAATCCAGCCGTATTTAAAATAATTGCTCGCACCAGGTATCTCAGTGAGCATTGCTGCCAGAAGACCGCCTGTGCAGGATTCTGCAACTGCTATCGTCTTTCCAAGCTTGCTAAGCCTTCTGCCGACTATCTCAGCCAGGCTTTTTTCATCGGTGCCAAACACTAACTCACCAAGCCGCTCGACAAGTTTTTCTTGTTCCGCCTCTGCTATTTTTGTTGCCTCGTTATAATCTTTACCAGATGCTTCAATATGAACCGTTATCACACCGCAGTCAGCCGTAAAGTTTATCAAAGGATTCCTGTCGCGAGCACAAAACGGCTCAAGCATCCCGGCAATCGCCGACTCCCCTGCCCCAAAACAGTTCACTTTCCTCAACACTGTCACAGGCTGCTCCGATTCTTCCACCAGCCGCTTTAGTTCCCCGAAAACACAGCTCTCGAACATCCCTTTCATCTCAGCAGGAACGCCCGGCAAACAAAAGATTATTTTTTCATTTTTCTCCGCCCTGATACCAGGCGCCGTGCCGATTTCATTTTCAATAACACTCGTTCCCGCCGGCAAATATGCCTGCCGCTTATTATTTTCTCGAATCTGCCGACCTCTCTCGCTAAAAAACTCTTCAATTTTATCCAGCAGCTCTTTTTTCAATTCCAGCTCAACGCCGAGAAACTTCGCAACTGCCTGCCTCGTAATATCATCGCTCGTAGGGCCAAGACCGCCGGTAGTTATAATCACATCAGCTTGCTCTAAAGCAGCCTTTATCGCCCGCACAATCGAGTCAATCTCGTCTGTCACTGTATAGCTGCTGACTGTCGATAACCCCACTGAAAGCAGCTTATCCGCCAGGTACGCCGCATTGGTATTTACGGTAATCCCGCTCAAAATCTCATTGCCGATTGTAACTATACTTGCCCTGCTCATTTAAACTCAGAACTCAGAACTTTATAACCGCCTTTATAACTCCGTCACGATATCCGCCGACCATTTCAAAGGCTTCAGCTGCCTGCTCAGGCTTGAATATGTGCGTCAGCATAAAATCAACATTCACCAAGCCTTTCGAAATCAAATCAATAGCCTTTTGTGTGCAGTCGTTTTGTCTCCTGACATTCACGACAGTTATTTCTTTTCTGCGCATCTTGTGAATGTCTAAATGAATTTTATCCTCTTTGGGAATACCGATAAGCATCAGCTTACCGCCCGGTTTCAATATCTCTATCGCCTCCTCGATTGTCTCTTGCTCACCCGCACACTCAAAAACAATATCAACACCTTCCGTCTCCAATTTTAAAATCTCTTCGATAATATCCTCTCTGTCAGGATTTCCCGCCCACAAGGCCCCGTTCTTCTTTGCCGCCTCGATTCTTTGTTTGACTCTGTCGGTAACATATATCTTTTCTGTTTTCAACCCTGAGCACAGAAGGACGCTCAGCCCTATCGGCCCGGCCCCTAAAACCGCAACACTCGAATCTACACCAACCGCCGCATGCTCAACCGCATAAATCGCTATCGCCAGAGGCTCGCACAGAACCGCCTGACCAGCAGTGAGTTTTTCGGATACATAGCAGTTCGCCTCCGGCATAACAATATATTCGCAAAGACAGCCTTCAATCTGCCCCGGACAGCCTAAGAATTTTAAGTTCTCGCACGTGTTTTTCCGCCCTGCTCTGCATTGCTCGCAATCGTTACAGCTTATCGCCGGCTCAACTACCACCCTATCGCCTACCTTAACACTTTTTACTTTCCTGCCGACCTCTTTTACCGTTGCCGCACACTCGTGGCCGATTATAAAAGGATACTCCACAACCTCGCTTCCTATTCTGCCCTTTTTGTAATAATGCACATCAGAACCGCAAACGCCCACCGCATCAATTTTCAGCAGTACGTGTGTATCTTGTTTTATCACCGGCTGAGCTGTTTGGCCAATCGCAAGCTCATCAATGCCGGTAAGTTTAACCGCTTTCATAAAATTAAAATCTCTGCTTATACATTGAACCTGAAATTAATAATGTCACCATCTTTGACTATATAGTCTTTGCCTTCGAGTCTGACCTTGCCCGCCGCCTTGACAGCCTTTTCGTCGCCCAATTCCTTCAGTTCTCTAAAATTGAACGTCTCCGCCCTGATAAATCCCCGCTTGATATCGGTATGCACCTTGCCAGCCGCATCGAGTGCGTGAGTACCTTCTTTTATAGGCCACGAATGAAGCTCATCATGAACAACCGTTATAAAGCAAATCAGCCCAATCGCTTTATAGCAGCTCCTGACAAATTTACCTATAGCTGTTTGCTTCACACCCATCTCCGCCATAAATTCTTTTTTGCTTTGCTCATCGAGCTGCGAAAGCTCGTAATCAAGCTCGGCACAGACCTCTATCACCGGCACCGTGCTGTCAATTTTGTCCGAAAAATCATATTTTTTGTCCTGCTCACCTTCACCTACGTTCACCACAACAACAATCGGCTTAAGCGTTAAAAAACCGAGCGATTTTATCATCTCGAGCTCGCTGTCACTTTCTATCGCAGAGCTAATCGGTTTTTCCGCCTCGATTACCTCCTGCAGTTTTTTTTGAAGTGCCATTTCAGCCTTGTCCTCCGCCCGCGTCTTCGCAGTCTTTTTAATCTGTTTTTCCAGCCTTTCTATCCTCGTCGCCACAAGCTCAAGGTCAGAAAGAAGTAGTTCCGTCTTTAGCTCTTCAAGGTCTCGCGCAGGATTGACGCTGCCCCCGTAAGGCGGAACCGCCGGATTCTCGAACGCCCTTACCACCAGAACAAGCAAGTCAGACATCCTTATGCCGTGAATCAGTCTTCTCGCCGCTGCCCTGCCGTGCTCATCGGCTAAATTAAAACCCGGCACATCCAGACAATCAATTGTCGAGTGCACTACTTTTTTCGGCTTATAATAATCAGTCAGCCGGTCAAGCCTCTCGTCCGGCACAGAAACCATCGCCTCTTCAATCGCCGTTGAGCCCATCGGTGCAATCGCCTTGCCGCTGACCGCAGCAAACAGCGTACTTTTACCTGACTGCAATAGCCCAATAAGTGCAGCTTTCATTTTCGCCGCTCACCTCTTATAAACGCTATTACCTTTCGAATCGTAAGCAACAATCGCGGGAAAATCTTCCACCACAAGTTCCCTTATCGCCTCGGTTCCCAAATCTTCATACCCTATGACCCTGCAGCTTTTGATAAACTTGCTAAGCAGAGCTCCCGCTCCGCCGATGGTCAACAAATGAACCGCGTTGTATTTTTTCAACGCCTCTCTCACCTCTTGACTTCTATAGCCCTTGCCGAGCATAGCCTTCAGACCCGCCGCCAGAAGAGTCGGGCTGAAAGCATCCATCCTTGAAGAAGTCGTCGAACCTGCCGCCCCAATAACCTTTCCCGGCCGGGCTGGCGACGGACCCATAAAATAAATAACAGCCCCTTTAATATCAAACGGCAGCCTCTCACCGGCCTTTATCGCCTCGCACATCCTCTTATGAGCCATATCACGAGCCGAATATATCACTCCCGTAATCTGCACCTCATCGCCCACCTTAAGCTCTGTAATTACCTCGTCTGTAAACGGCGGCTGTAATTGTTTCATCTTAACGTGGCCTCTATTTCAAAGCAAAATCGCAAAACCAAACACGATTTAGTTTACTACAAACCAACAAGTTTTGCTAACTGAAAAAGCCATAAAAATTGCCCTCAAATTTTTATTTTTAATATTTGTTTCATCGCACCATTAGTATAATGAATTGATATGGCCAAGTACCCTATATTTTTGGAAATGGCAGGTCGCCGCGCCGTTGTAGTAGGCGCCGGCCCGGTCGCAATCAGAAAAGCACAGGTTTTACTCGACGCGGGCGCACGCCTGGTCATCGTTTCTGACGCCGTCGATGAAATACTTATCAGCCGCTTTAAATACGCAAATGCCGAGTTTATAAAATCGAAATATTCCAAAAACTACCTCGCCGGCGCCGTTCTCGTCATCGCCGCTACGAACAAACCAAAAGTCAACGAACAGATTTACAAAGACTGTCAGAAGATCGAGATTTTATGCAACGTTGTTGATGACCCCCTGCACTGCGATTTTTTCGTCCCTGCCGTTGTAAAACGCGGAGACCTGCATATTGCCGTCAGCACCGAAGGCAACTGCCCTGCCTATGCAGGTCATATTAAAAAGAAGCTCGAGGCAATCTTTACGGAAAATCATGGCCGATTCCTTGACGAGCTCGAGCAAATCAGAAAGCACATTATCGAGAACGTCAGCGACCCCGCCGATAGGAAAATCCTGCTCGGCCGGCTCGTCGACGACGATTCATTCAAATATTTTATCGATAACGGCCCGGAAAAATGGCGCCAATTTGCACAGCAAACCATCTCAGAAAAAACAAAAGAAAAGTAGCTTAACGAATAATTCCCCTGCTTTCTACCCGCCAAAAGCTATGCTTTAATCTTCTCTATCGTCACCTGCAGATAGTTTTGCCGATGACCGATACGTCTTTTGCTGTTTTTACGTTTGCGATGATACATCGGGTACAGCTTAGGGCCCTTCACTACAGCATCTTCCGCCGTTGCGGCAAATTTAGCGGTAACTTTTGCACCCTCGATATAAGGTGTGCCGATTTTATGTTTCTCGCCGTCGCCAACGAAAAGAACCTTGTCAAGCTCGATTTTTTTGGCCCCCGGCTTAACGTCCGTTAGCTCTATATCCAGAGTATCACCCTCAGCGACCTTGTATTGCTTGCTGCCTGCTTCTATCACTGCATACATAAAAAAACTCCCGAATTTATTATTTAAAACCACCAAAGTTTGAGCTATTATATTGATTCCTTTTTATTTGTAAATTGTTTATTCTTAAATTTTAATTTGCAATTTTGATTTTTTTGTTTTTAACTTTTTTATATCCCTATGCAATTGGCAATGATAAATGACGAAATACTGCCCCTCGATAAGCTCGATTCTGCCTATCTCGATAGGGGTCTTTATTTCGGCGATGGCGTTTACGAAGTTGTCCGAAGCTATGAAGGCAAAATTTTCGCCCTCGACGAGCACCTCGCCCGCTTCGCCAACAGCCTGGGTGGAATCGAAATCGACGATGTTAATATCGAGCAAATCCGAAAAAAGGTAATTGACGCCTTCGAGACCGCAAAAATCCATAACGCCAGAATCTATTTTCACATCACCCGCGGCTCAGCCTTGCGCGAGCACAACTGGGACGACCATATAAAGCCGAACTTCTTTTTAACAATTACCGAGCTGCCTGACTTTACCGGCTTGAAAGAAAAAGGCATTGCGGTCTTAACCCAGCCGGACCTGCGCTGGAAAAAATGCTGGATAAAGTCGCTGAATCTATTGGCTAACATTCTCGCCCGTCACGCCGCCGCTGCTAAAGGCTGCGACGAAGCCATACTCGTTGACGATGCCAGCCTGATTACCGAGGGTTCAGGCTCATCCTTTTTTGCTCTTTTCGGCCGAAGCCTGCGTACCGCCCCGCTAACCGCGAATATCCTGCCCTCAATCACTCGAGGATACGCTATCAAAGCCGCCGCCAATCTCAGCCTCGAGGTAATCGAAAAATCCTTAACACCGGACGAAGCAAAAAATGCAGATGAGCTCTTCCTTACCGTCACGACTAAGGATATAATACCGGTAATAAAATTTGATGATAAAACGATAGGAAATTCTCAGCCGGGCCCTATTACTAAAAATTTAATAGCCGAGTTTCTAAAATTTACAAAATAATCTAGACTTTTTATAAGGAGGTATAGAAATGCAGGAGCAGGAAATAGGAAAAGTGTCGGACTTCTTTGCCAGGCCGGTCGTTGCCGCCATCGAGCTGACCGCGCCTTTGAAGGTTGGTGATAAAATCCATTTTAAGGGCCACACAACCGACCTCGAGGTTGTCGTCGAATCGATGCAGATTGAGAACGAAAATGTCGAGGAGGCCAATGCCGGTGACTCTGTCGGCGTCAAGGTCCCCGACCGTGTACGAAAGACCGACACCGTTTACAAAGTCACCGAATAAATTATTATTTAATCCCCTGACCTGCTGGGGATTGCCTTTATCGTCATTGCGCGTCCGCCATTGGTGGACGCGACAATCTCTTTTTGACTTGTCAATCTTTTTTAGCCCCCGGCCTATACCCTGTGTCTTCCCATTATGCCTAAGCCTGCAAGTATAAAAAGCAAAAATGTGGCAGGTTCCGGAACCTGCGAACCGAGTATGGCAAACGCCGAGACATTGCTGT
>CAYLMG010000049.1:0-13018 GCA_964384565.1 uncultured Pirellulales bacterium | reverse complement strand
ATCTTTGGCTTTGTATATGTCTGTCTTGGCGGTTTTGCTTTTGCCGAGCTGTATCACAGCATCGTCCAGCACCAGCGTAAAGTCATTGGCATCGGTAATCAGCTCAGTCATCTTCTTATTTAATTTGTTTCGCTCGTTTCGTTCGATTTTATCCTGCAGAGCGGCATTTGCCGCTGCCAGAAGCAGTCCGAAGGTAAATGATGCGAAAATCAGCAGCCAGCTTTGCTGTAAAAAGAGCTTAACTTTAGACATTCGGTTTACCTCCTGCTGGTGTCAATTTGCAGAGCCTGTCAATCAGCGGTGTTACAGCGTTCATTAAAAGTATCGAGAACATCACGCCTTCCGGGTATTCGCCTACAATTCTGATAAGCATTGTGATTGTCCCCACGCCGATACCAAAAATCCACATACCCTTAATGCTCAATGGAGCCGTCACCGGGTCGGTTGCGATAAAGAAGGCGCCTATTAAAAGGCCGCCGCTAAGTAAGTGAGCAGCAGGATTGATATTGGCCTGCGGCTCGATAATATAAGCGAGAAGTGCAAAGACAAAGGCGGATAACAGAACCGCCAGCGGAATATGAATATTGATAGTTCTTCTTATTAAAAGATAGATACCGCCTATCAATAGAGCCAGTGCGCTGGTTTCACCGATACAGCCGCCGACGTTGCCGAAAAACAAAGCTTTCATTTGTTTGTTTATTGTCTCGGCGCCCTCACCTTTTTTTACAGCTTCTTTACTCAGTGCCAGCGGTGTTGCCTGAGTTCGAATGTCACTGTAGACGGCGGTTGTTTTTATCTGCGGCATTGCTGAATCGACAGTTGCAGGCACTGTCCAGGTAGTCATCAGGACTCCGAAACTTGCCATCAGAAAAGCTCTGCCGGCCATTGCGGGATTGAAAATATTGGCTCCCAGTCCGCCGAAGACCATTTTGCCTATCGCTATCGCAAAAACCGAGCCGATAACCGCGGCCCAAACGGGCAGCTTCGGCGGAATCGAAAATGCAAGTATTATGCCGGTGACGACCGCACTGAAGTCGCCAAGAGACTCAAGAGGATTTTCCTTCTTGAGTAAGAGATTGCAAACATACTCTGTTAAAACGGCTGAAATTACACAGGCGGCTGTCAGAAGCACAGCGTGTATTCTGAAAAAGATTATCGCCGTAGCCATTGCAGGTGACAGGCCGATTATAACATCCAGCATCACGCTGCGTGTGGACACGGGACCGCTTATGTGCGGTGCAGGTGAAACGTTTAGCTCACTAAGCATTTATTGATTTCCTTCTGTCAACTGTTTTACTGCGGCATCTTTTTCTTTTTTCTGGCAAGATAAATTTTCCCTGTTTTGATATATCCGGTTAACTCTATATTGGCTGGGCAGACATAGCTGCAGCAGCCGCACTCCATACAGGCGTTTATGTAATAGCTTTCAGCCAGGTCAAGCTTATTATATTTGACTGCGTGCGCTATTTTTGTCGGATTTAATCTTTCCGGGCAGGCCTGCAGACACCTGCCGCAGCGAATGCACGCTGTCTGTCTTCTTTCGAATTTTGCCTTGCCAATCTGTTCACCGGTCAGGATTGTTACAGCACCTGTTGTTTTTGTAATAGGTGTTGACAGGTCACCGATGGCCAGTCCCATCATCGGCCCGCCGAGTACGACTTTAGCGCTTTTTTCAGTAACACCGCCGCAGAAATCGATTAGCTCACCGACAGCTATTCCGACGGGTACGTAAAAGTTGCCGGGTCTGCAAACGGCCTCGCCGGTGACGGTGACGGCCCTGTGTGTTAGGGGCCTACCGAGCACAACGGCCTCAGCTATCGCCGCACAGGTTGCAACATTGAGAACCACAAGTCCTATCATAGGAGGGATTCCACCCGTTGGGACATTTTTGCCGAGTATCGATTCGATAAGCTGTCTTTCGCCGCCCTGTGGGTACTTCGTTTTTACCTCGACTACCTCAATATTTTCGCTATCCTTGCTCTCGAGCACCGCCCGGCGCATGACCTCGATAGCTTGCGGTTTATTATCCTCGATGCTGATAAGGACGCGCTTGACACCGCAGGCCTTTCGCGCCAGTTTAATGCCGGCCAGTACCTGGTATGTCCACTCAAGCATAATCCGATAGTCGCAGGTGATATATGGTTCGCATTCGCAGCCGTTGATAATCAACGTTTCTTTCGGCAGCCGTGGGTTTGGCTCGATTTTCACCCTCGTCGGAAAGCCTGCGCCGCCCATTCCGACAATTCCTGCCTGGCGAACGGCATCGCAAATCTGCTCTGACGTATATTTTGACTGGTCGAAATTACTGTCGAATTTATCAAAACAGGGGCTCTTTAACGGATTACTTTCAGCGTCGGCTTCGATGACTATACCCATACATCGGCCGAGTACGGGGTGCGGTTGCAGCGAGACTTCTTTGACCTTGCCTTTAATTGGTGAATGAACCGGTGCTGAGACAAATGCATCACTGTCACCGGTTTTTTGTCCTGCCTCGATGCTGTCAGCCTTTTTCACCAGCGGCTCACAAACCGCTCCAATATGCTGGCTGAGTAAAATCGTCGCCTGTTTTATGGCGGGTCCGTCTGATATTGCACACTCGCTTGTCAGAGTCTTCTTTTCCAGCGGGTGTGTACCGCCCTGGAACGTCTTTTTGCCTTTGATGGCTGTTGATTTCATTTTAAGGTGCTTTATTGAATTTGTTACGTATTTTTTTGACGATTAAAGTTAAAATTAATGTTATTGAAACGGCTGTAAAAAGGCTGAGTACAATAACCAGCCATTCTGCATTCAATGCCAGGCTGAAAATCCTTTTAAAAAAGGCTATCGAGGCGATAAATATTATCAGCGGCAGCAAAAACGCTAAAACAACCTTCGAGGTTACCGGGCTGGCCCTGCTGTGGCCAAGCTTGTTATAGACCTCTTCACAGGTGTGCCTATATCTGCAGCCCTGACAATTTTTTTCTTCAAACTGCATAATATTTACGGTATAAAATAAATTCTAACTTATAATAGATATTGATTATGCTTTCAAACATATTTTTGAAGGGGGAATGATTATGATAAGAAAAACGCTGTTGATATCATTACTTTTTGTTGTTTGCCTTATAAGCGGCTGCTTTACCAACCCAATCACAGGCAGGGATGAATTGATGTTTCTTTCCGAACAGCAGGATTTTGAAATCGGCAGAAGATACGCACCGGAAATAGAGACTCAGATGGGTGGACGTGTCCCGAGCCCGGCACTGCAAAACTATGTCGATAGTGTGGGCCAGAAAGTCGCTGGCATCAGCCACAGACCCGACTACGATTACCACTTTATTGCCCTGGACGACGAATCAATGAACGCTTTTGCATTACCCGGCGGTTACATATTCATAACAAGAGGTATGCTGGAGAAGCTCGAATCAGAAGCTCAGCTTGCGGCAGTCCTCGCACACGAGACGGCGCATATCGTTGCCCGTGACACAGCCGCCGCTATGAGCAGAGATATCGGCATAAGCCTGGTTCTTTCCGCGGTTACCAGCGAGGAAACCTCAGGAACGGTTTTGACGGTCGCTGATGTAACCAATCAGATTCTGGGATTGAGCTACAGCAGAGAGGATGAGAAGACAGCAGACCTTGCCGGCCTGGACTATATGGTCGCCGCGGGATATAATCCGAACGCCATGGTCGAAACTATGAAAATGCTCAACGATGAAAACGACTTCAGGCCGATAGAGTTTTTCTCAACGCACCCAAACCCTGAAAACAGGATTGCTTATCTGGAGGAAAAGATCCTCCTGAACTACTTTCAGCCCGAAAGGCTAAAGTCCGGCGGAGGAGATTACAAAAATTATGTGCTCGACGAGTTGGATTAGGATATAAGGCTTATAATTTTTAATCATTTCCGGCATGGGTAAGCCATCGATGCGCTTAGTGAGCAGGCCAGATTTTGAGCTGTTCGTCTTCCTCTTCTGCCATTTGCGTAATTCGCGCGGGCTCTTCCGGCATACCGGTTCGTGCAGATAAATATGCCGCTTCGATTACGGCCATCGTGCCCAGATTGTTTGCGCCGCTGCTGGTAAGTTTGTGTTCCTCTGGCGACAATATACTTAAAGCAAAATCGTTCAAAAGTTTGGCCATGCATACGTGTTTATCATAATTGTACTCGTTTTCATCTATTTGCTGGCCGGTGCTGTCACGGATGGTAAGATTCGTGTGACTGACTGTTAAGGTTTTGTCTCTGCCGTGGACCTGTAGATATTCTTTGTCGGGCCCGATACCCGACTGACGTGACGTGATAAGATTAGCCGAGAGAGCCGGATTGAATTTCATTGTTACAACAGCCGTGTCCTCTGTCAGGTAAACTCGCTGCTGTTTTTCCCCCGCCGTGTTGGTCATTAAACAATAAACCTGCTGCGGCAGAGCGAAATTCGAAACAATCAGGTCAACAAGGTGATAGCAGTTGCGGAGCAGCACACCGCCTCCGGAGAGCTTCCAGTCGTTTTGCCAGGCCGGGTGTTTGCTTTCGCCCGTGTAAAAAACAGCATTTATCAAAAACGGCTGCTCAAGGGGGTTTTCCTTGAGATATTTTGCGAAATCGACAAAGCTTTGTGCGAATCTGCTCGGATTGGCGACAGCGAATTTGACATCTTCTTTTTTTGCAAGGCGTACGAGCTGTGCAGCCTCTTCGAAGTTCCTAGCCGGCGGCGCAAGTTTCACAACATTAAATTTGTTTTTCATTGCCGCACGAACATACTCATCGCAGCTGTAAATCGGTGCTGCAACAAGTAAAGCATCGAACTGATTTTGTATTATGAGCTGGCGGTAATCGTCAAAGCCTGCGCAGTTATATTGGGCTGATATTTTCTCGGTCAGCGGTGTATCCTTATCCGCTACTGCATCAATATTAAAACAATCGATTTTCGAGGCTGCCTCGAGTAGCAGCCTGCCATTCTCGTCTAATCCCAGTACCGCAATATTAAGTTTATCCCTATTCATAGGATGCTACATATTCAAATCAGGTTTGCAATTTATACAGATTGATTTAGCTCTGTAAGAGATGTCACCATCCCTGTAATAGTATTTTTAGCCGATATCTTTATTATCATCTTCGGTTTTTGTCGCCATAGAGTAGCCGTTATCCTGGCGGTCGTGGTTTATCTTTAGCTTCTGCTCGTAAAGGCGAACCACATCGTCGGCATCAAGCCCGAGACATTGTGCGAGACTTATCCAGAAAAACAGCATATCTATAACTTCGACCCTTGCATTCTGCAAATCGTGCAGCAGATACCGCCTGCCGCCTTTTGCTTCCTTACACCAGTGCTTCCAGTAGGTGCAGTCCCGCAGCTCCTCAAGCTCATTGCTCATTGCTGCAATGTAATTGTTGAGCCATTCCCCTGCTTTCTGAGGGTCGAAGTTTTTCCGCATAGCCTTGGCGTCAAAACCGGTACGTTTATTCAATTCCGCCTGTTTTTCAAACAGCTCTCTTAGCATTTTAAAGCTCCTGTAGTTTCAGTTTTACACAAAATTATCGGGCACGGGGTAAGCTTCGCATAGCTTTTCGACTTCCTTTTGTACCTTCTCGAAAACCGATTCATTTTCTATGTTTTCGGCGACTTCGTTTATCCAGGAAGCGATTTGTTGTGCCTGCTGCTCTTTGAAGCCGCGTGTGGTAATTGCCGGTGTTCCTATGCGAAGCCCGCTCGGATTAAATGGCGGTGCCGTGTCCTGCGGTACCGAATTGCAATTTGTATAAATTCCCGCCTTCGCCAGCGCCTGCGACAGTTTCTTGCCGGGAATGTTTTTATTTCGCAGGTCTATCAGAATCAAATGATTGTCCGTACCGCCTGAGACGAGATTGAATCCATACTCGAGCAGCTTCTCGGCCATAGCTTTTGCGTTTTTGATTATCTGTTTTGTGTATTCAGCAAAGGCAGGCGTCGATGCCTCTTTTAGTGCGACCGCAATAGCACTTATCGAGTGCATGTGCGGGCCGCCCTGCAAGCCGGGAAAGACCGTCTTGTCCATTTTTTTTGCGTGCTCTTCTTTGCAGAGCATCATTCCGCCTCGCGGGCCACGTAAAGTTTTATGCGTTGTGCTTGTTACTATGTCAGCGTAAGGTACAGGATTCATATGAACGCCGCCGGCAACAAGACCTGATATATGCGCGATATCTGCAACCAGATATGCACCAACGCTTTTGGCGATTTCAGCGAATTTATCGAACTCAATCTCGCGAGCATAAGCTGTCGCTCCGCAGATAATGATTTTTGGTCTGTGCCCTTTTGCCATCTCGGCAATCTGGTCATAATCGAATCTTCCAGTTTCAGGATGAACGCCGTATTGTACTGAATTGAAGAGCCTGCCGGTTATACTTACCTTCCAGCCGTGTGTTAAGTGACCGCCGTCGGGCAGGGCCAGGCCCATAATTGTATCGCCGGGCTCAGCCAGTGCAAGATACGCAGCCAGGTTTGCGGGCGAGCCTGAATGCGGCTGAACGTTGGCGTGGTCTGCGCCAAACAGCTTTTTAGCACGCTCTCTCGCCAAATCCTCAACGACATCTGTATTCTCCTGACCCTCATAATAACGTTTGCCGGGATAGCCTTCGGAATATTTATTTGTAAACCAGCTTCCCGTCGCTTCTCTTACCGCTTTTGAGGTATAATTTTCCGAAGGAATCAGCCGAATAGACTTTCTTTGCCGCTGCTCTTCGAGTTGGATGAGCCTGTAAACTTCGGGGTCGTTTTGTTCGAGAATTGAGGCCATTCCGGTGCTCCTTAAAGATAGTTTCCTTGAAAATCTATTGCAAATCCTAAACGAAAGAAGCGCAATAATCAAGCCTGCAATCTTTATTTTGATGTGGGCGAATTTGTTTTTTCGAGTTTAAGCAGTTTCTTTTTTAATTTTTTTCCGCCGGCAGCGGAGAAGTTGCCGCAGCTTCCATCTGAGCGGATGACTCGATGACAGGGGATAATCAACGGCAGAGGGTTTCGGGCGAGTGCGTTTCCAACCGCTCTTGATGCTTTGGGGCAGTGTATTTTTTGAGCGATTTTTGAGTAGCTTATCGTTCGGCCGCAGGGAATCTTTCTACACGCGGTAAGCACTAATATGGTAAATGGCTTTAAGCCATCCAGCAGTATGGGGATCGAGTTAAAATCAGTCTGGCGGCCTTGAAAATAGGCGGTTATTTTCTTCTGGAGAGGTTTGAGAAGATATTTTTGGTATTCGGCGTTTGGGTATTTTTTCAAAATTAGGGATTCGGCTTTTTTGGGATTCGGCAGGGGCAGAATGGTTCCAAGCAGTGTTTTTTCTTCCGCTACCAGGCCGAAATAGCCCCATTTTGTGTTAAAAATTGTGTATTTTACTGTTTTCTTCATTTCCAGCCGCCTTTATCTGCAGGACTCGTTATAGAAAATCAGTACGTAAGTATGCCAAATTTATTGACTTAATAAAGAATTTTTGTTAGATTTCACGGTTCTGTACGTAAATCGGAAATAGAAAAAAGAGTGAAGGATTAACAAACTATTACTAGAGAGTGTTTTTATGTCTCTTGAAGAGTTGCGGAAGAAGATTGATGAGCTGGATATTGAGCTTATCAGGCTTCTTAATGAGCGGGCACGGATTGTTGTAGAGGTTGGCAGGCTCAAGAATAAAACCGGCGGTCAGATCTATGCGCCCGACAGGGAGCGGGAGGTTTTTGATAGGATTGCCGAGGCTAACCAGGGGCCTTTATTTGATAAGACAATCAAGGCGATATGGCGGGAATTGATGAGTGGTTCTATTGCGCTTGAGAGGCCTTTGCGGATAGGCTACCTTGGTCCTCAGGGTAGTTTCAGCCATACTGCTGCGTTGCTGAAGTTTGGTCAGAGTGTCGAGTGCGAGCCTCTGACAGATATTCTGAGCATTTTTGATGAGGTGAGCAAGGGCCATTGCGACCTCGGTGTTGTGCCGGTGGAGAATACGACCGGCGGCGGCGTGATAGAGACGCTGGATGCATTTGTCGAATCTGATGTGAAAGTGTGTGCGGAAGTTTTGATGGCGATTCATCATAATCTGCTTGCAAATTGTTCGCTTGAGCAGATAGAGAAGATATATTCCAAGCCGGAGGTTTTTGCCCAGTGTCGTAAGTGGCTGAGTTCGACTTTTAAAGAGGCCAAGACGATTGCAGTTGCTTCAACAGCGAAGGCGACTCAGATGGCAGCAGAGGAAAAGGGTACTGCTGCTATTGGTTCCAAGGTGGCGGCTGAGCTGTATGGTTTGAGTGTAGTGTATGAAAATATCGAGGATATAGCTAACAACGTGACACGTTTTCTGGTGATTAGTAAGGAAGATGCCAGACCGACCGGTGATGACAAGACGGCCGTATTGTTCAGTACCGCTCACAAGGCAGGTGCGCTTGCTGATGTGCTTGATGTTATGAAGAGCTATGAGATAAATCTTACAAATATAGAGTCGAGGCCGAGCAAAAAGCGTCAGTGGGAGTATTATTTCTTTATGGATTTTATCGGCCACCGGTTGGATAAACACGTTAAGGAGGCGCTTGAAGAGTCGCGCAAGCATTGTCTTCAGCTTTCGATACTTGGCAGTTTCCCTCGTGCGAACCAGCTTCTTTAGTGTGGTTGCTTGCAGATTGAAGAGTGTGTACCAAGATTTGGGGAGTGTACTTATGAGAAAACCGTTTGTGGCGGGCAACTGGAAGATGAACACAGATAGTCTGTCGAGCGTTAGTCTTGCCAAGACTGTGGCCGATGGGGTGATGGAATTGGCGGGTGAGCGTGTTGATGTGGCTGTGATACCGCCTTTTGTTTATATTCCGGCAGTTGTCGGAACCCTCAGCACTACGCATATCGCGGTTGGTGCACAGGACGTTTATTTTGAGCAGCAGGGAGCTTTTACCGGTGAGATAAGCTCGTCGATGCTCAAGGATATCGGCTGTGCATATGTATTGTGCGGTCACTCGGAGCGCAGGCACATTATTAAGGAAGATGACGGGCTGGTTAACAAGAAAGTTTCAGCTGCTATATCCGGAGGACTTTTACCGATACTTTGTGTTGGGGAGTTGATAGAGCAGCGCAAGGCCGGCAGGACTGAACAGGTGGTGAGCAATCAGCTTGGAAAAGGCCTTGAGGGATTGAGCACGGAGAAGCTTTCGGCGGTGACGTTGGCATATGAGCCCGTGTGGGCAATCGGGACGGGATTGACGGCGACACCAGAACAGGCACAGCAGGTGCAGTCAATGATGAGAAAGCTGCTTGCTGATATGTATGACGGTCAGCTTGCAGATGAGATTCGTATATTATACGGGGGGTCGGTGAAACCGGATAATGCGAGTGCGTTGATGAGTCAGCCTGATGTAGATGGTTTATTAGTTGGGGGAGCGAGTTTGAAGTCGGAAGATTTTATTGCGATAGTTAAAGCGTCATGTTAATTATGGTTTAGGGTAATTTATTAGGGGAACTTAAGATGGCATTTTGTTCGGTTTTGGCTGCAAGTTTAATTATGAAATTTGTAGCCGTTATCTGGTTTCTCACTGCGGTGGTACTGGTTTTTGTCGTCCTGATTCAGAAAGGCAAAGGAGGCGGGCTGAGCGGAGTTTTTGGCGGGGGGATGGCAGGCAGCTTACTTGGTGCGGATACGAAAAAACCTATGACGTGGTTTACTATAGGGCTTGTGAGCGTGTTTTTGTTTCTTGCAGTGTTGATGGCTAAGTTTTATAAGCCGTCGGCGAGCAGTGTAGTTGAAGAGACGCCGGCGCAGCAGAGCACACAGGTTCCGGATATTTCCGGGGATATGGATAATGTCGGAATCGATGAGATGGTTGATGAGAGTGTGGACGTTAATTCGAATTGATTTTAGTCGGCACAGTGACGGTCGGGTAAAGTTGTTTTTCTGGTTAGTGTGAGTGGAATTTTTATGATAAACAGTATGACCGGATACGGAAGTGCATCAGGGGAACGTGATGGTGTAACTTATGTCGTTGAAATCAGGACGGTGAACAACCGCTTTTTTAAGACAAGGATTAAGTTGCCGGAACCGGTTGTTTTTCTTGAAGAGGATATTGAGAGTGTTCTGCGACAGCAGTTGTCACGTGGGATGGTCAATTACATTCTTCACATTAAGAATGTTTCGTCAGATGTTTTTTTTGATATAGATGAGAAGGCTCTACAGAGTTATGTTGAACGTTTAGGCAGGATAGCCCGCGGTGTTGATGTTAACTGTTCGGTTGACATGAGCAATTTGCTGAATTTACCTGAGGTTTTGTCGCCACGTGTGCCTGATGAGGCTCAGGCCGGGCGTGTTCGAGATGCTGTTTTGAGGATAACGACTGAAGCTTTGGCGGCGCTTAAACAAATGAGAGCGGCGGAAGGCGTTGTCCTGGCGGAAGATTTGGCCCAGCATTGTAACCAAATAGAGGATAAGCTGGGATTGGTTCGGCAGCAAAGTAAATCGTTTTTGACAGAATATGCAAAGCGATTGAAAAAGAGGATGGAGGAGCTGCTTGGTGCAAATGATGTAGTGCTTGATGAGGAAATTGTTGCTCGTGAAGTTGCGGTTTTTGCGGAGCGTTCTGATATATCTGAAGAGATAGTCAGGTTGCAGTCTCATATAGAGCAATTTAGAAACACCTGTGAGGGCAAAGGTGAGTCTGAAAAGGCTGGTAATCAATTAGGGCGCCGGCTGGATTTTATAAGTCAGGAGATGCTCCGTGAGGCCAATACCATCGCAAGCAAAGCCTGCGATGCGAAGACTATACATCTGGTGGTGGATATAAAGTGCCTGATAGACAGAATTAAAGAGCAGGTTCAGAATGTGGAGTAATATTCCGCGGTCTTTATTTCGCTGGGTAATGGCATGGTCAAACCGGACATAGCAAGAGGCAAGCTTGTGATAATCAGCGGGCCGAGTGGAGTTGGTAAAGGCACTATATGTGCTGAGGTCGCTAAACGGCTTGGAAATGTGCTTATAAGTGTTTCTGTTACGACACGGACTCAGGGAAAAGATGAGGAGAACGGTAGAGAATACTGGTTTGTGTCACCTCAGGAGTTTCAGCGTCGAATTGACGAGGATTTGTTTTTAGAATATGCTGAGGTTTTTGGCTATCTTTATGGTACGTCTAAGGATGAGGTAGAAAATGCACTTTCATCGGGTAAGACTATTATCCTTGAGATAGATGTGCAGGGTGGTAAAAAGGTTAAGGTGATATATCCACAGGCGGTGATGATATTTATTTTACCGCCGGACCAAAAAGAGCTTGCGAGGCGATTGAGTGGTCGGGGCAGAGATGAAGTTGAGGTTTCAGAAAAGAGACTCGACGAAGCTGGGACCGAGATCGCGTCTGCTTTTCAATATTACGAGCATATGGTAATTAACGATGACCTTAACCAGGCGGTAAGTGAAGTTATAAAGATAATTGAACAGACCATTGGAGAAAAAGTATGATAGAGGAGCTTAAGGACACTAAGATAATTGATAAGGCAGGTGGCAGATTTAAGTTGACGGCCTTGATTCAGAAGCGTTTGACGGAGCTGCTGGAAGGAGCCAGGCCGTTGATAGAGGATACCGAGGGGATGACCCAAATGGAGATAGTTATCCGGGAGATAATGGAGGACAAGATAACGATCGATTTCGGTGCGAGCGATATCAATGAGCCGACAGAGGCGAAGGGCTGAGAGGGATTTAGATGGCTGATGAAAAACTGAAATTTGAAGCCTTAAAGGTTTTGTTGTGCGTCAGCGGCGGAATCGCTGCTTACAAGGCGGTTGATTTGGCAAGCAAGCTTGTTTCGGAAGGGGCATCTGTCAAGACAGCTATGACAGAAGCGGCCGAGGGGCTTGTTGGAGCAAAGAGTTTTGAGGGAATTACGAATTCGGCTGCGTTTACGAGCCTTTGGCATAGTGTCGAGAGATTCAGGATTGAACATGTAACTCTGGTGGAGTGGGCCGATATTGTGGTTGTTGCTCCGGCGACTGCCAACATTATAGGCAAGGTGGCGAATGGTATTTGTGATGATTTGGTCAGCACAATTCTTTGTGTTTGCTGGTCGAAGCGGGTGCTATTGGCGCCTGCGATGAATGTGGATATGTGGAATAATCCTGCGGTACAGCGAAATGTCAAGGCAGTTAGAGAGATGGGTTTTGAGCTTGTAGGCCCAATGAAAGGCAGACTTGCCTGCGGGACAATTGCGGAAGGCAGGATGTCCGAGCCGGCTGAGATACTTCAGGCTATTGAACAGCTTGTCTCGAAGATTGATAGGAAAAAGAAAACGGGTTCAAATTAACAAGGCCCGAACGTAGTTTTACAAATCGGGAAGCTCTAAAATGCACTTTTTAATAACAGCCGGCGGTACACGCGAAAATATCGACCCTGTGCGTTTTATATCCAATGCGAGCAGCGGCCGAATGGGTTATGCTCTTTCAGAAGCTGCCCTGAAGGCCGGCCATAACGTGACATTGATAAGCGCATCGGATACTCAGCCGCCGATAGGTGTGGATTTTGTAGGCGTTGAAAGTGCTGCTGAAATGTTTAAAGCGGTAAAGAAATTTTTCAATAAATGCGACTGTCTTATTATGGCTGCCGCTGTTTCCGATTATACGCCAGTTAAAAAATCAAAGACAAAAATTAAAAAATCAAAAAGGGATTTGGTAATAAGATTAAAACCGACTGTTGACATTCTCGCCTGGGCTGGAAGAAACAAGAGAAAAGAACAGTTTGTTGTTGGATTTGCTCTTGAAGATAAGGATTTACAAAGAAAGGCACAGAAGAAACTGAAAGAGAAAAATCTTGATATGATAGTTGCTAATAAATTTGAGGCCATTGGAGCTGGCAAATCAACTGTTATTTTTAAAGCAGCTAATAGCAGATGGCAAAAGGTTGAGTATACTGACAAGGCAACTATTGCGAAAAAAATAATTAAGGTGATAGAGAAGCTTTCATACTAACTTTTTTTCCGTAAAACAAGTCAGTCGACGATGCCCAAATCGTTTTTTGTGATAATTGATTCGAATTTGTAGCCTGCTTTTGTAATGTTTTCCTCTGC
>CAYLMG010000048.1:9423-13047 GCA_964384565.1 uncultured Pirellulales bacterium | reverse complement strand
CACATATCTGCGATTTTTAAGGCCTGTCAGCTCATCGGTAGTGGCAAGCTTCTCAAGAATCTTAATCTTCTTGTCCTTAGCCAAATCATAACCTGCAGACTTCTGCGCCGATTCGGCGACTCGACTCTCAGATGACAAAACAAATGAATAAAACTCTTCTGCGCAAACCGGACAAATCAAATACTCATCCGCCATCGCAGCCCCATTACGCCCGGAATTAATAAGCCGCATCGCCTGCGGCTCTTCATACATCTGAGCCAGAAGAATAATTCTCGCGGTGGGATTGGCTTTCCTCAAGGCTTCCAGCGTAGAATTCAATTCTGCTGTTCCTGTCATCACCACGCCGATCGCCTGATACTCCTGCTGTTCGGCGGCCTTTATACCCGAAGACACATCGTAATGATATTCGAGGCCTGCTCTACTGTCTGCAATGTCGCTCGGAAAAGCCCTCTCAACATCGCCTATCAGCAAAACCTTCTTACCTCTTTCCCAAAATTTTTGATTAACACTCATTTTCTCAAAGCCCGCTTCAACACTGCTGTTAGAACTAACAACTCACTCATTAATAAAAAATCATTCTCCAACAACGGAAAATCTATATCTTGAAATCCCTAACCGCCGTTTGGGAATAACCGGAATCACCCGTCCAGCCTCTCTGTACAATATGTAATTGTCTAATACAATATTTTAGCGTAAGTTACAAAAAAAATCAATGCCAAATCCAAACACAGCCTCCGCACAGAACCGTCTGCATATCATTAGTTTGCGCCGACAACATCTTCGCAGCGAAGCTCTTTTATCATCTTAAAATGCTTTATACACCCAAACAGAGTATGTGCCTGCCCAACTATCTTGAAGCCGCGTTTGGCGTAAAATTTAACCGCGCCCTCTCTCGCTTTCAGCACAATCTGTCCGGCACCGCCCTTGGCAGCATACTCTTGTAATCTGCCCAGTATCATTGTCCCCACGCCTTTACGCCGCCAATTTTCATCAACTGCCATATATCTTATCTGGTACTGGCTACTTGTGTTGAAGTGTCCCCTCCCTACTCCGATTACCCGGTCACCTTCGAGAACCATAATATGAAAGCTTTTATTCTCCAGTTCATCTTTCTCACTCCCCTCAGGCTGTCCCCACGGCTTTCTCAGTATCCGCCACCGCAAATCGTAATATTTCTCGAATTCCTCGCCCGTTACAGGACTGACAATCCTGAATTTCACCGCTCCATCTTCCACTTTTATTAACCAGCCTTAAAATGTCGCTTTGTCTCTATCATTCTTTAACTTCCCTACAGTTTTTTACAGTGAAACCAATGGCGAATAAAAAAGTCGGCACAAACAGCTTACCAACCTACGTAGCCTTGATTGCATTATTTTGTGCTCTAAGAAAATGATAATTAAGCTGTTCAAAATCTACTCGACCTTTGGCAGGCCCGAGAGTATCTTTTCTACCTGCCCTGCATAGATGCTGTCGGGATAAAGACTGACAAATTTTGTAAGGACGTCCCTTGTCTCAGTGAGCAGCTTTGTTTTCTGTTCCGAGTTAGTCTCCTGCTGAGACCATAACCTCTTTCTCAAAAGTCCGAGCTCATAAAGCGCCCTCATTCCACCGTCGGTATTAAGATACTTTTCATGAAGCTCAGCCAGTTTCTCAGCCCGAAGCTGCTCATCGGCTATCAGCATAGTCTGAGCTAGTAAAACGTTGTCACGAAGAGCATCTTTTTCGCCCATCTGCCTGAGAAGCTCTCCGAGCTCCCAGACAAATTGACTGCTGTGAGGATTAAGCATAACAAAATTAGCGAGCCGTTTTTCCGAATCCGGCTCATCGATATGATTCTGCGAACTGATTAAGCTGCGAAGCTGATTCAGCCGGCCTTGAAGCTCTTTTAACTTAAATTCCGTCATTGCGGATTTGGCCGGCGGTCGGAACGGGCTAAACAAATTATCGTTCATTGGGCCGTTCTTGTCAAAGCCCGGTAACAGCTCATCGAGCATAATTTCAGCCTCGGCAAGAAGACCATCCGCACGCAAAAATCTACCAAGTCCTGCCCAGTGCTTGGCTATCCGCCAACGTGCTTCAAGCGATTCCGGACTTTGCGAAAAATCCCTGTATAACCTATGCCATATGCCTCTCGCTCGCTCATGGGGATAGTCACTATAAAAACGAAGCTCTTCAGTTTGTTCAAGATGCTTTATGTCAGGACTGTATTCCTGAAGCAAAGCCTCATAATAAAGAGCAATCGGCATACGCCCGCTCTCCGGGCGCTTGCTGATAAACTTATCATACTCTCTGAGCAATTCTTCACGCTTGTCCTGGTAGTTCAGCTCATCCGGCACCATAAACCACCAGGGCCAGCTATCATAATCAAGACTATTAACAATTTCACGCTTCAACACATTGCGAAGCTCAATCTTATCTTCGGGATAAAAGTAAGCCTTCAGCAAATTCTCTATAACCAGCTCATTGGCAATTGTCGAATCGAGTGCCCCGGTTATGCTATGGGTATGAAACTGGTCAACCTGCTCCGGATTGCTTCCCGCAACATACAGTTGATAATCCAGCTCATCGAAGCCTATCTCTACTTCAAACATGGCAAATGTTGCAAAAAGTGCAAGAATCGTACATATCCACACAAGGCCGGGTCTGTAACGGGTTAAATGACCTATCCCAAGAACGATACCGGCTACACTCAGACCGATAAGCCACGCACATATCCAGGGCGTGTAAGAATAACCCCATATAATAGGTTCCGCCCACTTGGCCCCGCCGAAAAAGCCCCAGTATAAAAGCTGAGGCCACATACATAAAGCTATCGATGTAAAACGCGACCGAAACCGAAATGGCCGGCAAGCCGCTGCAAAACAGCTTATCAATACAGACAAGGCTAAACCGGGCAAATTCGCCAGAAAAGCTATTGCCAAAACAAAAAGCAGGCTGTAACTAAAGCTCATTAACTGCGATATCAAAACCGGCACCACAGCAAGAATACCCATCAATAGGCCCAGCACAAGAATCTGCCAGGGATATTCAAATATACTGACGCCACTTATCACGAAATCGCCAAGGTACCAGCCGCGTGATGATATGAAACAGCCGATATCGAAAAATACGAAACCGCCCCTGACTAACTTTGACCAGAACGCACAACAAAGCCCAAACGCCAAAAGCGCGAGAAACCAGCACATCAAAACATTATTATGGCTGTAATGCAGCGTCGGCCCAATCGTCAATAAAGATTTGGAGGTTACAACGGGTTTCTTTTCTGCCTCATTATTATCCATACTAATAGGCTTTCGCTTGGATATCCCCTGAACCTTTTCCCATCCGGAACAGCTCGCGTCACGGCTTAAAAGCCAAAGCATTATATCAATAAGACGGAATAAAAAGAAGTCAAAACACAGGTAAAATCAAAACTCCACAAGTCTTTCAATAACAAGAACTTAACACCCGAAAATAGATGAAAACTTCTTATCCAATACTCACCCTTCGAAACCTGCCTGAAATGAAAACCTCTATTTATATCGCCTTGACAAACCGTTATCCTTGATAGAAACTGCAATACCGGTTACTTATATTGTTATAAATTCAGGAGTTAATTATGGCTCTAATCGAATGTCCCGAATG